>CAYSHU010000207.1:0-4136 GCA_964430965.1 uncultured Ruminococcus sp. | reverse complement strand
GAATTGACAAGGTCGTTAATTCTTCGTCTGTTGTTCAATTTTCAAGGAACCATTTATGTTGTACACCGATTGACCTGCCCCCACTTCTGCGAACGCCGCCAAGTCGGACAACTCAATCATTATACCACACTTTTTCGAGCTTGTCAAGGGGTTTTTCAAAACTTTTTTAAAAAATTTTGCTTTTTTCGCCCAAATTCGCCCGAAATGCGCCCCTTTTTGGGGTTGCCTTAATATTTTACCACGTTTTTTCCGCTTTGTCAAGGGGTTTTTCGGAATTTTTTGCAAAAAATTTTTAAAAATTTCGCCCCCACTTTATGCTGTGGGGGCGTATTCGGGAAGCGCAACATTTTGCGGTGTTGCATAATTGGAAGGACTTTGTTTTAAGGCTTTAAATCAGGCAGGTTCAACCGCCTTGGAGATTACTTTTGTTCGCCGTGCTGTAAGTAGTGGTCGTTTATCGGGGGTATCTCGACTGTCTGCACGGTGCCGTCCACATTTATCACGGCGCTTGCAATTTGTACAGACTGAACGTCGTCAACATTTATGGGGAAGTTAAACGCACGCTTTATCATAGTCGTTCTGGTTTCGCTGTCAATGCCGTGCCTCATTCCCGCGTGGTCGGACACATCAAGCGTTGAACCGTCTTTGAACGTTACAATCATCGGAAAATCGGGCGAAGCGTCCTTATGCACTATCGGGGCGGGCATTGTCCCGCTCGTTTCGTCAAAGTCCATATTAAATGTCACGGAAAGCGGGGTTATCTCAACATCGGTCACATTCCATTCGCCCCAAGCGCTGAGGTCAATATGCGGCTCAGAGGGAACATCTACGGTCTTGTTGAACCGCGTGATGTCGCTCGTAAGCGGAATCTCAAGGTCAATGTCTAAAGGAAGTATTCCTTCGTCGCTCCACAAGCCTTCGTCGCCCCACAAGCTATCCAGCTTCAACGTTATGGTATCAGCTGTGACTTTTTCAAGGTTTGAAAGCTCAAGAAAGCCGCTCAAAACCGTCTTGCCGCCGCGCTTTGAAAATCCCATTCCTTCATCAAAGCGTCCGTATCCATAACCCAAGCCCTCGGTTACGGGAGTGTATTCTATAAAACCTTTTGCGAGCTCTCCGTTTGTCGGGTCCTCGTCGCAAATAACGTTAAACAAAACGATCATATCCTTGCCGTCGGTTATCGCGCCGGGGAATTCAAGGGTAAAGCCGTCGCACTCGAACGTTTTGTCAAGCGCGATATTCATCTGCTCATAGAGCTCGTTGCTGACAGGCTGCGCTGCCAACTCGCCTTCTGCGTTTTTGTACTCCTGCTCAAAAATCGAAGCGCCCGGCGCGAGCACGTCGTTGTACTCGTCGGCTACGCTGCGGTTATAAACCGCCACCGCGCCTACCGCCGTCGCGCCGAGCGCGAGCGCCGCCGCAAGCGGGATTACGACTGCCTTGCTGAAAAATTTCTTGGATTTATGTTCGGTGTTTTGTGTGTTGTTTTTCATGGTGATACTCCCCTTTCGGCCGCTCGCCGCAGACAAAACCGCGTCGAACAGCTCCTCATCGCTCATACGGGGAGCGGCTTTTTCGAATAGTGAAATGTATTCCTGTTTCATTGCTGTTACCTCCTCATAAGAGCATTTTGGCTTTGTAAAGCCTTTCCTCTTGCGTCATAAGATTCCTGAGCTTCTCGCGCCCGCGGGCGAGCCGAGTTGTCACCGCCGTTGTTGAGAGATCAAGCATTTCGGCGATCTCTTTCGCGGAATATCCCTCAAAATAATGCAGGTGGATTACGGCTCTGTATTTCGTCGGGAGCTGTTCGAGGGCGTCCGCGAGGTCGCGCTCGGCGAAATCCTCCACGGGGATCGCCTCGTCGAGCTCTTCCGTCCGCGAAAATCTGAACGAGCTCAGAACATTTTTGGAGTGATTGATAACGACGCGCAAAAGCCAAGCCTTGCAATGTTCGTCGGATGTAAAGTGTTTATTTGATTCGAATAGCTTCACGAATGTTTCCTGCGTGGCGTCCTCCGCCTCGGCGGCGTTATGGAGAAGCCCAAGCGCCGCGCGGTAGACCGTTCGGTGAAATAGCTTTATGTAGCGGGCAAGCTGCGTTTCGTCCATTTTATCAGCTCCTTTGTTTTTCTTGAAAGTATCACGCGCGTTTTGTCCTTTCACTTACAACACAATCGGCAAGGGGGGATTGTCACATTTTAAGTGAAAAAGTTTCCTTTTTTTATTTATATGACTTCATCGGGTTGGTTCGGTATTTAGACTGAACACGGATTACACCCCGCGAATTCGACGCTCTGCGTCGGGGGGTGCGAGGGGGAACCCCTTCGGAGAAGGGGGACGACAAAAATTCGGAAAAAAGCGGGCATTCCCCCTCCCCCTACGGGGTTCCCCCTCGCACCACCAGACCAAGTAAAGCTAACAACTAAAGACTAATACCTATGTTAATCGTATATTACGACCTAAAAAGGTTTGCATTTTCGCTTCGGGAAAACGCGCTCACTTCTTACATTATATAATATAGGCGAGAATAATTCAAGCAGAAAAACAAAAAAATTACCGTTGACAAAAAACGGAAATTCTGTTATAATTTATATAGATACGTCTTTAACCTTATTTAATAATGAAAGGATTTTTTATGAACGGCGTAAATATTACACAAAAAATGGTCACTATCCATATGGTCGTTATTCTCGGCGTGTGCGTGGCGTTCGGCGCTATGAATATGGCGCTTGCGGGCGGGCTGTTTATCGGCATCGGGATAATCGTCTGCGGCGGCGCGGTCGCGGGGTTTGTCGCGGCTATGCGCAAGAAGCTGTCGCTTATCACGCAGGGAATGATCTTGTCTACGTTTCAGCTTTTGCTGATCATCGTGGCTTCAACGCTGCGGCACGAGCTGCACGGAATGTTCCCGCTTATGCTCGCCTCGGCAACTATCGCCGCTATTTATTTCGACAAGCGGAATATCGTGATCCAGATAGTTATGATAAACGCCGCGTCTATCGCGGGGCTGTTTTTCAGGGATTTCTTTTACAGCGGAACAAAAATCGACAGCCTTTTAAAGGGCTTGCTCGGCGTGGACGTGGGCGCGTTTGTGCTGATCTATCTTATAAAGGTATGCTTAGCGCAGATCGAGGTTGCCGACAAGGCCCGGCACGAGGCTTCGGATTTGCTGGAGCAGGTAAAAGTGCAGGCGGTTCACGAAAAGCAGGCCGCGGTCGAGCAGGCGGATATCGTGAATAAGATCGCGGAGATCTCCGTCACAGTAAACGACTCCTCCGACAAAATGCTTGAAATCGCGGACAGCCTCGCCGCGTCCGCCGAGGAGCAAACGTCGACTATCGCCGAAGTCACCGAGGCAATCGGCTCGCTTGTAAAGCAGACAGAAAAGAGCCGCGCGGACTCGGAAATCGCGTCGCAACTTGCCAAGGAAAGCGCGGAGCTTCTCGATGACGGCAACGCCGAAGCGGCGAAGATGTCGGGCGCTATGAAGGAAATCGAGAATTCCTCGCGGGAGATCGAGTCTATCGTCAAGACAATAGAGGACATCGCGTTCCAGACGAATATCCTGGCGCTCAACGCGTCAATAGAAGCCGCGAGAGCGGGGCAGGCGGGCAAGGGCTTCGCGGTTGTCGCCGACGAGGTGCGCAATCTCGCGACAAAGAGCTCCGAGGCGGTAAGCAACACATCGGAGCTTATCGAGGCGTCCTCAAAGGCGGTGAACGAGGGCAAGCGGATAGCGGACAGCGTTATCCAGAAAATGCAGCACGTAATGGAAAAATCCGAGCAGAGCGCACAGCGCAGCCAGCTTATAAGCGAGCTGACAACAGAGCAGGCGGAGTCGCTGCTGACGGTAAAATCAAGAATGGACGAGATCTCGCAGTCCGTCGCGCAAAGCACGCAGGTTTCCGAGCGCAGCACGCAGATAGCCGAGCAGGTAGCGGACGGGGCTAAGAGGATGAACGACATTACTAAGCGCTTCAAGAACAGTTGACAGTTGCTCCCGAAACAAAACTTGATTTTCCTAATCCCCCTCTTTGAGGGGGATTTTTTCGTTTGAAAAATATTTTTGAAAATTTGTAAAATATACTTGACATTTTGTAAGGTTTATGATATAATACAATCAAGAGGTGAGGTTA
>CAYSHU010000206.1:0-4139 GCA_964430965.1 uncultured Ruminococcus sp. | reverse complement strand
GTTTGCCGCGGCAAATGTGACCTCGCCCGAAACATTAGGCGGGAGCATACATTTATGCGTGATAAGCGCGGTTTCGGGACAGGTGCAGTAAATATCGCCGCCCGAGAGCTTATCTCCGACCTTTACGGTGACGGTAACATCGTACTTTTTCTCGGTGTCGAGCGAAAACAGCGCGTTTCCCTCGGAAACGAACGCGCCGTTCAGCTTCGTCATATCGCGAAGCGGGCGCTCGATGCCGTCGAAGATATTCGAGATTATGCCGGGCCCCAGCGTCGCGCAGACGGGCTGCCCCGTGCTTTCGATAGGCTCGCCGATTTTCAGCCCCGCCGTATTCTCATAAACCTGTATCGTCGTGAATTTATCGGTAACGCCGATAACCTCTCCGATAAGCCGCTTTTCGCCCACGAACACCATTTCGAGCATCGAAAAATCGCGCGTGTCGGCGGCTTTTACTACAGGTCCGTTTATTGAGTAGATTGTATTCTTCATCTTGTTATATATTCCCTTCGTGGAATTCGGACAATTAAAGCCTCAATTCGGGCTTGTCGGAGAACGCCTCGCGCTCGGCTTCGAGCGCGCTGTCGAGCGTCTGGTCGGAGAACAGCCCGCGCGCCTCGTCTGCCGCGCAGATGCCGCCGAGCATTATCGAGTTATCCTCGCGGACTTCAACGCTTGTGAGCTTTTTCACAGCGGGAACATCCTTCGGCGAAGCCATTATATAGCTCACGCTGCCGAGCTCCTTTTCCGCCTTAGCGATCGCGCGCTTGAGATAATCCGCGTACTTATCGGACTTCGCGAAATCAGCAAGCTCCTCGCGGATCTCCTCGAAGAAGCCGTCGATAAGCTCCTTGCGGTGTGCGCGGACGGCTTTGCCCGCCTCGAACTCGCACCGCGAGAGCTCCTTTTTGAACTTCGCCTCGGCGGCGCTTTTTTCCGCGCGGACTTTCGCCAGCGCCTCGGCTAATTCGTGCTCCTGCTTTGCTTTTCCCGCGGCGGTTTTCCGCTCGCGTATCTCTTTGGTGCCGCGGGCTATTTCCTCGTCCGCCTGTTTATCCACCGCCGCGCGGAACATCTCCGCTTTTTCGGCGTACATTGCTTCCAAATCCATATTATCCTCCGCTTACAGCTTTATACCTATAGCCTCTTCAACATATCTCGAAATGGAATCGATAATGCGGCTGCTGCCGTGACGGTCGGGGATCGTCACAATAAGCGGCTTGCGGCGGTTCAGCTTGATGTCGTAAACCTTGTCCCTGCAAAGCTCCACGAGCTTTTCCGTCATAAGCACGACGGCTATGTCCTCATCGTTTGCCGCTTTATTCAGCTCGTCGAGGACGTGCTGCTTGCTGTGCGCCACAACGCCCTCCACGCCCGCGATTCTCATTCCCATTTGCGTATCGCTGTTATCGCTTATCAAAAAGAACTTCATAGGCTTTAACCAAACAGGATAAGGATAGAGATAAGCAACCCGTAAATCGCGACGCCCTCGCCGAGCGCAACGAAGATAAGCGCCTTTGAGAAGGACTTGTCGTTTTCGGACACCGCGCCTATCGCCGCGGGAGCAGCGCCGCCAACGGCAACGCCCGTGCCTATCGTGCCAAGACCCGTAGAGAGTGCCGCACCGATGTACTTAAGTCCCTCGGAAATGCCCTCGGCAGATGCCGCGGGGTCGGTCGCCGCGGCAACCGCACCGGTGAGCGGGAGAAGCGTCATAACGATCATCACGCCGAAGAACGAAATGATATTCGTGACAACAGAGCGCTTTCTGTTGACGGGCTTTTTGTCGTGGATACGCTTAAGAGTTACGAAAAGGGGCGTCATAATCGCCGCGACCGCGATAAGCGGCATAAGGAAAAGAAATACCAAATTCATTTTATTGTCCTCCTAAAATTAAATCTCGGAATCAAGCTTTATTTCAACGGGCTTGAAATCAACTCCGCCGCCGTCGTGGAAGCGGCTGAATATCTCGTAGAACTCAAGTCTGAGCACCTGAATTCCGACAAGCAAGCCCTCAATGCCCATTACTACAATATTGCCGACGATGTACACAATAACGGTTTTCGCCGTAATCGGCGCGCCGCTTTCCGCGCCCGCCAGCTGCGATACTACAAGCATAAAGCCCGCGTGCGACAGCACGAAGCCGCCGACTCTCAGATAAGACATCGTGTTCGACAGGAAGCTGATTGCCGCCTCGAACAGCTCGATAAAGTTGCTGATTATGAAGTTGCCGATTTTGAACGGCTCTTCCGACTTTTTGTGAGCCATTTTGTCGAGAATGGGCTCTCGCAGGAATATCAGCAGCGCGGGCACCGCGATAAGGCAAATCGTGTAAACGGGAGTCATCAGCGGAATTCCGTAAAGCAGCGTGCAAACCAAGCCTACAACAAGCGACGCGTAAAGCACGATCCCGCACACGCCGTTTACGCTGAAAATCGCCTCGCCCGTGTGTCCCGCCTTGAATTTCAAGAACATATTGAAAAGCATCGAAATCAAGATGAGGATTATTCCTATCGCGAGCGCGAACAGCAAAATCACAGTTGCTACCTGGAAAATGCTTTCGGGGTGCTCGGGAATTCCCAGCCCGCCGAACAGCCTGCAGACGTTGTGCCAGATTTCCGAGCGGTGATAGATAGGCGGGATTATCGTTTCAATGCCGAACACCGAGCCGTAAATCAAGCCGCCGAGCATTGAGAAAACGCCTATCCTTGTCATAATCGGAGCTAACCCGTTTTTCGTGAGCTTTGTCAGCAGCAAGCCCAGCAGCGTCACCACCAAGCCCTGCCCGACATCGCCGAACATCAGCCCGAACAAAATCATATAAGTCACCGCGACATACGGCGTCGGGTCGAACATCGAATAGGACGGCAAGCCGTACATTCTGACGAACATCTCAAACGGACGCACGAGGCGGTTGTTTTTGAGCTTTACGGGCGTATTTTCCGGCGCGTTTTTCTTATCGACGGGGATTTCCAGGCACTGTATGTACGGCGATGCCTTTTTCAGCTCCTCGCGGAGCTTCGGGCAATCGCGCGTCGGGCAATATCCCGAAAACGAGAATTTCTCCTCGGTGATTATCGCCTTCTTGCGGAGCTCGAAGCAATCCGCCTTGTACTTCAGCTTGCAAAGCACGGCGTTGAAGTCGCTCTTTAAATTATCCGTGAAATACGCGAGTTCCTTTTCGAGCTCCTCCTTTTGCTTCGCTTCCCTTTCGATAATATCCGCGAGCTTTTTGTCCGCGCCCTCGGCGTTATCCTCAAGGTAATCGGGGAGCCTCATTCGCTCGAAGCTGAGCGACCGCATCACGTCGTCCGCGAAATCCGTGAGGTTTTTCGGCGCGAGGTAAATTCCGTAAACATAGCCCTCGGCGTGCTCAAACGGCATAAACACGAAGCATTTCTGCTCGTAGAACTTTAATTTCTGCACGCTGTCAGCAGGCAGTCTGCCTATGCGGAGCTTTACGTACTTCATATTAAACAAATCGTGGAACGAAACGTCAAGCCCCATTAAATGCCGCAGGTACGCCTCCGTGGACTTGTGCTCCTCCAGCGCTTTGCTTATCTCGACGAGCTTTTCGTTTATCTCGGCGTAACGCCCGCTTATTCCCTCGAAATATCCCTCAAAATCCTCGGGGGTTTCGTAGGGGAGCTTTTTGAAGTCGCAATACTCGGGAGAGATCTTCAAGTTCACCGCCATATCCCGCACCTTTGTATATATCCCGAGGTACGGGTTTGGCTCGTTAAGATTCCGCAGAACCGAGCCGCTTGTTGTCATCTGGAACAATCTGCTGTCGCAGCACGCCATAAGCGCGCCCTCAAGCTCGTCTATCGAGCCCTCGATTGACAAAAGCGACATCTTCTCGATACTCACTATATCACCTCTTATTTTAATTTAAAATTCAAGAACCGCTCCGTCCGCGCTTCGCGCGGACTGCGCTAGCAAAGCGAAGCTTCGCACTCTCCGCTTTGCTACGAGTGCAAAGCTTCACTTTCTTTCTTGAATTTTACACTTCGCTTGGTATGTTGCATTTTATCGGTAAACGCCTTTGACTTCTACCCCAAACGCTGACACGGAATGATCTTAATTTAAATTTCAAAATTCCCTCACCGCTGCTCCGCTCGCTGCGCTCGCTATGCAGCGCT
>CAYSHU010000205.1:0-4142 GCA_964430965.1 uncultured Ruminococcus sp. | reverse complement strand
CGCCGAACTTCACGATAGTGTTCGGATCGTTTACGTTGATAGTGGAAACGAGCTGATCGATCTCCTTGCTGGAGGCGAGCTGCTGCTTGATCTCATCTGTCTTTACCACGATGTTGAAGTTCTTCGCTTCCTCGATCTTAGCGTCAAGAATAGCGGGTGTGGCAGTCGGCGCTGCGGTGGTGACGGTAGTAGCCGCTGCTTCGATCTCGGGGCTTGCCTGCTGAGCGGCAGCCGCGCCGGGTGTGAATTGTAATCCCATTTTCTAATCCTTTCTTGCAGCTTGAGCTGCCGTTGATGACCCGTATAACGGGTCAGTGTTTCCCGAACAGCTTTCCGAAAAAACCGCCGCTCTTTTCCTCGGAGGGTATTTTAAACTTCGGAACCTCCACGTCATATAAAAATTGATTCATTATATGCTCTTCAAACGCGTCGGCGGATACGTAGGTTTCGAGGTTTTTATAGCCCGTCGGCGTGTAGATTAGAATATCAAAGCCGATGAGGTTGCACAGCACAAGCTGTATACACTCCCAAAGCGAGAATGTTTCCTCAACCGCGTCGATGTAAATCAGCTTCGGGATTTTCCGCGTAAAGTCAAACCGCTGGATTATCTGCGTGAAGCTTTTGTCAAGGCTTGTCCCGAAGTGGAGAACGCTGCACATTAAATCATCGCCTTGCAGCTTAATAAACCCGCTTGACACCGTTTCCTGCAGCTTATACAGCAGCATATCCTGTAATCTGTCGGGTAGATAGCTGAATTTATTCAGCGTGCTTCCCTTAAATTTCTCAACATCGATTTCGCCGTTGCGATAAAACTGCCGATATATCGACAAATCAGCGTCCTGTTCCTTCGCGTCGTTTTTGCCCTTGATCTTGAGTATCGTTTCGGGCGTGAGCCTTGCGCGAACGTCGTCCCAGTAGGTGTTGATATTTCCGTTCTCAACCCCGCTGATTTTGGCAAAAATGTTCGGCACGGACACTAAATTTCCCGCCGTTGTGAAGCCCGTTCTGAACCGCGCCTCCTGCTTCCACAAAATGGCAATTTCCTCGAACGTTGTTTTGAGAGTCACGCTCTGGCTGTTCGGAAACTGGAAGCTCCGATAAATCCCCGTGTCGCCGCCGTAGAGCATTGTGTCCAGATCCCGTTCGGCGTTATACGCGACGGTCGCGACCTTTGTCTTTATCGCCTTTGTCGGATAGCTTCCGCTGTCCTTGCTTTGAGGCAGCTCGAAAATCTGCATAAGCCCGCCGATATTTTTGTCGATGACAGTCTGCATATTCTTCTTGTTCGGGCTTATGTAAACCGTGTCGAAGCCGCACTGCGTCATTAAATTGAGGAAATACATCTCCGATTGCGAAATATCGCCGTAATACAGCACGACGGGCGTGTCCTCATACTGCACGGCGTATTTTCTCGCCTGCGTGCAGCGATAAAGCCACGTGACGAGCTTGTTGCCGTAATTCATCACGACAGTCTGGTTGCCCGTGTTCAGCTCGTTGAGGAGCTCCCGAAGCGCCTTTTGCGCGAGCGCCGTTCGGGTTTTGTCGCCCTTTAAGTCGATTGCCATAGCCAGCCCGTCTATCATATCCGCGGTGCTCGACCTTGAAATAGTCCCAAGCGCGCGAACCTCCTCGGCGTTTGGATTGTCGAGCGTTTTTTCAATAAAGATAAGCTGCTTTTTCAGCCCCGCGAAGCTCTCCTTGAACTTCACGAGCATATTTGTGTAGACCGTTTCCTCGTCGTAGCCGATAAGCGCCGCCGAAACTACGGGAATATCGCCCTCATCGGAGTAAACGCCGCCGCTTTGGATAACGCGCTTTTTCCTGTCCTTAAGCACGTCCTCGAAGATTCCCGCCGCGGTGGTGTCCATTCGCTTTACCATTCCCGAAACGCGGCTTGCCGCCGCGCGCATTTCCGAAAGCTGCGCTTCTTTCGAGAGGTCGATCTTCTCGAAGTCAATTTGTATCGGCGACTTCTCCTTGCCGTCCTTGAGGTAGATTTTATTCTGATACGGGAGCTTTTCAAAATCCTTATCCAGTCCGTAGCTTACAAGCGTTACGCGAACTCCCGCGGCGAACAGCATAAACAGGAAATACAGCTCGCGAAGCGTCGCCGAGCCGACGAACAGCACCGCCGAGGGGCGCTTGCCGAGGTATTTCATCAGCCAGCACAGCATCACGAAATATGTGTTCTTTTTATTCACGCCGCACTCCGCGACGGCTTTAGCCATAATCTCCGCCAACGCCGCGCTGTCGCACGGGATATTCGCGTCGTGCAGCCACATTTCCAGCGATTTCTTTATATCCGCCGCGCTGTCGAAGCTCGCCGCCGTGTAGCTCGCCGCCTTCGCGATTTCATCGGTAGACGGCGCGGGCAGCTTCTCCTTGAAGAACAGCCCGTTTTTCTGAACCGCCACGTACCTGTCTATCAGAAAGCCGCGGAACTCGTCGGCGTCGTCATAGCCGACATATCTCGTGAACTCCTGTTGTGCCAAATACTCGCCCCCTAATACTAATGCTGACCCTGATTTCAAAGCCGCGAAAAAAGCGGCTCACTTCGTTCGCCTAGCAACCTGCTAAGGCTCCGCTTCGCTTCGCCTTAGCAGGCTCTTTTTTTCGCGGCACTGCTCGTGGGTTACTTATTTTAAAGTCGCAGAAAAAACGCTCCGTCGCGCTTCGCGCGACTGCGCTGGCAGCCTACTTAGGTTCCGTTCCGCTTCGCTCCACTTCACCTAAGCAGGCTCTTTTTTCTGCTCCACTTGATTCAATTACTCAACTTCTATTCCGTAATGATTGCAGAGCTTCGCAAGCCCGTTTCTGAAGCCCGCGCCTACCGCCGAGATTTTCCACTCGCCCTTGTAGAGATAAAACTCCAGCGCGACTATCGTCGCCTCGTCGCCCAGACCCTCTATGTTGAAAACCACGCGCTCTTCGCCGACGCGCAGCGAAACTCTCGGAGAGCTTACCGAGCGGAAATTCTTTGAGGGTCCGCCGTCGTAAATCGAATACGCCAGCGCGATTTTTTGTATTTCCGGGGGCACTTTTGTGAGGTCTATCGCGACGTGCCCGTCCTCGGGGAAGTACAGCGCCTCGCCGTTTTTCGAGCGGGCGTTCCCGAAGAACACCAAGCCCTCGTCGCCGATTGCCTTGTCGCCCGTTTGGAGCAGGAACACATAAGGGTCGATCTCAATGCCCTGCGGCATATTTGCCGTGAACCACACCTCAAACTGCTCGCCGAGATACTGCAAAAGTCCGACGCGCTGACCGCGCTTCATATCGAGAGTCGGGAGCTCGTGATTAAGCTGCCGCCCCGCGACGTTCGCTATTACGTCCGTCATCGGTACTTCAAGCTGCGCCTCGTATTCCTCGGCGCTGGAGATAAACTCGTCGAGCCGCTCCGGCGCGGTGTAGATTTGCTTTTGCTCCGCTTTTTCCGCCGAAGCGTCGGGCTTTCCCGTAAGATACACCCGCCGCGTGAATTTCGACTTAAACAGCACCTCCGCGTACAAAAACGTCATCGCCGAAATCTCGCTGATTTTTATCGTCAGCGTGTTTCTCCCCGCCTCAAGCGTCTTCGGCTCGAACGTCACCTCGCGGAGCTCGCAGAAGATCTCCGTTTTCGCGGGAACATTTACCTCAAGCATGTAAGTATTTTCCGTGCTTGCGGGGAAACTCCCGAGCGCGATTGTCCGCGGGATATCGAAGAAGCTGTCCTCCGCACCGAAGCCCGAAACGCGCCCCAGCACCTCGACGTTTCTTACCGCGCAAGCGGCGGAGGCTTTCACCGCGGGCTCTTCAATGCTCCCCTCGGTAATTTCCGCGCGGATATTCTCCAGCGTTACGCCGCCCGATTTTATCTCAACAACGGGAGAGCGCTTCGCCCAGATCGTAGTGGTTTTCCCCCGAACGCGCAGGGGCTTGTTGATAATCAAAGGGCCCTCAAACTCCCCTGAGGGCAGTAAAACCTCACTATTCGGGGCAGCCTTTGAAATCAGTTCATTTAAATCCATAAGACACCCCCGAATAGTTGTTGGTTTAATAGCTGTCAGCAGTTAGTTACACATTAACGCCGTATGCGCGGCAGAGCGCTTCAAGTCCGCCCTGATAGCCCGCAGCTACCGCGTTGAACTTCCAGTCGCCGTTGT
>CAYSHU010000204.1:0-4177 GCA_964430965.1 uncultured Ruminococcus sp. | reverse complement strand
AGTTTTAACTGCCGTGAGGGTGCAAGCACTCTCACGGTACCTGCGGGAGAGTGTTCTGATTGTGCGAGGTTAGGGGAGCCAGCAAAAGACGACCTCACTATGGTTTTGTTAAGCCGTTTATGAGGTCGTTTTTTGTGTCTGATAAACTAATTTTTGAAATTTTGGGGTTTGTTTAAGTCTTGTTGGCGGCACTTGATTATAATGCAGCAAATGGCTTTGTTGTATGGTGCAATCGACGTTAAGTATGATAAATATCTAACATATTTAATGCCTCGCAACGAATTTTTGAGCCGGAAAATTTTAAACATATTCATGTAAAGGATTTGTGACAATAAGATTATCCGGCAAAAAACTCCCGAAGCCTTTCGACTTCGGGAGTTTTTCTGTTGCTGTGAAATTTTGGACTCCCCCGCCGAGTGACGGGGACTTTGCTATCACTGTTCAAACTTCTTCCCCGGTACCGCTAAAGCCAGCACCGTAAAGCCACATACCAGGCTCGCTGTCGGAATGTCGTTCTGAACACCCATTGCGGGGTTGTCGTAGCTGCCGTTTGCTCCATTGTCACCGTTTCCGTTCGAGCTTGCGGCGCTTTGCGAAACGCTGTAAACTATCGCGTAGGTCGAGAAGTAGCGCGAGCGTACCGTGATTGTGTTCGGGTCGTTGTCAATATCATCAAGAAGCGTCGCCTTGCCGTCGTGAACGCGGATTACCTTGTAAACTCTGTTAGCCGCGCGGATATCCGACGGGATTGTCAGCTTAACGTTGAGATTGCGTGAGCTCTCGCTGATTTTATCATAATCATCGTAAAGCGTGATGTCAAAGTACGCGCCGACTACCCAGTCGGGCATTGTTTTCAGCATCTCATAAATCGCCGTGCGGTCAGCTTGCGGGATATGCGCGGCGGTTTTGGATTTGATTTCAAGTTCCGGGCTGTAGTCGTCCTCGTCGCTTGAGGAGGCTTTTCTTGAAAGCGTCAGCGTGTCGCCGCTCCTTTTGATTGTAAACGAGCCGCTGTCGCTCGTGATTTTGTCGAGCGTTTTGGCGCTTATCGAGCCATTTGCGAAAATCACGCTGCCCGTGGATTTGGGATTAGTTTCCAGCGAAATCCCGATCTTGCCGTCAAAGCCCGAGGAGATTGTTATCAGGCATCCGTCGGTGAGGTAAACGTTGCTCTTGCTGTTTCCAACAGTGTTTTGCATTATGTAAGCGTCGTTAGCGACGGTCAGCTTGCCATTCTGATAAACACCGCCCGCTCCTTGCGCCGCGGAGTTTCCGTAGATTTCGCCCTCGACAACCGCAACGCCGTTGTTGTAAAGCCCGCCGCCGACTTTCGCCGCGGTGTTTCCCGTAAGCTCGCCGCCGCGCATTGTAAACGTGCCGTCGTTATAAACTCCCGCGCCGTTTGTAGCGCTGTTGCCGCGGATTGCGCCGCCGTACATCGCAAGCGCGCCGCCGGAGGCGATATAAACGCCCCTGCCGCTCTTGCCGCCCGCGTGAGTAATAATTCCCGCGGGCGCTCTGCTTCCGCAGTCGCACAGCACAAGCTCTTTCGCCACGTAAACCACCGCGTTGTCCGCGCTTGATGTGATTGTATAGCCGTTAAGGCAGAGCTTGATGTCGTCGGACACATTCCACCGCGCCCCAAGCGCAACGTCCGTTGTAAGATAATAGCTGCCGGCCGCCGTGGGGAGCGTCGTTGAGCTGTTCCATTCTGTCCACGTGATGTCAACGTGCTCCCTGCAATAGTTGTCGCCGCAGAGCGGGTGGGTGTGACGTGTCGGCTCGATTACGGGAGGCAGCTCGGGCTTCTTGAGGCTTATAACGCCCTCGGCAACCTCAACGGTGTAGCTTTCGGCACTCTCAAAGCGGGTGCTGTAAACTCCCGCGTTATTTGTAGAAATTGCCGCGCTTTCGCCATTATTGAGAGCATTTGTGAGTGTAACGCAGATTTTGCCGCCTGTCAGCGGAAATTTCTCATCAATGTCAATCAGCGCACCTTTGAAGAGCGTAATGTTCGCGTTGAGATTGCCGCCGACGGTTATCGTGTTCTTCTCGCTTACATTCACGCTCACACTGTTAGTGCCCTTGCAGTCGCACAGCGTGAAGTTCGGATTCTCCACGGAAATCATATTCGGAGAGCCCGTTGTGCCTGTTGTGAAGGAGTGTCCGTTAAGGCAAAGAACCGTATTATCAGCGGGAAGCCACGGCTTTGTTATTATGATATTGCTGTTAAGATAGTAGTGTCCGCCTTTTTCAGGGAGTTCATCTTCAAGGGAAATCGCAGTCCATTCGGTGTCATCGTTTTCGCCGTGCTTGTGCTCGTCGGGAGCTTCAATGGGCCTCATCGCCGACAGCATAACCGCATTGTCAGCGCCGTTTACTATATAATAATCCGCACGCGAGCTAAAAAAATAAGCCGTGATGTTATCGCTGTTTTGTTCGGTTATCGGCACGTCGACTCCCTCTGCGGGCTCTGTTTGCGTCTTAACGTGAATTTCCGCGCCGTCCTCCAGGCCGTCAACCGTTATCGTTTTTCCGTCCGGCAGAACAACTTCGTCCCAAATTCTTGCTCTGCCGCCGACGGTGAGTGTGCCGCCGCCCTTGAATGTTACGCCTTCGCCCTTGTTGCGGCTGATTTCACCGCCGTACATCGCAAACGCGCCGCCGTTGATTTCAACGCCGACGCCGCCTTTGCTCTCTGCGTGCGTGATAACGCCGCCTTCATCGCCGTACAAGGAAAAACTGCCCGTCACGGAGATCGCGGGGACATGGTCGTTTATTGTGATTGTATTGCCATTGAGGCAGAGCGTTGTGCCGTCTGCGGGAGTCCAAGTGTCGTTGATTTCAACGTCCGCTTCGAGAAAATAGTTTCCCGCTTCTGTCGGGAGTTTTCCGTCTGTAATGGGCGTGAATTCGATACCGCCGTGCTTATGCTCGTCACGCGGATTGTCGTCCTCGGACGGTTCGGCAGTCGAGAGCTTTATTGTTTCACCGTCAGATATTACGTAATAATCCTCATCGGATATAAAAAATGAGCAGGAATTCTTATCGGTTGATTCGGCAATCTTCACCTCAACCGCAGGTGTTTCATTTCCGTCATCATCGTGAACTGCCTCCGCGGGTTTAACTTGGGTTGTAACGCCGATTTTCGTGCTTTCACCGCTTAAGGGATTTTCGCTCGAAATGCTTATGTATTTTCCGCTCGGCAAGAAAACGTTATCAGCGGTGTTGTTGATTATCGAAGCCGTGCCGCCTGCCGTCATTGTGCCGAGGTTGTAAACGCCGCTGCCGTTTTTCGCTGTATTTCCGCTTATTTCACCGCCGAAAATATTAAATGTGCCGTCCTTGTACACGTATACACCGCCGCCGTTATCGTATGATGTGTTGCCTGAAATTTTGCCGCCGTACATCTCGAAAGTGCCGTCAACTTCAATGCCGCAGCCGACAGCGTCTGAAGAGTGCGTGATTTTTCCGGCATTGTTTTCAGAGCAGTCGCACAGCTTGAAAGTATCAGAAATATCAACATAAATAGCAACGACGCCTTCGCTGTTGCTTTCCGTAACCGTAATTGAATGACCGTTGAGGCAAAGATATGTTCCGTCGGCGGGCGTCCAGGTTTCGGTGATTTCCACGTCACACGTGAGATAAAAGCTGCCCGCTTCATTATCGGGAAGGCTGTCAGATTTATCCCACGCCTGCCACGCCACGCTCAAATCGCCGACATTGTGATATGTGTGTTCGTACCCGCCCTCCGCGCGCGCCGTCATCATCGGATAATAAAAAACAAAAAACGCGGACATCGCCACGGAAATCGCCAGAACCGCCACCATACCGCGCTTGAATCTTTTAAGTATATTCATACCTGCCTCCTTATTCTGACCAAGATTTAATTGCCGCGCCGCAATTATTTTTGTGAATCAAAACGCTCTCAACTGCGCCGCCGAGAGCGTTTTACGTTTTTATATTATGCCAAATCATCTTGATAAAATCAAGCACTTTTCGTACAAAATATATAACTGCCATATGAATTCTCGGAGATTTTTGAAAAAAATATCGATTTTTTCAAAAAAGCACTTGACAAACGCGTTTTATTGTGCTATAATGATTTAGTCAATATAACAAATATGGCGGTATAGCTCAGTTGGCTAGAGCACTTGGTTCATACCCAGGGTGTCAT
>CAYSHU010000203.1:0-4196 GCA_964430965.1 uncultured Ruminococcus sp. | reverse complement strand
TGGGTTCAACACAAATTACCATAACTTTGCCCTTGCGCTTGATGACCTTGCACTTGTCGCACATGGGCTTTACCGAAGGTCTTACTTTCATTGTGTGTACCTCCCTTACTAAAGGTTAAAAAATGTTGCTTGTGGTCTATTACTTGGCGCGCCACGTGATCCTGCCCTTTGTGAGATCGTAGGGCGACATTTCAACTGTCACCTTGTCACCCGGCAGAATACGAATGTAGTTCATTCGCAGCTTGCCGCTGATGTGCGCCAAGATTTGGTGTCCGTTGGATAACTCTACCTTGAATTGTGCGTTCGGAAGCGCCTCCAAAATCGTTCCTTCAACTTCCAAAACATCTTCTTTAGACAAGCTATTCACTCTCCTGTAACGTGCTTTGCGGTTTCGCTAATTTGCTCAGCGTCTGCCGCAGCTTCTTGTCCGTCAGCCCCTCGATTTCAATCGAATACGAGGTGCCGCGGATATGCCTTGCGTTCTTTTTTTTCGGGGAAGCGAGCTTGCGCTCTTTTCCGTCTGCGACGAAAATCCTGTCGCCCTCAGCCCCCACGACGAGCATCAGTCTGCCCTTGTCGTGCCCCGCGAGGCTTAATATCACACCGCCTTTTCTAATCTCCATAATGTTCACCATTAGTGGCTCTCCAGCGTCAGAATGATCGGCTCGCCGTTTGTAATGGCTATTGTGTGCTCGAAATGGCACGAAAGGCTTCCGTCTGTCGTAACCACCGTCCACTTGTCGTTCATTATTCTGACCTTTTGCGAGTGTGAGTTTACCATAGGCTCAACAGCGATCGTCATGCCGGACATCAGCCGCGGCCCGTGACCCGCCTTTCCCTCGTTCGGGACCTCGGGGTCCTCATGCATATCACGACCTATTCCGTGACCGATAAACTTCTCGGCGGGAAAATATCCTCCGCTCCTGACGTGAGATTCTATCGCGTGGGATATATCGCCGACGCGGTTGCCCGCCACCGCCTTTTCGATGCCCTTGAAAAGCGCCTCTTTGGTGTACTGCATAATGCGCTTCGCTTCCTCGGACACCTCGCCGACGGCGAATGTCGCTGTGTTGTCGCCGTTATAGCCGTTAAGCTCCGCTACGATGTCGCACGAGAGAATGTCGCCCTCTTTAAGGATTTTCTTCTTCGAGGGAATTCCGTGGATAAGCTCCTCGTTGATCGAAAAGCAATTGTGTCCCGGAAAGCCGCCGTAGCCCTTGCACGGGGAGTGCCCGCCCTTAGAGCGGATATACTCGTCAACTATCTTGTCGAGCTCCCACGTGGAAATACCCGGAACGGCGTGCTTGCCCGCCAGCGCTAACGCCTGCGCCGCAAGCTCTCCCGCCTTCATCATAGCCTTAAGATCTGTTGGATTTTTGATTTGTATCATGCGTGATACACACCTTCTGATTTTTTGGCAGATTGCTGAATGATCAGCTTAGCCCTTATTAGCCCTTGATTGCCGCGAGAACCGCCTTCGAGGTTTCCTCGATGCCGTTTGTGCCGGGCACGGAAATCAGCTTGCCCTTGGACTGATAGAAATCCTTGAGCGGAGCGGTTTTCTCGTGATAGGTCTTAAGTCTTGCAATAACGGTTTCGGGCTTGTCGTCAACGCGCTGTACAACGTTTCCGCCGCAAGCGTCGCAAACGCCCTCGACCTTTGTCGGCTTGTGCTCGATGTGATAGGAGTTTCCGCACTTCTCGCAGACGCGTCTGCCGCTCATACGGGCGGTGATGTTCTCGTCGGGCACGTCGATCTCAATTACCTTGTCGATCTGCACGCCCATTTTCTCCAGAGCCTCCGCCTGGGGAACAGTGCGGGGGAAGCCGTCGAGGATAAAGCCGTTCTTGGCGTCGTCCTGCGCGATTCTGTCCTTGAGAACGCCGATTACAACCTCATCGGGAACAAGGTCGCCCGCGTCCATATACTTCTTTGCCGCAAGCCCCGCGTCCGTGCCGTTCTTAACAGCCTCGCGGAGCATATTTCCCGTAGAGATAGCGGGAATGTTCAGCTCCTTGCAGACAACCTCGGCTTGTGTGCCCTTGCCCGCGCCCGGAGCGCCCAAAAAAATCATATTCATAGTGTTGATCCTCTTATCTGAATGGAAATTTGCGAACCGCTCCGTCGAGCTTCGCTCGACCGCGCCGGCAGCATTGCAAACGCTCTTTCGCAAATTTCACTCGCTCTTGTTTTGTTGCCGTTAGTCGAGAAATCCCGGATGATGCCTCATCATGATCTGGCTCTCAAGCGAACGCACGGTTTCAAGCGCAACGCCGACGATGATCAGCATTGACGTACCGCCGAGCGATACCTGCGAGAAGTCCTTGTTTATCCACGAGAGAATAATCGGGAAAACCGCGATAATTCCAAGGAAAATAGCGCCGAAAAGCGTTATCTTGTTCAAGGAATTGTAGATGAAATCCGACGTCGGCTTGCCCGGCCGATAGCCCGGGATAGCGCCGTTGTTTTTCTTCAAATTGTTCGCTATTTCCACGGGATTGTAGGTTATCGCTACATAGAAGTAGTTAAAGCCCAGAATCAGCAGGAAATAGAGCACCGCGTATGCGGGAGATGTGTGCGAGAAGAACCGCACGAAGCCCTCCCAAAAATCGTGACCGCTCTCGCCGTCACCCGTGATGCCGAAGAAGTAGCAGATAGTTGACGGCAGGCTCATAAGCGACATCGCGAAGATGATAGGCATAACGCCGCTCATCGCAACCTTGATCGGAATGTGCGTGCTTTGTCCGCCGTACATTTTTCTCCCGACAACGCGCTTTGCGTACTGCACGGGAATTCGCCTCTCGGCGTTCGTCATAAAAATAACGAACCAGATCATCGCTACAAAGATGATGACCGTTACGGCAACGAACGCGATGTTCTTGCCGAGGTTTTCCTTATCCGCGCTTACAATGCCGATAAACGAGCTTATTGTCTGCGGAAGTCTTGCCACGATACCCGCGAAGAGTATCATTGAAATTCCGTTGCCGATGCCGTGCTCGTTAATTCTGTCGCCGAGCCAGATGATTACCGACGCGCCCGCGACGAAGCAGGCTATGATCGTTATCGCCGACAGGATTATCGAGAACATATCGCTCGTTCTGTCGAAAACATCGCCGTATCTCAAAATCGCCACGTGGATTCCTTTGTCGTCCTTCGTGCCGTTTCTCAGCGTGAAGTAGAACGCCGTTGCCTGAAGCAACGCAATGCCCAGCGACGTAAACTTCGTTATCTTGTTCAGCTTCTTCTGCCCGGTTTCGCCCTCTTTGGAGAGCCTTTCAAGCGGCGGTATCGCTACCGTTAAAAGCTGAATGATAATCGACGCGTTGATATACGGCGTAATCGACATCGCAAGCAGCGTGCCCTGTCCGAGCGCGCCGCCCGTCATAACGTCAAGGTAATTCAACAGCGAAGCGCCCGAGATCATATTCGTTATCGCGCTGTTGTTCAGAAACGGAACGAAAATGCACGAGCCAAGTCGGAACAGAACGAGTATCATCAGTGTGTACAGTATCTTTTTGCGAAGCTGGGTGTCTACCCACGCGTTGCGAAAGACTTGCAACATTCCGTTCATTCAATCACCTCGGCCGCGCCGCCCGCCTTTTCAATTTTTTCCTTAGCGGCAGCCGTAAACTTGACCGCCTTTACCGTGAGCTTTTTGGAAAGCTCGCCGTTGCCGAGAATCTTGATGCCGTCCTTTGCGTTCTTGATAGCGCCGCTCTTGATGAGCTCGTCTGCGTCAACGACAGCGCCGTCGTCAAATCTCTTGTCAAGCTCGCTTACATTAACGGTCGCAAACTCCTTTGCGAAGATATTGTTGAACCCGCGCTTAGGAATTCTTCTCTGGAGCGGCATCTGACCGCCCTCGAAGCCGGGTCTTATCGAGCCGCCCGAACGCGCCTTCTGACCCTTATGGCCCTTGCCTGCGGTCTTGCCCTGTCCCGAGCCGTGACCTCTGCCTATGCGCTTTACGTCCTTTACGGAACCCGCAGCGGGCTGTAATTCGTGAAGCTTCATTTGCTTTGCACCCCCTATTAGTTGTGAGTTTTTAATAGCTCTCGCTAGTTTTCTTAAACTTCCTCAACCTTAACAAGGTGAGCGATAGTCTTGATTTTGCCTCTTGTAGCCGCGTTGTCGGGCTGTGTTGTTTCAGAGCGTATCTTGCGCAGTCCCAAAGAATACGCAGTGGCGATCTGAT
>CAYSHU010000202.1:0-4200 GCA_964430965.1 uncultured Ruminococcus sp. | reverse complement strand
TTAATAAGGATACATACAATCAGCGTAAGGACTTGATTTTCACGGGCAGAACGCTTTTCGGCGCGCCCGCTCCTAAGGGACAGGAGCTTGAAGATCACTACTTCGGCACGATAAAGGATCGTGTTGCTTCTTATATGAAGGACCTCGACGAGCACATGTGGCGGCTTGGCATTACGTCCAAGACCAAGCACAACGAGGTTGCGCCATCTCAGCACGAGAACGCACCGATTTTCGCGCCCGCTAACCTCGCGACAGACCAGAATCAGCTTACTATGGAGCTTATGAAGAAGCTCGCGCTCGACCACGATTTGGTTTGCCTGCTCCACGAGAAGCCCTTTGCTGGGATCAACGGCTCTGGCAAGCACGACAACTGGAGCCTTTCGACCGATGACGGGCAGAACCTGCTCGACCCGGGGCGCTCGCCGATGCAGAACGCGCAATTTTTGACGTTCCTCGCGGCGATTATTAAAGCGGTTGACGAGTATTCCGATCTGCTCCGCCTGTCCGTGGCAAGCCCCGGAAACGATCACCGTCTCGGCGCGAACGAGGCGCCGCCCGCTATCATCTCGATATTCCTCGGCGAGGAGCTGCAAGCAGTCGTTGACGCGCTTGTTGAGGGCAAGGAGTACACGGGTGCCGGCAAGCAGATGTTCAACGTTGGCGTTTCCTCCCTCCCCGAATTCCCGAAGGACAGCACCGACAGAAACAGAACATCGCCGTTCGCGTTTACGGGCAATAAGTTCGAGTTCAGAATGGTAGGTTCTGCGCTTAACATCGCGGGTCCGAACACCATTCTTAATACTATTGTCGCAAACTCGCTTACAGAATTTGCAAGCGTGCTTGAGGGTATTTCGGAGGATAAGTTCAACGAAACGCTGCACGATTTGCTTGTAAAGACTATCAAGGAGCACAAGCGCGTTATCTTCAACGGCAACGGCTATGGCAAGGAATGGCCTGTCGAAGCCGAGAAGCGCGGATTGCTTAATCTGAAGTCCACCGTCGACGCTATCCCCTGCCTCACCGCGGAGAAAAACGTTGCGCTGTTTAAGAAATTCGGCGTTTACAGCGAGGTTGAGCTCCACGCGCGCCAGGAAATTTTGCTGGAGAATTACTCCAAGGTTATAAACATCGAGGCGCTTACCGCTGCCGATATGGCGAAAACGGAAATTCTCCCCGCGGTTATGAAGTTTGCGAAGGACGTTGCTGACATAGCGGCATCTAAGAAGGCTATCGGCATTGAGCCGACGGTTGAGCTCGGCATCGCGACAAAGGTGAACGACCTCACTGCTGCGCTGAGCTCCAAGGCCTACGCGCTTTCTGACAGCGTTGTTAAGGCGCAGTCCATAGCGGACGCGGAGCAGCAGGCGCGCTGCTATCACGACGAGGTGTTCTCCGAGATGCAGTCGTTGAGAGCGGTTGCTGACGAGCTTGAAACGATAGTCGGCGAAACCTACTGGCCGTACCCGACCTATGATGAGCTGCTTTTTAACGTTTAAGGTAAATATAAACAATAATTCCCTCGCCGTTTGGCGGGGGAATTATGCTTGCATATCAGTTGGAGGTTTCTGCGCGGCTGCTTATTGTGTCGGTTCTGCGGAAAATCAGCGAAATGCACCAAAGCGCCGCCACCGCGACCAGAATATAGAGGATGCGGCTTACGACTGCTCCGCTGCCGAACGCCCACGCGATGAGGTCAAAGTCGAAAATGCCGACCAGCCCCCAGTTCAGCCCGCCGATAACCAGCAAGCAAAGAGCGATTTTGTCCATAACTGAAATCATTGTAATCATTCCTTTCAAATTTTTTTAGCTATTCAAATTCTACGAAGAGATTATCGACCTACAAGCATATTTTCCGCAATTCACGCGGCGATTATTCTTTTCTAAACTTTAAATTTCTTCATAATTTGGTAATATTTTCAAATTAACCGCTTATTATAATGCTTTATGCAGCGCATCGGCGCGTTTCGGGCAGATTTTCGCATTGATATTTTCTGCAACAGAGATTTTGAGATAACCAAGGGTGTTTTATTTTGGGAACAAATTCACAAAAATCGCCAAACCGCAAAAAACGGTTTGGCAATTTATTTCTTTATTTTAGCGGCTTACAGCCCCTTGGCCGCCGTCAGGGTTATTCCGTTTTCTCCCAAAGGAATCGCGTGGTCAAGTCCGACAAACTTGCCGTTTTCCTGCCAGAGGACTTCCTTGACGAAGTTGTACTTTTCCGTATCCCAAGTCGAGAAATCGTCGAGGACTAAACCGCCCGTGTCGCCCGAGTTGGCGTTGTAGCACCAGAACGTGTGGTTGAGATGATACTCGCCGATAAGCTGGTGCATACAGGTCATCCACTTGAGGTTAGGCTCGCGCATAAAGCCGCCCCACTCGCCAATCAGCAGCGGCGCGATGTTTTCCTTTTGAATATAAAGCCAGTTATCCTGCCAGCAGTCGCGGAGAAGCGTGTTGTAATTATACTCGCCCTTGAACCACGGCTGCTCGTAAACCGTCGGGCCGTAGTCATGTGGAGAGTAAACGAGCTTGTTCTGATACTTGCCGAGGTTTACGGGATAATCGCGCACGCCGCGGAGATTTCCTCCCCACCAGTTGAAGTAATAATCCTCCTCGTCCGTAGAGCTGTAATCCCCTTT
Source organism: uncultured Ruminococcus sp. (assembly GCA_964430965.1). Classification (GTDB taxonomy): domain Bacteria; phylum Bacillota; class Clostridia; order Oscillospirales; family Ruminococcaceae; genus CAG-115. The sequence continues at coordinate 1,558 of CAYSHU010000202.1, read as the reverse complement.
CTTCTTCGAGTAAATCTCCGTACCCTCAACCATTATCAGCACGTTAGGGTTTTTCGCGAGGATTTTTGCAGCCGCCTGCTCTGCCGTATATTTCCAGTTATTCGGGGCTTTGGAATCATTCCAGATAGCCGCTCCGCTGCCCTCGTAGGGCTTGCCGTGCGGCTCATTTTTGATGTCTATCGCGATTATCGTGTCGTTGTCCTTATAGCGCTCCGCGAGCCATTCGAGAGCGTGATAATAATCGTCGACGCTCACCTTGTCGGTGTACCAAAGATTGACATTATGCCCCATTGCGTTAGTTTCCGCGCAGTGAATATCGGGCATTACTTTCATACCGTTCTCCTCGGCGAGCTTCAGGAAATAATCGAAAATCTGGAGGCTGTTCATTTCGTTCAGCTCGGGATTATACGCGTTGTTGTAATTCGCCTTCGGGTATTCCCCGCGCGACCACTGGTTTATCAGCTCCGCGGAGATAGGCACGCGGATAAGGTTGAAGCCGTGGTCAGCGATACCTTTAATCGAGGAGCGCATGTGGCTGTTCCACAGACCGTCAAAAGTGTTTGTGCCTGTGTTGTAGCCAAACCAGTTCACGCCCGTAAGCCAAACCTGCTTGCCGTTTTTGTCGAGGATTTTGTTGCCGTCCGTATGGAGCCAGTCGTCTCCCTGGACAGCCTTGTCGCTTCTTTCGAGAAGCTCTAAAACGTCGTCGGTGGGAGCGGGGTCGTAGAGATTCTGATCGCCGCCGCCTTGATTGTTATTGTTGCCTTGATCGTTATTGCTTCCGCCATTTCCCGCGCCGCCGCTTGCCTCAACGCCGTTTATTGAAACATTCTCGGGCGGCGTGAAAACGCTTGGGGAGCTGTAATTGAAGCCGATGCCGATAGTTCCGCCTGCGGGAACTTCGCCGTTGTATTCGGCGTTAGTGATCGTAAGCAAGCCGCCGTCAACGGAGAATACGCCGCTCCAGCCGCTTGAAATCGAAAAGCCCTCCGGTACGGGTATTTTTATCTCCCACGAGGAGAGAGTTTTCCCCGAGTTATTCGTGATGTTAAGCTCCGCCGTGCCGCATTTGCTGCCGCCGTCCTCCCAGGTGTTTTCAGCTTTCCAGCTCAACGAAAAGCCGCTTGTAATTCCCTGCTGCCCGTCGGAGGAGCTTTCTCCCTCTCCTGTATTTTCTCCGCTTTCTTCACCGTTCGAAACGGCGCTCTCCGAATAGCTTGCGCCTTCATTTGACGAAGCGTTTGAAATCTCGGATTTGCCCGAGCAGCCCGATACCAAAAGCAAAATCGCGAGGACTGCCGCGGCTTTTTTGATTTGTTTATTCATCAGCGCTTCCTTTCACGATAACTCACGCTCATTGCTTGTTGTAATAATCTATCCCGCGGTCGGGATTGAAATACGTGCGGATATATCCGTCCGTCGAAACGATGACAAACTCGTTCGTCGCCTCGACATAATAAACGTCGTCGCCGTCCTCTTTTTCGGTTTTGTGGAGCGCGTCGGGATTATTCGGCACAGCCGCGGCAGCCTTTTCGTATTCCTCCGCCGATGCGAAGCC
>CAYSHU010000201.1:0-4209 GCA_964430965.1 uncultured Ruminococcus sp. | reverse complement strand
AAAGACGAAGCGTATTCCGAGATAATGGGCGGACTGGCGGCTTACGGCATCGAGCATATCTCGGAGGGCTCGCTGTCGCCCGAGGAGGACGCGTTTCTTAAAGCCTATTTCACGCGCGAAATCAGACCCCTGCTTTTCGCGGGAGTTGTCGACAAAAAGCACCCCGTGCCGTTCCTGAAAAGCGGCGAGATTTACGTCGGCTGCAAGCTGCGCCGTAAAACCGAAACCTCGGGCAAGGTGACGATAGGGATTCTGCCCGCGTCGGAGAATTTGCCGCGCGTGGTGTTTCTCCCCGGCACGGGCAAGTTTATCCTTATTGAGGAGCTTATCTGCCGCTACGCAAAGCAGGTCTGGGGGAATTTTGACATCGTCGGAAAGTGCATTTTCCGTGTGACACGAAACGCCGATATCGAGATAGACGAGGGCTTGTTCGACCAGGACGTGGACTTCCGCGACATTATGAGCAAGCTCGTCAAAAAGCGCAAGAAGCTCTGCCCCGTGCGGCTGGAGTTCCAGGGCGCGCCCGACAAGGACGTTGTTTCTGCGTTCGCGAAGATACTCAAAATCGACGAGGAGTTTGTGTTCAAGCAGCACGCGCCGCTTTCGATGAGCTTTATCTCGGCTCTCGAAAAGAGGCTGGAGAAAAACCCCGAGCTGTTCTTCACGCCGCTTTCGCCGCAGAAATCCCCCGCGATTATCCCGAACCGCTCTCTTATCGAGCAGGTAAAGCAGCGGGATATTCTGCTGAATTACCCCTACGAGAACATCAATCACTTCATAAATCTGCTCGAAGAAGCCGCGGTCGACCCGAATGTTTCCTCGATAAAAATCACGCTTTACAGAGTCGCGAGGGACAGCAAGATTATCAACGCGCTTAACAAGGCGGCGGAAAACGGCAAGGACGTTCTCGCCCTTGTGGAGCTCCGCGCGCGGTTCGACGAGGAGAACAACATCGGCTGGAGCAAGCAGCTTGAGGACGCGGGCGTTACGGTAATTTACGGGCTCGAGGAGCTGAAGGTCCACTCGAAGCTGCTTCTCATCACGCTCCGCGACGGCAACGACGTAAGCTACATCACGCAGGTCGGCACGGGGAATTACAACGAGCGCACGTCCAAGCTCTACACGGACATTACGCTGATGACCGCCGACCGCGATGTCGGCTCGGACGCTTCGGTTGTGTTCAACGCGCTTATGGTCGGCTCGACGGTGGAGAGCACAAACCGCCTGTTAGTCGCGCCAAAGGGCCTCAAAAGCCGCCTCGTGGAGTTTATCGACAATGAGATTACCTACGGAAAAGACGGCTACATCGGCATAAAAATCAACTCGCTGACGGACAGAGATTTGATTGAAAAGCTCGCCGAGGCAAGCCGTGCGGGCGTTAAAATAGAGCTTATAATCCGCGGAATTTGCTGCCTTATCCCGGGCGTTCAGGGCGAAACGGAAAATATCCGCGTTATCTCGATTGTCGGCAGATTTTTAGAGCACTCGCGCATTTACACATTCGGTAAGGACAACCGCCGCCGCGTGTACATTTCCAGCGCGGACTTTATGACGCGCAACACCGAAAAGCGCGTTGAGGTTGCCGCGCCGATACTCGATAAGGCGCTCGCGGACAGAGTCTGCGCGATGTTCAACACAATGCTTGAGGACAACGTTAAGGCTCGCGAGCTTTGCAGCGACGGGCAGTACAGGCGCGTATCAAACGCGGGCAAAACGCCGCTCAACTCGCAGGCGTTCTTCTATGAAGAAGCATACAAGGCAGCCGAGCAAATCCCCGAAGCCCCCGCGAGAATTCCCGAGAAAACAGCGGAGCTTGTGACAATACCAGAAGTGCCCGCCGTTCCGAAGCCCGTTATTCCCGAGGTTCCCGCGAGCTTGAGTGAGCCTGTTAAGGTGAGGATTTGGAAAGTTAAAAGGAAGTAAAATCCGTTTTCCCCGACGAAGCAATGGCCAGCAAGGAAAGGGGTGACAAAATGGAAAAAGCAACTCCATTTTGGGAGGAAGCATACCGCAGCGATAATATTATGACATTCCCGATCGAGCCTAACAAGACGGTAACGGAATATGAACATCTGCTTGACAGGAACGCCGCCGTTCTGGAAGCGGGCTGCGGCGAAGGGCAAAATGTTTTGTATCTGGCAAAGCGGGGCTTTCGCAATATCGACGCCTTTGATATTTCAAAGGCGGGTATCGCCAAGCTGAAAAGGCTTTGTGAAGTAAACGGCGTGAGTATAAACGCGTTTGTAAAGGATCTGGCGGATTATACGTTTGAGAAAAATTATGATTTGATAATGTCGTTTGCAACGTTATGCTTCTTGGAAAAAAGCGTGTGGCAGAAATTCATCGCCGACGCTAAAAGCAGCACTAATATCGGCGGTATCCATATTATGCACATTTTCACCGACCAAGTTCCCGCATCTCCCGATATTGCGCCGTTTGCTGTCGGATTGGCGTATGACGGAGAGATCAAAGAGCTGTACGACGATTGGGAGATACTGAGCTTTCAATCCTATACCTTTGAAGACGAACACCCCGGCGTACCGAAGCATCTTCATTCGGTCAATAAAATTGCCGCGCGAAAAAAATGATCTTGAGGTATTGCGCCCGCCGGAGCGAGGAAAATATTATAAAGTCCGCTTGACATTTCCCGCGTGATATGGTAAAATATTAACAAGAAAACAGTTCGCAAGAGGCGGCTGCTAAACAACTACAAGGAGGTATTCTTATGTCACAGGAATGGATAACGTTAAACGAAACGCCCGCGAGACGGGGCTGGAATTTCGACTTAAAGGGCGTAAGCATCAACGCGAAAACGGGAAACCCGAACCTCAAAAAAATCGAGCTGACCCAAGAGGATATGGACAAAATCAACGAGCAGGGGCTGAATATCGCGGAGGGCACACCTATCCGCGACTGCTTTGATATGAGCAGCGCCCTCGCCGACCCCGATGATTATATCCGCAAAATGACAAACCAAAGCGACCACACGCAGCACCTTGACACCTATATGCGCGGCGAGGTGGAGTTCAACAACTTCAACGAAAACGACATCGTAAAGATAATGGCGAACGCGGGCAAGCAGATAGACCGTCTTTGGGACGTGGGCGTTATCGGCGACGAGGAATACGCCTCGATGAACGCCGCTATCGAAAACCGCACTAAAGCTCTCGTCGAGAAGCTGTACAACTGCCGCGCGGCGATCGAGGAGCGCGACTACTGCGCGAAGGAGTTCAACCAAAACAATCGGCGCGTTTACATAACCGAGGAGGAGCACACCGCGCGTATGGCGCAGCTCTACAAGAGAAGCCCCGTCAAGTTCGAGAATATTATGGATATGATAAGCAAGCAAAGAGAAGCCATGTGGCGGGATTGGCTCCCCGAGGACTGGCGGATAAAGCCGTAAATCAAGGAGGAAATTATGTCCGAGGAACTGAATATCGAGGTCGGCGAGCCTATTCCGAACACGTTCGACTATTCGCTCACGCCCGCGGAGCTTGACAAAAAGCTCTCGGAGGCGATGACGAGGGTCAGAGCGGGGCAGACTGTGCCGACAAATGAATACGCCATGCTCGGCTACGCGCTGGATTATATCGACTTCGCGAGAAACAATATGAATATCACGCTGAATTTCGGCGAGGAAAATCTCGCGGATTACTGCAAAACGCTTGAAGCGCTTCAAAAGAGCTTTGCGCAGAACCCGCCGCCCGCGGACTTCTTCAACAATGTCCTCAAAAGCGCGACGGGCTTCTTCGGGATAATGGTGATAAAGAACCTCGGCGGAAACTGGGCGCAGTCCAACCTCGGAATGACGGTGATACGCAACGGCACGACCGCGTTCGTTATGAACCGTATAGGGCGTTTCCTGCAAGGCGGCGAGGACGATTTGGGGACGTTCTATAACCACCTTAAGGACAATTGACAATGTACAATTTAATCCCCCGCTTCGCGGGGGATTTTTTGATTGCACGGCAAATTTTTGCAAGTTTTCAAAAAACCTCTTGCAAAATTCTCGTTTATGTGTTATAATATTTGGTGTGATTTGATTATTCAGTCTACGATTAGGAGGAAATTCTATGCTTTATACGGAAATGAACAAGGAGCAGCTTGAAGCCGAGAAGACTAAGCTCACTAAAAAATACGAGGAGTTCAAGGCTAAGGGCTTGAACCTTACTATGGCGCGCGGAGTTCCCGCGCCGGAGCAGCTCGACC
>CAYSHU010000200.1:0-4244 GCA_964430965.1 uncultured Ruminococcus sp. | reverse complement strand
ACGGCAAGGTAGGCTACGGCTACGACGCTTACAACGAGAGCTACGGCGATATGATCAAGAAGGGCATTGTTGACCCCGCGAAGGTTACGCGCTCCGCTTTGCAGAACGCCTCCTCGGTTGCGGAAATGGTGCTCACCACCGAGAGCCTTGTTGCCGACAAGCCCGAGCCCGAGGCTCCCGCGGCACCCGCTGCTCCCATGGGCGGAATGTACTGATTAGAGGTAAGAGAATTAAGAGGTAAGAAGTTAGAGAGCCCGCGCTTTGCGCGGGCTTTTTTATTTGGCGCAGTTGACAAAGTGCGGATTGTATGGTATACTTTTATTATAAAAAGTATTATGGAGGAGTAATGTTATGTTTTGTACAAAATGCGGAACTCAAAATCCCGACGGTGCCGCTTTTTGCGTTAAGTGCGGAACGCAGCTTGCGGCGAGCGCTCCCGTTGAGCTTCAGCCGGGGACACCGGCGCAGCAGCCGATAAGCCAACCCGTGTCCGGCAGTGCTCAGCCTGCCAAAAAGTCCAAGACCGTGCCGATAATCATCGGGATCTGCGGCGCGCTGCTTGCGGCGTTTTTGGTCGTGCTGTTTACGGTCATTCTGCCGAGATCCACGTTAAAGGGCAAGCTCAGGCACTCGTGGACACGGGAGGACGGCTCGTATACCGAAACCTATGATTTCGCTCACAGCGAGTACAGATACGGCTACGGGGATTTCAGAGTAGCCAACGGGTTTGACTGGAGTGTTGACGGCGATATTCTTTCAATAACAACTTATCCCTTTGCGGATATGCCCGATGTAACGAGAACCACAAGCTACAAGGTTTTGCTCGGCTCCGACAACAGGGTAATAACGTTGACAAATGTCGACGACCCCGCCGACTCATTGACGTTTACCCGCGAGGATTAGCCCGTAGTTAAGGATAAAACCGCCCTGCCGTGAGCAAGGGCGGTTTTCGTATATGTAACTTGACAAATTCCCTTAAATATGCTATACTTAATTCATAAGTTTATTTAGGAGAAAGTGCTATGCTATGTGATAAATGCGGGGCGGAGAATCTGGATAACGGGCGGTTTTGCACGATGTGCGGGCTGCCGTTCGGGGAGGCACCTCCAAAAAAATCCCCGAAATCCCCGAGCCCGCGTGCTGTGATTATAACCGCGTCTGTTGTCGTAGTGACGGCGGTGGTTTTGATTTTCTCGGTGATTATACCGCAATTCAGCACCCGCGGGCGGCTTAGGCACGTTTGGTTCTCTAAGGACAACAGAATGGAGCTCACGCTGGATTTTTCCGAGAACACAGGCACGCTTGAAAATATGCTGAAATTCCCGATTGAAATAGAGTGGACGCTCGACGGCGATAGATTGTCCCTTACGATGCTCTACAAGGGGCAGCCGCTTGAGGACACCGAGGAGTACATCGTTTCGTTCAGCGACGGCGGCAGAGTGATGCGCTGGGCGGAGGTCGGCGCGCCGTCGTCCGTTAAGGAATTCACGCGGCTTGATTAAGATTAGGAGGACGCGTTATGTTTTGCAGATATTGCGGCGAACTGATTTCCGACGACGCGAAATTCTGCCCGGACTGCGGCGAGGAAACACCCGCGGGGGAATTCTTCGCGGCGCAAATCCCCACGGCGCAAGTCCCCGTTCAAATTCAGATAATTCAAGGCGGCACTCAAAAAACCAAACCCCCGACGGCTGTAAAAGTACTCCTCATTTTAATTGCTTTCGGCGTTTTAATGTCGATTTTTTGGATAGTTATCCCGATTATCGGCTCTCAAAGGAACGTTAAGGAGGCGTTTAGCCACGCTTGGTCGTATGAACTCGGCGATACGGAAATGATTTTCGATTTTCCGAACAATACTATGATATACGAGTTTAACGACGCGTCCTTTGATCTTGAAATGGACTGGGAGCTGAAAGGGCGTGTCTTGACGATTTCAATCGAGGACTACGACCCCGAAACCTACAAGGTGTCGTTCAGCGACCACCGTCGGACAATGACGCTTACCGATACCGAGGACGAGTGGGATACTATGACGCTTCGGCGGATAAATTAGCGATAATAATCTTAAAACCCTTGACTTTACTTCAAAAATATGCTAAAATATAATAGTCAAGATTTTGCAAAGCTAATATAGGAGGAATTTACTTATGTTTTGTCCAAATTGCGGAACCAACAATCCCGACGGGAGCAAGTTCTGCTCGGAGTGCGGCACGGTGTTTGAATCCGTCAAAGCTCCGGAAGCGGATACGCCCGCTCCGACTGTCGACGAGATTCTTGGTGAGATTAAATCCGAGCCTGTTGTTCAGCCTGCACCCGCCGAGCCTGAGCAGTCTGCCCCCGTGGAACTCGCTAAGCCTGTTTCGGTTGAGCCCGCGCAGTCTGTAGATCCAGCTCAGCCCGCAGCAGAGCCCGCACCTGTTCCCGAACAGCCCGCGCCCGCGCCTGTTCCCGAACAACCCGCACCTGCGCCTGTTCCCGAACAACCCGCGCCTGTGCCCGTTCCGGAACAGCCCGCCCCCGTTCCTGTTCCCGAACAGCCCGCACCGCAGCAGATCCCGCAGCAGCAAATGCCGCAGTATCAGCAGCAGCCCGTATACGCGCAGCCCGCGGCTCCTGTTGCACCCAAACCACCCAAGCCCCCGCGGAAGCCGCTTGACGCTAAGCAGAAGAAGCTGCTTATTATCGGAGGTTCTTGCGCAGCGGTTCTTGTGGCATTTTTGATTGTGCTTTTCGCGGTGATTGTACCGCACTCGGGGCTTAAGGGCAAGCTCCGTTACAGCTGGACTCGCGTTGATAGCACCCGCTCGGTGAACGTTCTGAACCTCAAAAAGAAGAGCTGGACAGTCGGCAGCAAGAGCTACAAAATCACAAACTGGAACGCCAAGGGCGACCGTCTGGTGCTTACATACACCGACGGCTCGAGTATTGAAAGCGACACGTTTGTAGTGGCGTTCTCGCCCGACGGCAAGAAGGTTTACCTTTTTGACGCGATCGGCTATGATGACGGCGACAGACCCGACTATGTTTTCGCGAGAGGAAGCGCCGCACAGTCCAACGTTCTCGGCACCTTACCGTGGTAAGAGAAAATCAGATAACACAAAAATCCCCGCCAAATCGGCGGGGATTTTTCGCTTTAAAACTGATAATTACCTTTTAGTTCCGCACTTCGCGCAGAACGCCATACCCTCGGTGTTTTGAGAGCCGCAGTTCGGGCAAGTCCAGATTGCCGCTGTGGGCTGAGCGGAAGCAGGAGCAGGCTGCGCGGGCTGAGCCGTCACTTGCTGTACGGGCTGTTGAGCAGGCTGTACAGGCTGCTGCGCCGACATCGGAGCAGGAACTACGGGAGCTGCTTGCTGGGGCTGGGGAGCTCTCACCTCGGGAGGATAGCCCGAAGCGACCTTCTTGGAAACCTCAAGTATTACCGCAAGGATAATCAAAGCCCAAACCGCCTCGAAAAGCCCCGAGAACATATTCCGAACGCCATAGCCGGGGCTCGACATAAACGCGAGCACCAGATTGATGATGTAAAACGTAAACTTGTAGGCCGCCGCGCCAAGGAATATCCAAAGCCCGTTGTCCGCAATAAACTTATTGATTTTCTGCATAACATTTCCTCCATTTTTAAAAGCTGTCGTTATTCGACAACTCTATTATACAATATATTGGAGGATTTGTCAAGAGGGGGGATTATCTTTTCTTTCCGCATTGTGTGCAGAAATTCATACCGTCTGTGAGTTTTGCGCCGCATTGTGTGCAATATTGAGCCTCATCAATGGATTGCGGTTGTCTGTATAGCTCCGCGGTCGGTTTTGAGAGCGTTTCCTCGGGCTCCTTAAAGATAGCTTCCGGTGCCGGGCTTCTTCCGCTGAAGCTGCCCGATTTGTATGTAATCGTGGATAGATGCTCCCTGCATGCTTTGATGTTCTCTGAGATTTCTATAATCATACCTAAGCCGGAAGCCATTACAAACGATAACAGTATACCAACGGGAATAACCCACGCGAAATCGCTATTGATACTGCCGATCGAAATAGATAATACACACCCACCGATAATACAAAGCCATAACACGCCCTTACATATTTTTGTAAACATAAAACCCTCCTAAAAAGCATACTCTCAATATTTTATTAAATTATACTATATCCGGGAGGATTTGTCAAGTGCATATGTAATCAGAATTTACTATGTGACAAGATGGATGAAATTGCGGAGCAAGGATTTGCAGCCCATTGGAAATATAA
>CAYSHU010000199.1:0-4265 GCA_964430965.1 uncultured Ruminococcus sp. | reverse complement strand
CCGTGCTGCGAAAGGATATTGACACGCGATACCGAAAGCACGCCCGAAAGCGAGTTTTGTATGAAAGAAGAAAACCGCAGGATGATCGAGCTTATGGCGGAGGTTCTGTATGAGGCGGATAAAGAGCGGGGAGAGAAAGAATGAGAGTTATTACGGGAACGGCGCGCGGGCGCAGACTGATGACGGTCGAGGGCGCGGATTTGGTTCGCCCGACGACGGACAGAGTAAAGGAAGCGATCTTCAGCGCAATACAGTTTGAGATAGAGGGACGGACGGTGCTTGATCTGTTCGCGGGGAGCGGGCAATTAGGCATCGAGGCGCTGTCGCGCGGCGCAAAGGAATGTTTCTTTGCGGACAGCGCGGCGCAGTCGATCGCGGTCGTCAGGAAAAACGTCGAGCACACGGGCTTTACGGAGCAAGCGCATATCGTCAATATGCCGTTCTCGGCGTTTCTGAAATCCGCCAAAACGAGCTTCGACATCGCGCTGCTCGACCCGCCTTACGAGCGCAAGCTGATACAAAAGGCACTGCCGCTTTTAATCCCGAAAATGAACGACGGCGGCGTGATACTCTGCGAGCACGAAAAGGAGTGCGTTCTGCCGCACAGCTTAGACGGCTGGGAGATCGCGAAGGTGTTAAGACACGGAACAACAAGCGTTTCTGTTTACAGGAATAATAGCAGCGAAGCGCAGCACATTTCCAGCGAAGTGTAAATTTCAAAAAGTGTCATAATTTTGCGAAGCAAAATTATGACCGGTTCCCTCAGCGTAGCGCAGCGGAGCGCGAAGCGCGGAGTGAGCATACGGTGAGGGAATTTTGAAATTTAAATTGAAATCAATCCGTGTAAGCGTTTGGGAGAGCCGTCAAAGGCGCGTATCGACTAACAGCAACACACCCAGACTACTTAAATTTAAATAAGGAGTAATTATGAAAACAGCTATTTATCCCGGCAGCTTTGACCCCGTTACCAACGGGCATCTGGATATAATTCAGCGCGCTTCGACAATGTTCGACAAGCTGATTGTCGTCGTGCTGATAAACCCGCTGAAAAATTACAGCTTCTCGATCCCCGAGCGCGTGGACCTGCTTTCGCGTGTCACCGCGGGGCTTGGGAACGTTGAGATAGACAGCTATGACGGGCTGCTCGCCGATTATTTCAAGCAGCACGATGTGGACGTGATCGTCAAGGGACTGCGCGCGACGTCGGACTTTGAGTACGAGTTCCAGATGGCGCACACGAACAAGGATCTGAATCCCCGCGCCGAAACCGTCTTTATCCCGGCGACAGCGAACACGACGTTTATATCTTCGAGTATGGTGAAGCAGGTCGCGATGTTCGGCGGGGATCTGTCGAAATATGTTCCGTCCGTAATTCACGAGGATATAAGCCGAAAGCTCAAACGAGAGTTCGAGCGCAAGCGAGAGGAGGCCGCGAAAAAGCGCGGGCTTGACGACTGACGAACAAGCAATATAATTACGGCGGGAAACCGCATAATGAGGAGCAGAAAAGGAGATATTAAAATGGAAAACAATTACGCAATCGAGGATCTTATCGACGCGCTGGAGGACCTTATCCACAACGCCGTGCGCGTGCCGTTCGGAAAGAAGAGCATGATTGACGTTGACAAGGTAGCTGAAATCGTCGCGGATATCAGAATTGCCCTGCCGACCGAGATCAAGCAGGCGCAGAATGTCGTCGGGGACAAGAACAAAATCATCGCGGAGGCAAAGCACGAGGCGGAGGTTATCGTGCGCAAGGCGGAGCAGCGCCGCGAGGAGCTTATCGAAAGCAGCGATATTATGAAGGAAGCTCGCCGCCGCTCAACGGAAATAATCAGCCAGGCGCAGAACCGCTCGACGGATTTGCGCGTTTCGACAAACGAGTTCGCGGACAAAATGCTCTCAAGAATAGAAAACCTTCTCGCCAGCGATATTAACAATATCCGGGTTCTCCGCGCGAACATCAACGGCTCGATGAACAACATACAGCCCTCCCAGCCGAATGTAGCGCCGCTGGAAAAGCCGGGCGAATAACTCTTCTAATCAAACCGTATTTTCCCGTCCTCAACGCCCATTACTTGCTCCGCGACTTCGTCGCTCCGAGAAAATACGGCATAAAATCAAGGTTGTGATGAATTGTTTAAACTTGCGAGATATCTTAAGGAATTCAAGCTCAACGTAACGATAGGTCCGCTCTGCAAGCTCACCGAGGCGATTTTCGAGCTTATTGTGCCGCTGGTTATGGCGAAGATAATCGACGTGGGCATAAAAAACGGCGACAACGACTATATCCTGAAGCACGGGCTGATTTTGCTATTGCTGGCGGCGCTCGGGCTTTCGTGCGCTTTGGTGTGTCAATATATGGCAAGCGTCGCCTCGCAGGGCGTGGGGACGGCCCTGCGGCGCGATTTGTACGCGCATATCAACACGCTGTCCTACGCCGAGCTTGACAAAATCGGCACGCCCGCGCTCGTCACGCGAATTTCCAACGACGTTAATCAGATCCAGACCGCCGTCGCGATGCTGATACGGCTTGTTGTCAGAGCGCCGTTTCTCGTAATCGGCGCGGCGATTATGAGCTTTACGCTGTCGCCGCGGCTTTCGCTGATTTTTCTGGGCGCGATGATTATAATCGTGTTCGTGATGTTCCCGATAATGAAGGCGACCGTTAAGCTCTTCAAAAAGCAGCAGCGCTCGCTTGACGGCATTTCGCGTATCACGCGAGAGAATTTGGACGGCGTGCGCGTCGTTCGGGCGTTTTCGCGGCAGGAGCACGAAAAATCCCGCTTTGACGAAACCGCAGAGGAGTATCGCGAGTTCGCCGTAAAGGCGGGCAGGATAAACGCGCTTTTAAACCCGCTGATTTTGATTGCTGTAAACGCCGCGTATGTCCTCATCGTGTACTTCGGCGCGAAATTCACGGACTTGAAAATCGACGGAATGACGCAGGGCAACGTCATCGCGCTTGTGAATTATATGACGCAGATTTCGCTGGCGCTTGTCGTCGTCGCGAACCTCGTGACGATCTTCACGAAGGCGGCGGCTTCGGCGGCTAGAATTAACGAGATTTTTGACACGCAAAGCTCAATTACAGAAGCCGAGAGCTCTCCCGAGCAAGACAAAACCGCTCCCGCGGTGGAGTTTCGTAATGTCAGCTTTTCGTATTCGGGCGGGGAAAATTCGCTTGAGAGCCTGTCGTTTGCGCTTAACCGCGGCGAAACGCTTGGGGTCATCGGCGGCACGGGCTCGGGAAAAACCACGCTTGTTAATTTGCTGTGCCGCTTCTATGACTGCGGCAGCGGCGAGGTTCTGATAAACGGCGCAAACGTCCGCGATTATCCGACGGCGGAGCTTCGGCGGCTTGTCGGGATCGTGCCGCAAAGGGCGGAGCTGCTTTCGGGGACGCTCCGCGAGAATATGACAATGGGGCGCTCGGATATTTCCGACGAGCAGATACAAAAAGCGCTTGAGGCCGCGCAGGCAAAGGAGTTTACGGACAACCTCGAGGGCGGGCTTGACGCGCCGATCTTGCAGGGAGGAAAGAACTTCTCGGGCGGGCAGAAGCAGCGCCTCACGATAGCGAGGGCGCTTGCTCAAAGCCCCGAAATCGTGATACTCGACGACAGCTCCAGCGCGCTTGACTACGCGACGGACGCAAAGCTCCGCGCGGCGCTGAAAAATCTCGACGGCGTAACGGCGGTTATCGTGTCGCAAAGGGCGAACTCGATAATGCACGCGGATAAAATAATCGTTTTGGACGACGGCGCGGCAGTCGGCATCGGCACTCACGCCGAGCTCCTAAAAACCTGCTCGGTTTACCACGAGATATGCGCGACGCAGTATTCCGAGGAGGAGCTGCAAGCACAGGAACGGGAGGGCGCGAATGGAAAATAAAGGGAAAAAAGGCGCTCTTCTGCGGGTTTTAAGATATATCAAGGGGCAGATACCCGCGGTTATCGGAGCGATTATCTGCGCGGCGGGCAGCGTTCTGCTTTCGCTTTACACCACGGTTCTGATAGGAAGAGCGATAGACTGCATAGGCGAGAAAACAGACTTCGGGAAAATGCGTCCCATTCTGATAACGATAGCGGCGATCATTCCCGTCGCGGCGGTGCTGCAATGGCTGATGTACCTGCTTACGAATTTGATCACGCACAAGACCGACATGGCGCTTCGCTCCGATATTTTTCGGCATCTTCAAGACCTGCCTCTCAGCTTTATCGACGCGCACTCTCACGGCGATATAATCAGCCGCGTCGTAAACG
>CAYSHU010000198.1:0-4267 GCA_964430965.1 uncultured Ruminococcus sp. | reverse complement strand
GACAAGCTTCCGGACAGCATCCTCATAAGCAAATTAAGCCTATAAGTGCCGTTAACAGAGAAATAGAACAAATGCTGAAACGACGTGTAGAAAAGTTTGAAAAGGAAAACGGCGAAATTCCCGTCAAAGAGGGTAACGAGATGAAATAAATGGGTGATATTATGACAGATGATTATTTAGTCAGATATACATTACGTATCAATCGACACTTGTTCGCAAAATTTCGCTATGTTGCGGAGTATGAAGGACGTTCTGCGAACAGAGAAATCGAACAAATGCTAAAACGACGTGTAGAAAAATTCGAAAGGGAACATGGTGAAATTCCAGTCAACGATAGCGACAATTGATTATAAAACAACGCGGCAGCCAAAACGGTTGCCGCGATTTTTCATAATTCTACATTATCAATTACAAATTCTCAATTATCTTGTCGCCCATTTCGGAGCAGGACACGAGCTTCATTCCGTCGCTCATAATGTCTCCGGTGCGATAGCCCGCTTCAAGAGCCGCGTTCACGGCGTTTTCTACCGCGTCCGCTTCCCTGTCGAGCTTGAAGGAATAGCGCAGCATCATTGCGGCGGAGAGAATGGTCGCTATCGGGTTTGCCTTGTTCTGACCCGCGATGTCGGGCGCGGAGCCGCCTGACGGCTCGTACAGACCGAAGCTCGTTTCGTTCATTGAAGCGCTCGCGAGCATACCTATTGAGCCCGTAATCATTGAAGCCTCGTCGGACAGAATATCGCCGAACATATTCTCCGTCACCATAACGTCAAACTGCGCGGGGTCCTTAACAAGCTGCATCGCGCTGTTGTCAACGAGCATATGCTCCAGCGTCACCTCGGGATAATCCTTTGCGACCTCGTCAACGACCTTTCTCCAGAGCCGCGACGTGTCGAGGACGTTCGCCTTATCGACGCTCGTGACCTTTTTGCGGCGCTGCATAGCCACGTCAAACGCTTTCTTCGCGATACGACGTATCTCGTTTTCGTTATATTCGAGAGTATCAACGGCAGTCATAACGCCGTTTTTCTCCTCGGTGTAGCGCTTGCCGAAGTACAAGCCGCCAGTGAGCTCGCGCATAATCAGCATATCAAAGCCCTTTGCGCTGATTTCGGTTTTCAAGGGACACGCTCCGCTCAGCTGCTTGAACAGCAGGCACGGGCGCAAATTCGCGAACAGCCCTAAAGCCTTGCGAAGCCCCAGAAGTCCCGCCTCGGGGCGCTTGTCGGGCGGGAGCTTGTACCACGGCGATGTGGTAGTGTTTCCGCCTATCGAGCCCATAAGCACCGCGTCCGCTGCCTTGCAGCGCTCAATCGTTTCCTCGGTGAGCGGAACGCCGTTCGCGTCTATCGAGCACCCGCCCATAAGGAGCTGCTCGTAGTTGAACTTGTGCCCGAACTTCTCCGCTATTTTATCCAAAACCTTCATTGCCTCGGCAACTATCTCGGGACCTATGCCGTCGCCCTTAATCACCGCTATATTTTTTTCCATATTTAATCACCCTTTCGGTTAATTTTGCTTGTTCTGTGGATACTGTTCTATACCCAAAGAATACTTGACCTCTTTAATTATATCTTCATCGGAAAGATCGTAAGGAAACGGATCGCAATCTTCCATAGCGTTTCTTTTGACCTCTTCCGCCGTTTCAGCAAACTCCAGTACAATAAACGGCTTTTC
Organism: uncultured Ruminococcus sp.; assembly: GCA_964430965.1. Taxonomy (GTDB): domain Bacteria; phylum Bacillota; class Clostridia; order Oscillospirales; family Ruminococcaceae; genus CAG-115. Next base: position 2,590 of record CAYSHU010000198.1, on the reverse strand, counting down.
GGAAAATAAAACCTCGTCTATGCGATAAAATCCGTTTCGGAATTTGTACAGCGGACGCCGCGAAAACCACGTTTCCTCAAATCCCGCTCCGTATGTGGTCGTTTTTTGCTCGTATGGAAGCTTGATATTTACAGCTTCACAGCCAAGCTCACGCATAATCTGCGCGACAAAATCCTTGCGCTTTTCAAATTCCTCACAGCTTACCGCTTTATAGCTCCACATTTCAACGCTCCCCCAAAAACTCGGGAGGAACGAACTTTGTAAGCCACACGCCGTTTTCGGAGAGATAGAACTTATACCCCGCCCTGAACATCTTCCCCGAATGGACGAAGAAGATATGCGGCTTGCCGTGCCGCGCCCCCACCTTTTCGGCGGTTTCCTTGTCCTTTGAAAGATGAACGTAAAGACGGCTTTTTGGCTTTAAGCCCTCTTTTCTTATAGCCGCGACAAATTTTTCGCCCGTGCCGTGGAACAGCTGCTCGGGCGGTTCAGCTTCCTTCAGCTCCACGTCAACGTTTATCGAGTGCCCCTGGTTGGCGCGGATAAGCGTTTTGTCGTCGTTGAAGCTGTATCTTTGCTTGTTGTCCGTGCGGACAATTTCCTCCAGCGTTTCCATATCAAGCGAATATCCCTCGGCGTTGTTAATGCCCGCGATAAGCTCCCTGGCACTTGCCCAACCGTGTTCGTCAAGCGAAATGCCGATAGCCTCGGGCTTGTGCCGAAGAATAAGACTGATGAAAACGCTCGTTTTCTTTAAATCTTTCATAGCTGTTAAAATTCAATCGTATAGGTAACATACCCGCTTGAGCCGTGATTGTCCCGCTTTTCAAAGCCGAATTTCTCGTAGAATTTCCGAGCGCCCGCGTTATCCTCGGCGGTTTCCAGAACGGCGCTGATATAGCCGCTTTGCCGCATTGTTCTGAGCGCGTGCATAAGCAGCTTTTTGCCGTAGCCCTTTCTCTGCCACTCGGGGAGTACGTACAAATCCTTGATATACGCAAAGCCCACAAACGGCTTTTTTGTACACTCCCGCACGGCGCAGAACGCTATCGGCACTCTGTCTACAAGCTGCACGAAAACCTTTTCGCGGTCGTCGAGGAACTCCGTGAGATACATGAATTCCGCGTTAAACCGTGTGGAATTCGGCTCGGCACTCTCCCCTCTCGCAAGGAGCTTCAGCGCCGTGAGCTTCGGAATATCGGAATAGATCGCGGGTCTGATGTCAACTCTCATTTCTTCAGTTTTTCAGAGAATTCAGCAGTCCGCCCTTGTTGATTATCTCCTTGATAAACTCGGGGAACGGCTGCGCCTTATAGGTTTTTCCCTTGGTGATGTTCGTGATTATACCTGTGTCGAAGTCTATCTCGACCTCGTTGCCCGCGTCGATGTCCTTCGCCGCCTCGTCGCACTCCAGAATAGGCAGCCCGATATTTATCGAGTTGCGGTAGAAGATACGCGCGAATGTCGACGCGATAACGCAACCGATGCCGCTTGCCTTAATTGCGATAGGCGCGTGCTCGCGGGAGCTGCCGCAGCCGAAATTCATATTCGCGACCATAATGTCGCCTTCTTTTACGTTCTTGACAAAATCCTTGTCGATGTCCTCCATACAATGCGAAGCAAGCTCCTTGTGGTCGGAGGTGTTGAGATAACGCGCAGGGATTATTACGTCCGTGTCAACGTTATCGCCGTATTTATGTACTATGCCGTGTGCTTTCATTATAGTTTAACCCTCCTGATTTTAAATTGAAATTCCGAAATCGTGCAAACGCCCTTGGCGTTTGCACTAGCCGAGTGACACACCACACCGTGCTTCGCACGGCATGGTGTGTCACTCGCTTTTCGAAATTTCCTGCGTTTTTCTTATGTTAATTTACGTTGGAAATATAACCGGACAGCGCGCTCGCCGCCGCGATTGCGGGGCTTGCGAGGTAAACCTCAGAAGTGGTGTCGCCCATTCTGCCGACGAAGTTGCGGTTAGTCGTCGAAACAGCCCTCTCGTGCGGCGCGAGAATTCCCATATGCCCGCCGAGGCAGGGCCCGCAGGTAGGCGCGGAAACTACCATTCCCGCCTCTACAAAAATCTCAAGCAGCCCGTTTCTCAGCGCATCGAGATAAATCTGCTGCGTCGCGGGAATCACGATAGCACGAACTCCCTTTGCGACCCTCTTGCCCTTTACGACAGCCGCCGCCGTTTCGAGGTCGCTGTATCGACCGTTGGTGCACGAGCCGATGACAACCTGGTCTATTTTGATTTTCAGCGCCTCCGCCTCGTCGATAGTCTTGGTGTTTTCGGGCAGATGCGGGAAAGATACCGTGGACTTTACCTTTGACAAATCGATGTCGATAATGCGGTTATAATGCGCGTCGGGGTCAGCCTTGAATTTTTCAAATGGGCGATTAGAGCGTCCCTTAACGTATGCCTCCGTAACCTCGTCCACCTCGAAAATGCCGTTCTTCGCTCCGGCCTCTATCGCCATATTCGCCATACAAAGGCGGTCGTCCATTGTGAGGTTTTTAAGCCCCTCGCCGCTGAACTCCATAGACTGATACAAAGCGCCGTCAACGCCTATCATTCCGATGATGTGGA
>CAYSHU010000197.1:0-4269 GCA_964430965.1 uncultured Ruminococcus sp. | reverse complement strand
ATGGTGAACGACGGCGCGGAGGGCGAGATCGCGGCGATAAGCGGCGACTGCGTCTGCGTCAGCTTCACGGGCAAGCCGATAAAGCCGAAAACCGTCGGGCAAAAGAAATACTGCGACATGATTCGCAATAACACGATAACGTTCGGCGTGGGTCCCGCGGGCACGGGAAAAACGTATCTCGCGGTCGCGCTCGCCGTGACAGCGTTCAAGCAGCATCAGGTGCAGAGGATAATTCTCACGCGCCCCGCGGTCGAGGCGGGAGAGAAGCTCGGCTTTTTGCCGGGCGATTTGCAGAACAAGGTCGACCCGTATCTCCGCCCGCTCTACGACGCGCTTTTTGAGATGTTCGGGCAGGAGGCGTTCGCGAGGAACCAAGAAAAGGGAGCTATCGAGGTCGCGCCGCTGGCGTATATGCGCGGACGCACGCTCGACGACAGCTTCATAATCCTCGACGAGGCGCAGAACACGACGCGCGAGCAGATGAAGATGTTTTTGACGCGCTTGGGCTTCAATTCCAAAATGGTCATCACGGGCGACATCACGCAGATAGATTTGCCCGAAACAAAAAAGTCGGGACTTATCGAGGCGCTTAAGGTTCTCCGAAACGTTGAGGACATCGCGCAGAACCGCTTCACCGAAAAGGACGTCGTGCGGCACAAGCTCGTGCAGGATATCGTCAAGGCTTACGACGAGTACAAGGGCACGCGGCGCGACAAAAACGCGTGGAGCAATTGACAGTGGAGAATAGTATGGAAAAGCTAATCGCGTTGTGCTATTTGTGGACGTTTGGGTTAGGCACAAAGGACGATTACTCGGCGGAGCTTGACAGTCTGTTTCTCGAAAATCCCGACGATGATTTTCTGTTGGAGCTTGAGGGGTTGGGCGATGACCGCGCGGCGGCTCGGGCTCTTATCTCGCCATTTGTCGAAACGGAAATGGACGTTGACAAATTCGGCAAGGAGCTTTTCTGCGGATTAGAGAAATTCTATTCCGAGAACTGCACTTCACAAGCCTATTTAGCGACATTCGGAAAAATGTGTTACACAATGTGGCAATCTTTTCCCGCAAGCATTGACACGAAAGACCCGTTCCTCATACTATGCTGCGCGGACGACCCGCTGTCGTGGGGCGATGAAAAGCAGTCGCGGGAATTGTATCAAAAAGCGTTTGAGCATTATAAAGGGTGATCTCTATAAAAAATCGGCGGCAATGCCATCTGAAACTGCTTACTGCAGGAAAGGGAAAAAATGAGCTTTAAAGAATTAAACCGCGAAGAAGCAAAAAAAATATATGAAGACGGCGAAACAATAGCAATCGTTTTTGACATCGGAAATCCAGATTCAAGGGTTTACGAGTTCAGCGTTCAAACCGAGGAGGAATCGAATTTTGACAACGCCGTCGCATATTTTGAAGCAAAAAAGATATTATGGTATAAACTGAAATTCGGTGCGGAATATGAGGAAATATTCGGACAAAAGCATACAATCGGTTTTTATGCCTTTATGGACGAGGAGTCGCAGAAATGAAAATTTATATAGACTACAACAACGAACAGGATAAGCTCTCTCCGCCCGAGGATTTTGAAGCGCTCGTTGAGGAGTGTGCGCGGGAGGCTTTGGAGGAAGAGGAGATAGGAGACGACGCGGAGGTTTCGGTAACTCTTGTCGACAACGCGCGGATACGCGAGCTGAACGCCGAGTTCCGCGAAATCGATAAGGAAACGGACGTGCTTTCGTTCCCGCTGGGCGACGAAAACGGCTTCGAGGTCGACCCCGACACCGACGCGATCTTGCTCGGCGATATTGTGATCTCGCTCGAAAAAGCGCAGGCGCAGGCGGAGGAATACGGGCACGGCTTGCGGCGGGAGGTCGCGTTTCTCGTGACACACTCGCTGTTTCATCTGCTCGGCTACGACCATATGACCCCCGACGACGAGGCGGAGATGTTCGCGAAGCAGGAAAAGGTTTTGGAGAAGTTAGGTATAACCCGTTAATTAAGATTATGAGAAAATTTTTCAGGAGCTTTAAATACGCGTTCCGCGGCATTGCCGAGGCTTGCCGGCAGCGCAATTTTCGGTTTCATATCTGCGCAATGGTATTTGTCATCGTTTTCGGCGCGATGTTTTATGAGTTCACCGCGGAAAAGTGGGCGATAATAATGCTCACGTGCGCGGGCGCTCTGGCGCTCGAGGCCGTCAACACGGGGCTGGAGCGCCTCGCGGACAAGGTGACGGAGGAGCACTCGCACCGAATTCGCGTCGCGAAAGACTGCGCCGCGGGCGCGGTGCTTATCTGGGCGGTATTCGCCGTGTCGGTCGGGATTCTGATGTTCTGGGACGTGGAGCGGTTTAAACAAATTGCGGGCTTTTTCGCGAACCCGATAAGGCTCGCGGCGCTGATAATCGCGCTCGCGGCGGCTTGGGCGTTTGTGTTTCTGCCCGAAATTATTTCAAACAGGAGAAGCCGGAAATGAGCGTAAAAATCAGGGCTCTGCTCCCCGACGAATACCCTCTTTTGGAGGATTTTCTGTACGAGGCGATTTTCATTCCCGAAGGCGCGGAAAAGCCGCCGCGGGAAATTATCAAGCAAGAGGAGCTTCAGGTCTACATCAAGGACTTCGGCAAGCAAAAGGACGACCGCTGCCTCGCCGCGGAATGTGACGGCGAAATTGTCGGCGCGTGCTGGGTGCGGATAATGGACGACTACGGACACATCGACGATGAAACACCGTCGTTCGCTATCTCGCTTTACGAGGAGTTCCGCGGGCGCGGCATCGGCACGGAGCTTATGCGTCGGATGCTGGAACTGCTCAAGGCGGAGGGTTACACCCGCGCCTCTCTCGCCGTGCAAAAGGAGAACTACGCTGTGAGGATGTACAAGAACGTCGGGTTTCACATCGTCGGAGAAAATGAGCAGGAGTATATAATGGTTTGCGAGCTGAAGCCGTAATTTACGCAAAAAATCCCCCGAAGAGCGGGGGATTTTGTTATTAAAGAGTTTGCTTTAGCGGCTTTTTTCTTTTCAGCACAATCAAAGTGATTATTCCGCCAACAGCGAGAGCGCCGCCCGCTATCTCGAACAGGATACTCATTACAAGCGCGCCGCCCCTTGGGGTGTAGTAAATCTCCTCGGGGTCTTTCGGGTTCACGCGGATATTTACGAGCTCGCCCTCCGAAAACTCGGGCGGTCGGGAAGCCAGCTTGCTTATCACGGAGTATTTTCTGCCGTCGAATTCATACTCGAAAACAGGCACGTATTTTGTCGTGTTCGAGCCGCGCGCGACGCCGTCCGCGACCTTTTTGACCTCAAGATTTTTCTTGACCGTCGCGGTCACGCGCTCGGTGCATTTTATTCTGCTGCCCGACGAGCCGAGTATCATCGTCCCGATAAGGAAAAACAACGCCCCCGCGATTATCATCAGGACACATTGCGTATGCCGCGCCTTGTTTTCCGAATTCAGCATAAATCTCCCCCTGTTTAAAATAGCCTGAAATCCCCCTCAGAGGAGGGGGATTTCTTTATGATTTCTATATCCGACGATTTACGGATCAAAGCTGCGGACCTGCGGGAACCAGCGCCTTGCCCGCGTCGTTGCCCTCGTACTTCGCGAAGTTCTTGATAAATCTCGCGGCGAGGTCCTTTGCCTTCTCCTCCCACTCGGAAGCGTTAGCGTAGGTGTCGCGCGGGTCGAGGATCGCGGGATCAACGCCCGGGAGCGCGGTCGGAACCTCAAAGTTGAAGAACGGAATCTTCTTCGTGGGTGCGTTTGCGATAGCGCCGCTGAGGATAGCGTCGATGATCCCGCGCGTATCCTTAATCGAAATGCGCTTGCCCGTGCCGTTCCAGCCCGTGTTTACAAGATAAGCCTTCGCGCCGCTCTTCTGCATTCTCTTAACAAGCTCCTCGGCGTACTTTGTCGGGTGGAGCTCCAGGAACGCCTGACCGAAGCAAGCGGAGAACGTCGGAGTAGGCTCGGTGATGCCGCGCTCCGTGCCCGCGAGCTTAGCGGTAAAGCCCGAAAGGAAGTAGTACTGCGTCTGCTCGGGAGTGAGGATCGAAACAGGCGGCAGAACGCCGAACGCGTCCGCCGAAAGGAAGATAACGTCCTTAGCCGCGGGAGCGGAGGAAATCGGTCTTACAATATTCTGAATGTGGTCGATCGGATAAGATACACGAGTGTTTTCGGTTACGCTCTTGTCCTTGAAGTCGATCTTGCCGTTCGCGTCGAGGGTAACGTTCTCAAGCAGCGCGTTTCTCTTGATAGCGTTGT
>CAYSHU010000196.1:0-4292 GCA_964430965.1 uncultured Ruminococcus sp. | reverse complement strand
TGTGAACAATATTCGGTTGTATACATTTTCTCTCACTTTTTGGGAGAATTTGGGGTTGTATACACCTTGTAGTATACACTTACATATAGTATAACACATTTCTCAGAAAATTTCAAGAGGGTAGTATCTCTAAAAACCTATTTTCACTTAAGATTTTTGAGAAGCCCCAACAAAAGAGGTAAAGTCATGAAGAATTTTTACAAAAGAGCGTGGAGCGAGGTTGATCTTGACGTTTTAAAGGGAAATATCGCGCGGCTTCGGGAGCTCTCGGGAGATAAAGAAATCATCGCGATCGTCAAGGCGAACGCCTACGGTCACGGGGACGTTCAGTGCGCTAAGGCGCTGAACAGCTGCGGCGTGCGGCATTTCGCCGTGTCTAACCTTTGGGAGGCGCAGCAGCTCTCGCAAAACGACATCGATGGCGATATTCTTATCTTCGGGTATTGCGACATTCCGCTTGTAATCGACGAGTCGGAAAAGTCCGGAAATTACATATTTACAATAGGCGACTCGGCTTACGCCGAGGAGCTTTCAAGGTCGGCAGCAGAACGCGGCGTGAAAATCCCCGTTCATATTAAAATAGACACGGGAATGAGCCGCGTCGGGATAACCTCCGAGGAGGAGCTCGACAGGGTGCTTTCTCTCGGCGGGCTTGACTGCCGCGCGGCGTATACTCATTTCGCAGTGTCCGACAGCCTTTTGGAGAGCGACATCGAATTCACGAAAAAACAACAGATGAAGCTGATTGAGATGTGCAAAAAGCGCGGGCTCGCGACGCACTCGCAGAACAGCGGCGGCATAATCTACCACGGGGAGTTTGACGGCGATTTTGTCCGCGCGGGGATTATAATGTACGGGCAAAAGCCTGACGAGCGTTTTCCTATCCCCGACGGAATAAAGCCGATTTTCCGGCTGATGTCTGTCGTGAGCCAGATAAAAACGATACGCGCGGGCGAAACGGTGAGCTACGGCAGGACGTTTACGGCAGCGCGCGACACCACGCTCGCGCTTATCCCGTGCGGCTACGCCGACGGCTTCAACAGGCGTCTTTCAAACAACTGGAGCGTCCTGATAAACGGCAAGCCCGCGCCGATTTGCGGCAGGATATGCATGGATCAGACGCTCGTCGACATTACGGACCTCCCCGACGTGAAGCTCGGCGACGCGGTTGTCGTGTACTCCAACGAGATCGAGGGCGGCTCGTCCGTCACCGAGGCGGCAAAGCGCATCGGCACGATTAACTACGAGCTCCTCTGCGCGATAGGCACTCGCGTGCCGAGGATTTTTAAGGAGGACGGGAAAGCGATAGAAATGCACCGTTACATCTAAAAAATTGCAAATCTCCCCGCAGCGGCGGGGAGATTTGTTTTTTATTTCTTACAGTCGCAGTCCTTTATCTGATTCTGATAAAAGTCAAGCAGCTCGCCGAAGCGCTGGAAGTGAACTACCTCGCGCTCGCGCAGGAACCGAATAACCTCGTTTACGTCGGGGTCGTCGGAGAGGCGGAGGATATTGTCGTAGGTCGCTCTCGCTTTCTGCTCGGCGGCAAGGTCGTTTACAAGGTCGGCTATCGGGTCGCCCATTGATTGGATATACGCCGCATCCCACGGAACTCCCGCGGCGCTCGCGGGGAAAATCGCGCTGCCGTGGTCGACGTAATATGCGCCCGTGCCGTATTTGTCAAAACTCCTCGCACCCTCACCCTCGGTCAGCTGGCTTACGATGCTTCCGATTATTTCAAGGTGCGCAAGCTCCTCCGTGCCGATATCCGTGAGCAGCGCCTTGCCCTTGTTGCACGGCATTGTAAAGCGCTGCGAAAGATAAGTAAGCGACGCGGAAAGCTCGCCGTTTACGCCGCCGTACTGCGACAAAATCATACTCGCGAGGCGCGGGTTCCTGTTCTTGATGCAGACGGGAATCTGCGTTCTTTTCTCGAATACAAACATACTTTCACCCCCTTACGATAACGGCGGAAACGTTCCGCAGGGCCAGTCCCACTCGCCGTTTCTGCCTGCGGCGGTGGCGTTCAGCGGGTAGAACGTGTCCTCAAACGTCGCCTTGCACGCCTTGTACTGCCGAACCGCCTCGCGGTAGAGCTCAAGCGCGCGGGTGTCGTCGGGGTGGGTGTCGAGGTAGAGCTTCAAATCCGTCGCCACAAAGTCCGCCTCCATGATCGCCCGCATAAGGTCGTTACAGCTTACGTTAGAGTTAGAGCCGTTGTTCTCGTTTCTCGCCATTCCGCGCGGCTCGTTATTCATATTAGGGCGAGCGTAAGAACGGTTGTTCATATTATTTGCCATTGAACAGCCCCCTCTCATATTCGTCCATTGTGATGTCAAGCTCGGGGAAAACCGTGCCCGCTCTCATCGCTTTCGCGGGAGAATATATCCTCTCCATTCGCTGATTCGGAACGTAGGCATAGCCCACGCGCCAAATCGGTCTTATTTTATCCATACTATCTTCCTTTCAATAAAGTTTAAGCGGCGTGTTGTCGCTGTTAGATTTTATGTATAATCGGCGCTTTTGGTGAATAGAATATCGGACGCTCAAAAATGCCGTTGTGAGTTATGTACAAACAGAAAGGAATTTATTGTGCGTTTTCAACAAAAAGCAAAGAAAACTTGGCAAATCTCAAAAATGCTCTTGACAAGTAAACTTGTCAATGCTATAATGTAATTGACAATAAAACTTGGCATTTGGGAGGTGTCGCAATGAAAAAGGAAGATATTCTTAAAATGGCTCAAAACGAGGGTTCGGACGAAATGGAAAAGTCTATGAAAAACCAGTCGATTTTGTGGGGTGCTGTCGCGATGATAATTTGCCTTATTGTGTTCACGATAATCCGTCGGCAGAACGGTCAATATACGTTTGATCTTACAGCAACGATCTGCGCGGGAGTGGCAGCGGAGAATTTTTTTCAGTTCGGAAAGCTCCATAACAAGAAAAATCTTTTGGCGGGAATAATTATGTCTGTCGGAGCGGTTTTGTCCGTGATATGGTTTATTACGGTACATTGAGGAGGCGTTATTGTGAAAAAAGAAGATATACTCAAAAAAGCGCGTGAGGAAGGCTCGGACGAAATGGAAAAGTCCGTGCAGGACAAATCTATGTGGTGGGTGTTTATCGCCATGGGCATATGCCTTATCGTGTTCTCTTTGATAAGACTGGAGAATGATCAGCACCCGACAGATCTTGCCGCCACGATCACCGCGGGGGCTTGCGCGGGATCTTTTTATCGATATTTAAAGCTCCGCGATGGGAGGAACCTGTTTTCCGCGATAATAACGGGAATCTGCGCCGTTATACTTATTGTGCTCTTTATTTTGCATCATTAACGGTCGGCGGTGAAGATATGGAAGACAAATTAGTACTGAAAAACAACCTCAAGGAAGCCCGAACCGAGCGCGGACTGTCGCAGGCAGAGCTCGCGAGGCTGGTCGGAGTTTCGCGAAACACGATAAGCTCTATCGAAACGGGGCAGTTCAATCCCACGGCAAAGCTCGCGCTTATTCTTTGCATCGCGCTTGACAAGAAATTTGAGGAGCTGTTCTACTTTTAAAAACATAAATCGTCCTTTCGGGAAATATACATAGTACAAGCAGTACTACCCGAAAGGACGATTATTTTATGGTCGAGAAAAGATATATCAAAAACACCGCGATTTTGTTTGTTTCAATGGCGATTACCAAAATAGTCGGGGCGTTGTTTAAAATCCCACTGGCGAATTTGCTGGGCGGCACGGGAATGGGATATTTTTCCACCGCTTACGGGCTGTATTCCCCGATATTCGCGCTGACGGCGGCGGGCGTGCCTACGGTTATTATGCGGACAACAGCGCGCTGCGCGGCGGTCGGAAATCGCACGCACGCGCTGGCTGTAAGAAAATGCGGACTTATTATGTTCACGATCGTCGGGTTGCTTGGCAGCGCGGCGGTGGCGGTTTTCGCGAAGCCGTTCGCGGAGCATATCGCTTGCTCTCCTCAAAGCGCGGCGGCTATCATCTGCATAGCGCCCGCCGTGGCGCTTTGCTGCGCGGCTTCGGTACTGCGCGGCTATCGCGAGGGCTTGTCGAACGTTATGCCTTCGGCGGCGGCTTCTATCGCCGAAGCGCTTTCGCGGGCGATTTTCGGGCTGGGGATTTCGTATGCGGTCATCTTCTGGTCGAAGAGCGCGTTTTTAAACGGCAAAAGCGTTTTCGGCGTTGACTGCGCGAGCCTTGAGCAGGCGTACTCGGCGGCGCTTCCCTACGCCGCCGCGGGCGCGGTGCTCGCCGTGAGCATCAGCGAGCTTTT
>CAYSHU010000195.1:0-4317 GCA_964430965.1 uncultured Ruminococcus sp. | reverse complement strand
ACGTGTGCTTATGATGTCCAACGAAATAAGTAAAAAGCAAAAAATCTTTTTTGTTTTGCGCCAACGACTTCGAGGTAGACGCTCTGCGTCTTTCGCTCAGCTCGTTGTCAGCATTGTTTTTGCTTCGCGCAGTAAGCCAAAATCCCCTCGCTTTGCAAGGGGATTTTGTGCATACCGCAATGGCATTTGCGCACGCCGCTTCGCGGCGCACGCAAACGCTCATTGCTGGTCGTCCGCGATTTCGCTTCGCGAAACCGCAAAAACAACGCGGTGTTGACACTTCGCTAGTTATGAACTTGTGGTCGTCTTCGGACTCGACACTCTAACCTCTTACCTCTTAAGCCTCTAACCTCTGGTTGACATCCCGCGGAAAATATGATATAATATTTGTGTAACTATAACAAATTCAGAAGGTGTGAAAATGTCGCAGACAACAACTCCGGGCTCCGACGCTCAATATGTGAAAATGACCCAAACTCCCGTGGGGCGGCTTATTGTTTCGCTCGGAATTCCGACGGTTATCAGCATGCTTATCACGAATATCTATAACGTCGCGGACTCGTATTTTGTAAGCCGAATTTCGCTGAGCGCGGGCGGAGCGACCAGCGTTGTGTTCGGCGTGATGTCGATTTTGCAGGCGTTCGGGTTTATGTTCGGACACGGCTCGGGGAGCCACATCAGCCGCTTTCTCGGTGCGCAGCATAATGAGAAAGCAAGCGAGTACGCGTCGACGGGATTTTTCTGGGCGATAATCGCGGGGCTCGGCATAATGGTGGGCGGGCTTGTTTTTATTGAGCCGCTGATGCGGCTGCTCGGCAGCACCGACACAATTCTCCCTTATGCCGTGGATTACTGCGTGTTCATTCTAATTGCCGCCCCCGCGATGACGAGCAGCTGCGTGCTGAACAACATACTCCGCTATGAGGGAAAAGCCGCGCTTGCGATGATAGGGCTTACGACGGGCGGCGTGCTGAATATGGCGCTTGACCCGCTGTTTATTTTCGTGTTTGATATGGGAATCAGCGGTGCGGGGCTTTCCACGGCGCTTTCACAATACATTTCTTTCGGAATTCTGCTGTCGATGTTTATCTCGAAGAAAACGCAAAGCCGCATTTCAATTCGTTTTATAACGCGGAAGTTCGGGACGCTCGCGGACATTGTTATAACGGGACTCCCGAGCCTTGCGCGACAGGGACTGAACAGCGTGTCCACAATGGTGCTGAACGCCGCGGCGAAGCCCTTTGACGACGCGGCGATAGCGGCAATGGGCTACGTCGGCAGGACATCGCACCTGATTTCCTCGATAGGCCTCGGCATAGGGCAGGGCTTTCAGCCCGTGTCGGGGTTCAATTACGGCGCGGGAAAATATTCGCGCGTGAAAAAAGGCACAGTTTTCACAATCACGCTCGGGACGCTCTCCATAGGCGCGATTGCGGCGGCGTGCTTTGCCCTCGCCCCGCAGATAATCTCGCTGTTTCGCAAGGACGCGGAGGTTGTGCAAATCGGCAGCGAAGCGCTTCGTATTCAATGTGCGGCGCTGCTGTTTTTTCCGATTTCGATGGTCGGGAGTATGCTGTTTCAGAGCATCGGCAAAAGCGTCCGCGCGCTGATTTTGTCCTGTCTGCAAAGCGGACTGATTTTTATCCCGCTGTGCATAATCCTCGCGAACGTTTTTGGGATAAAAGGCATAGAAGCCGCCCAGCCGATAGCGTATCTCACAACTTCGCTTATCGCCCTACCGATGGTTGTTGTGTTTTTAAAGAAACTTCGGTAAGTCACAAATCCCCTCGGCTTTGCCGAGGGGATTTGGATTTACAGTAATGGCGCTTGTCTGCACTCTTCAGGTCCGTGCGCACTCTTGCCCTGAAAATCCTGCTTCCGGCACGCCCTGCCGCGCCTCTTGACAAATCAGACAATATTTGATATAATGTTATATGATATGCGAGTTCCCGGAATCGGTCAGAATTCTCTTTGCGTTTTCGCAGAGGATAAGCGAGAGCTCCTGCTCCGAGAGCCCGAAGCCGCGTATCAGCTCCGCGTAATGCTTCTGGTCAGCCCACGGGCTGTCGGTCGCGAACAGGATTTTGTCCGCGCCGTGCTTTCTGATAATCCGCTTGCACAGCTCGGGATAACGGTCGAGGACAAACGCGGTATCCATATAAACGGACTTTCCGCACAGCTTTTCAAGCACCTCCTCACCCATATCGCACCCGCCCATATGCGCGAGAATAAGCCTGTCGCGGATAACCTCGCCGAGCGTTTCAAACGCGTACAGAATATGGTCGGGCGTGCAGTGTACGTCGTTCGGATAGGCAATATCTCTGCCCGCGTGCGTGACGATATACAGCCCGCGCCTTGCGGCAGCTTCGAGAATTCGCAAAACCCTCTCGTCGTTAAAATAAACGCCTTGATAATCCGGGTGGAGCTTTATACCGAACAATCCCGCTCCTTTAATATCAGCGAGGATTTGCTCAATGTTTTCACAGGCCGGGTGAATTGCCCCGGCGTAGAATATCCCGTCCCTGCCGTTGAGCTCGGCGGCGAGGCGGTTTATCGAGCCGACTTGCTCGGACTTTGTGGCGACGGGCAGGATAACGGAATAATCAATCCCGCCGCGCTTCATGCTCTCTTTCAGCGACGAAAGCGTACCCTCGCAAAACGGCGTTGCGCCGCCCTTTTCCGCTAACATAGCGATAGACCTCGCGGCGATTTTATCGGGAAATGTGTGCGTGTGGAAATCTATAATCATCTTGTTCTCCTTATTTAAAAGCAATTTGCGAACCGCTCATTCGTCGCTTCGCTCCTCATTCGCTAGCCAAGCGCGAAATGCTCACTTCGCTTCGCTCCGTTCCGCTTTCGCGCTTGCTTTCGCAAATTGCCTGCGTCTTTCAAATGCTGCGCGGGCGATGTTTATATTATAGCACAAACAAAAATAAAATGCAAGGAAGATAAATTATGACGATTATTGACTTACTGAAGCAAAACAGCGAAAAGTACGGGAACGACACTGCGCTTGTCGAAATCAATCCCCAACTTAACGACACACGCCGCTTTACGTGGCGGGAGTACGACCTCGTGCAGTCTACCGAGCGGACAAGCTATCGCCGCGAAATAAGCTGGAGCGTATTCAACGAAAAAGCCAACCGCGTAGCCAACGCGCTTATCAACTGCGGAATAAAAAAGGGCGACAAGGTGGCTATTTTGCTGATGAACTGCCTTGAATGGCTGCCGATTTACTTCGGGATTTTGAAGACGGGCGCGCTTGCTGTGCCGCTTAATTTCCGCTACTCCTCGGACGAAATCAAGTACTGCCTTGATTTGGCGGAGGTAAACCTGCTGATTTTCGGCGCGGAGTTTATCGGGCGCGTTGAGGAAATTGCGGACGAAATCAGCAAGAACAGACTGCTGATTTATGTTGACGACGGCTGTCCGTCGTTCGCGGAAAATTATCATCACATCACGTCCGACAGTCCGAGCACCGACCCCGAAATTCCGATAACCGAGGACGACTTTGCCGCGATTTATTTCTCGTCGGGCACAACGGGCTTTCCGAAGGCTATTCTGCACCGTCACCGCGCGCTGCTCCACTCCTGCCGAGTTGAACAGAATCACCATTCTCAAACCCGCGGCGACGTATTTCTCTGTATTCCCCCGCTTTATCATACGGGCGCGAAAATGCACTGGTTCGGGTCGCTTTTAAGCGGCTCTAAAGCCGTATTGCTCAAGGGCACTCAGCCCGAAGCAATTCTCAGCGCGGTTTCAAGGGAAAAATGCACGATTGTCTGGCTGCTTGTTCCCTGGGCGCAGGATATACTCAACGCGCTGGATTCGGGCGAGCTCAAGCTGTCGGATTATGAAACGGCGCAATGGCGGCTTATGCATATCGGCGCGCAGCCCGTGCCCAAAAGCCTTGTAAAGCACTGGCTCGATTATTTCCCTAATCAGCAGTACGACACAAACTACGGGCTTTCGGAGTCGATAGGACCCGGCGCTGTTCACCTGGGTGTTGAAAATGTACATAAGGTCGGCGCGATAGGAATTCCCGGCTATGGCTGGCAGGTGAAAATCGTTGATGAAAACGGCGCGGAGGTTTCGGGAGAGAACGTTGGCGAGCTCTGCCTTAAGGGTGACGGAGTAATGGAATGTTACTACAACGACCCCGAGGCGACAAACGCTTCCCTAAAGGACGGCTGGCTTTATACGGGAGATATGGCAATGCGTGATGCGGACGGCTTTATCTACCTCGTTGACCGCAAGAAGGACGTTATTATCTCGGGCGGCGAAAACCTCTATCCCGTGCAGATTGAGGACTTTATC
>CAYSHU010000194.1:0-4391 GCA_964430965.1 uncultured Ruminococcus sp. | reverse complement strand
GTGCCTATCGCGCTGGGATATTTGTCCGTGTCGTTTACGTTTGGGATTACGGCGGTGAGTATGGGAATACCGCCGATAACCGCGATACTCATCTCGTTGACGAACGTAACGTCCGCGGGACAGGTCGCGGGCATCGGGATTATCGCGGCGGGCGGCAGCCTCGCCGAAATGGCGGCGGCGCAGCTTATCATCAATCTCCGCTACGCCTTAATGAGCCTGTCGCTCTCGCAGAAGCTCGACAAGCGATTTACGCTGTTTCATCGCATTACAACCGCGTTCTGCATAACGGACGAGGTTTTCGCGGTCGCCTCGGGGCAGGCGGGGGAGCTCCCGCCGCGTTATCTGTACGGCCTGCAATTGCTCCCATACGTCTTCTGGAGCGGCGGAACGGCAATCGGCGCGTTTTTGGGAGCGGTATTGCCCGATATGGTGAAATCCGCTCTCGGCATCGCGATTTACGGAATGTTCTTGGCGATTATAATCCCGCCCGCGAAAAAATCCCTCGGCGTGCTTTTTACGGTACTGTTCGGCGCGGCATTAAGCTGCACCCTCGCGAATTTCCACGCTATTTCAAGCGGAATTTCAATTATAATCTGCGCGATAGCCGCGTCGGCGCTGGCGGCGCTGTTATTCCCGAGAAAGGAAGATAAGCGGGAGGAGGCGACCTCCGATGAATGACGCAATGTATCTTTTCGCGAGCGTCGCGGTTATGGCGGGCGTTACATATCTCGTGAGAATGTTGCCGATTACGGTTTTCCGCAAGAAGATCCAAAACAAATTCGTGCTGGATTTCCTGTATTATGTTCCCTACGCCGTGCTCGCCGCAATGACGATCCCCGCGGTTTTCTCAAGCTCCAACAGCCTGTTAAGCGCCGCGGCGGGATTTTTAGTAGCGGTGATTCTTTCGTTTTTCGAGCGCGGCTTGTTGCTCACCGCCGTCTGCGCGTGCGTAGGAGTTTTTGCGGTGGAGCTCGTTCAGCGGTTGATTTAAAAGGAGTTTAAGATGATCGATATAAAAAAAGAACTGATAAAATCCGCGCGGAATTCCGTCAGATTGACGATAGGCGACGCGGCGGAGAATAAAATAGGCACAACGCGCTTCGGCGGAAAGCCCGATGTTCCCAAGGGCTTCAAGTGGCCATATTTCGAGGGCGAGGACTACGGCGGCGAGAGAAAAAGCCGCCCGCTCAGTTTTCTCGCGCAGTTTGACTTGGAGGAGATCGCGCAATTTGATACGGAATGCATCCTCCCGAAAACGGGCGTGCTGTCGTTCTTCTATGAGCTCAATACGCAGAAATGGGGCTATGACCCCGACGACAAGGGCTGCGCGCGCGTCTTTTGGTTTGAGGACAAAACGAAGCTCCACACCGCGGAATTCCCCGAGGATTTGGAGGAATTCTTCCGTTTGCCGCCGCTGAAAATCGCGGCGAAGTCCGAAAAATCCTACCCAAGCGGCGTGGACTTTATGCTCCAGCGTGAAAACGAAATGACCGAGCGCTGGGACGAGTTCGACGAGATTTGCGAGAAGCTCGGCGTTGAGGAGGACGGCGTGATCTCAAAGCTCCTCGGCTGGGCAAACCCTATTCAAGGGAATATGACAATGGAGTGCGAGCTCATCTCGCGCGGCTACTACCTCGGCGACGGCTGGGACGAAGTAACGCCGCTTGACCGCCAGGAAGCGGAGCAGTGGTCGTCGAAGGACTGGCTGCTGCTGTTTCAGCTTGATATAGTCGACGACGGCGATTTCGAGCTGATGTTCGGCGACGGCGGGCGAATTTACTTCTACATTCGCCGCGACGATTTGGAAGCGCGGAACTTTGAAGATATCTGGCTGATTTTGCAATGCTGTTAGGAGATTTTCTATGAAACTTTTATTTGCCTCCGATATCCACGGAAGCGCCCTATGGTGCGAAAAGCTGCTCGGGCTCTGCGAGCGGGAGAAGCCCGAAAAGCTCTGCCTTTTGGGAGATATTCTGTACCACGGCCCGCGCAATGACCTCCCCGAGGGGCATGATCCCAAGCAGGTCATAAAGCTGCTAAACCCGCTTAAAGACAAGATAATCTGCGTCCGCGGGAACTGCGATACCGAGGTCGACCAAATGGTTCTCGATTTCCCCGTGCTCGCCGATTACGCGCTGCTTTACGCCGACGGACTTGAGATGTTTCTGACGCACGGGCACATATTCAACCCGCAGAACCTCCCGCCGCTCCCAAACGGCGCCGTAATGCTGAACGGGCACACGCATATCCCGAAGGACGAAACGGTAAACGGAATCCGCTGCCTGAACTGCGGCTCTGTGGCGCTCCCAAAGGAAAACTCGCCGCACAGCTGCATTTTGTACGAGAACGGAGAGTTCGGATTCGTCGAGCTGAACGCGTAAAAAAATCCCCCGCATTTTTGAAAAAGCGGGGGATTTTTGTTTCTGTCAGCTTACGTAGTTTAGGGGATCAACGCGCACGCCGTCCACACGCGTTTCAAAGTGCAGATGCCACCATGTCGACCAGCCCGTCGAGCCGACCTCGCCTATCACGTCGCCCTTTTCCACGAACTGCCCCTGATAAACGTAGATCGCCTGCATATGCCCGTAAAGCGTCGCGAGCGAGCCGCCGTGGTCGATGACAACATAGTTACCGAAGTTGCCGCCGCAGCCGCACGTCCAGCCTTCCTTGCCCTCGTTGTGAGTGCAGGTGTTCGACACCGTGATAACATATCCCGACTGTGCCGCGTAGATAGGTGCGCCGACTATCGCGCTGTCGCAGATGTCAATGCCGCCGTGATTTCCGCCGCGCCAGCCGTCATACCCGAAATATGTAGTTATTCTTTTATGAGAAGGGTCGAGAGGCCAGCGCAAGCCGTCGCCGCTGTAATCCGGCATATCCGGGTCACGGTTCTGTTGAGCTTGCCGAATGAGCTGTTCAATTTCGGCGTTCAGCTCCTCAAGCTGCTCCTCAGCTTCCGCGATGCTGGTTTTAAGTCCCGCAATCTTCGCCATAAACTCGTCGTTCTCCGCCGCGAGGGAGTAGAGCTCGCTTTGCTTCGCGCTCTTTTCCGATTCATAGCCCGCCTTTGTGGCTTCCAGTTCCGCCTCCTGCTGCTCGAGCTCCGCCTTCTCGTCAAGAAGCTCCTGCTTGCGGATTTCCAGCGCGTCGATCTCCGCGTTAAGCTCCACTATCATCTGCTTTTGCTGCTCGATAGAGGCGTTTATCTCGTTCATAAAATCGGCGTTCTGCTTAGTGATATTGTCAACCGCCTCGGAGTAGACATAATAATCAAACCAGTCGTTCGAGCCGTTGAGCAGCGGTAGCTGCGCCGAGTACAGCCCGTTCATGTACATATATCTTGCGAGCTTGCCGAATTTTTCGAGATTTGCCTTGTTTTCGGCTTCAAGCTCCGCCGCCTTGGCTTTTTTCTCTTCGATTTCGGCTTCGTTGTCGGCGATAGACTGCTCGACCGCTGCGATCTCCTCACGCTTGATCTCAACGGCGGTCTGCTTCGCCGCGACAAGCTCATCATACGCCGCGATTTCGGCGAGGTAGCCGTCTATCTGATCTCCGATAAGCGCCATTGCCGTTTCGTTTTCGGAGATGTCGCCGTCCAGCGCGTTTATCTGCTGCTGGCGCTGCAAATTCGCCTCGCGGAGCTCGTTTACTCTTTGCTGCTTTTCCGCGACGGTTTCCGAAGCCGCGCGGGCTCTGCTCCAAAAGCTCCCCGAGATAGTCACGACAAACGCCGCGCAAAGCGCCGCGCACGCCGCCCTAATGATGATTTTCAGTTTCCCCATAATTTTCCCCTTTGCGTCGTTTTGCTTCTCGAAATTCCCGCGTTTCTGCTCGTTTTGTGTATTTATTTAAGAGCCGCGCGGAAATTACCCCATTTTCTTTATTTTAACATTATTCGACAGGCTTGTCAAGCGAGTTTTGTGAAAATTAGGCGAAAAAAGAAAAGCCTCCCGAATTTTCGGGAGGCTCACTAATCGGCTGTTCGGCAGGCGTCGCTTTCTCCTGCATCTCTCAAAACGGCAAGCCGTTCTTGTCAAACCATCGGCGTGTGGACGGCAACGAATTTTTCCACCTCAAACAGCCTATTATTAGCTTACTTCACTACAATATTCACCAGCTTATTAGGCACCGCGATCTGCTTCACGATAGTTTTCCCGTCAAGCAGCGCCTTTATCTCTGGGAGCTCCTCAGCCATTTTGATAAGCTCGTCCTTATCGCAGTCAACGGGCGCGTTAAATCTTGCCTTGACCTTGCCGTTTACTTGAACCGCCAGCTCTACCGTGCTGTCCGCGCAGAGCGCCTCGTCAAACTCCGGCCACTTTTCTTCGTGAACCAGACCGAAGCCCAGCGTTTCAAACAGCTCCGACGCGATATGCGGCGCGAACGGGTCG
>CAYSHU010000193.1:0-4415 GCA_964430965.1 uncultured Ruminococcus sp. | reverse complement strand
GATGTCGCGGCACTATATCGGCGACACGATTGACATTCACGGCGGCGGCGCGGATCTGATCTTCCCGCACCACGAAAACGAGATAGCCCAGAGCGAGTGCGCGACGGGCTGCACTCTCGCGAATATCTGGATGCACAACGGAATGTTAAACGTCGACAACAAGAAAATGTCGAAATCCGCGGGGAATTTCTTCCTCGTCCGCGATATGGCGGCGAAGTTCGGATATGAGCCGATTAGATTTATGCTTCTCTCCGTGCAGTACAGAGGTCAGCTGAATTACACCGTAGAGGTGATCGAAAGCTGCAAGGCGGCGCTGGAGCGGCTTTACAACTGCCGCGACGCGATGAAGCGCGTGCTGAATACGGCAAAGGACGGCGAGGCTTCGGCACAAACGCTTGAAAACGTCAAAGCCGCCCGCGAGGATTTTATAAAGGCAATGGACGACGACCTGAACACCGCGGACGGCATCGCGGCGGTTTTCGAGCTTGTCCGCAGGATAAACACCGCGCTTTCCGACGCGAACATCACAAAGGGAGATGTTTCGGCATATTTTGATGAATTTTCGGGATTGACAAACGTACTTGGTTTGTTGTATAATAATAATGACGACGAAATCCCCGCGGAGATAACCGAGCTTATAGAGCAGAGAAAAGCCGCGCGAAAGGCAAAGGACTTCGCGCAGGCGGACGCGCTCCGCGATAAAATTGCCGAAATGGGATATATCGTAGAGGAAACACGGCAGGGGACTATCGTCAAAAAGGCGTGATCTCCCGAGATGCCGATCCAAGATGTGGAAAGGAAAAGTTACTTTGAAGAAGATAATAGCCGCAATTCTCGCGGCGGTGTTTGCATTATCTCTCGTTGCGCTTTCGGGCTGCAAAAGCAAGGAGCCCGAGCCCGAAAACGGAATGATGAGCTATGATTTTACGCAGATGAATCTGGATTATATCCAGCTCAAACCTCCGTCGGAGGGCGATAAAATCGCGATTATTGATACGGAGCTCGGCGAGCTTCGGGTCGTGCTTTACGAGCAGTACGCCCCGAACACTGTTAAGAATTTCATTGATAAGGCCAACGCGGGCGAGTATAACAATATGCCCGTAAAGAGCGCGAAACGCGATATGTACTTTCTGACGGGCGGCTTTGAGGACAAAAAGGGCAGATATCTCGGCAGAGAGAGCGACGATGAGCTTATTGAAAATGAGTATTCCGTCGATTTGTGGCCGTTCGCGGGGGCGCTTCTGAGCTACTCCGAAAAAGCGGGCAAAAGCGACGCGCGTTGGTTTATGATCAACAACGACGCGGAAACTCTCACTGAGGAGGCTATCGTCGAGCTGAAGGACGGCACGAAGGATTTAGAGGACGAGCTCGTCCGCGAGAATATGAAAGCGATGTTCGACAGGTTTTATGAGGTCGGCGGGGTGTTCGGTTACGCGGGGGAGTACACCGTTTTCGGGCAGGTGTACCTCGGAATGGACGTTATGCGAAAGCTGACGATGATTCCCGCGAACGACAAGGCCGAGGCAACGGACGTTGTGCTGATTAAATCCGTAACGATTTCGGAATTTAAGGACGGCGACGAAACGGACGAGTATCCCAGACCACCGCTTCACGATAAGCCCGCGGGCAGCGGCTTGAGTGATTTGGACACCGAGGAGTCGAAAGGAGCGGAGCAGTAATGATGAAGAAAATATGCGCCGCGCTGCTTTGCGGAGCAATGGCGTTTACGCTTAGCGGCTGCATCGGCAAGCGCTATAACGTAAAAAGCAACAAGCCCGCCGTTATCGAGGGCTTTGACGGAAACGTCGCCGAGGTTTCCCCGAAAAGCGGGGATTTGATCGCGACGTTTGAGATAGAGGGCTTCGGCGAGATAAAGGCTGTGCTTTTCCCGAAGGCGGCGCCCGTGGGCGTTGAGAATTTCCAGAAGCTCTGCGACGCGGGATATTACGAGGGATTGAAAATTCACCGAGTGATTGACAGCTTTATGCTTCAGGGCGGCTCTCTTAACGGCGACGGCACGGGCGGTGAGGCGCTGGTGAACGGCGGACAATTCGACATAGAAACCGCCCAGAACGCCCGCCATTATTACGGAGCGCTTTGCTATGCCAACGCGGGCGGGAAGAACTCAACGCAGTTTTATATCGTGAATTCCAAAGCTCCGCAGACAATTGATACGTCGGATTCCGAAAGAATTACGAACAGCATAAATTACCGCCTGGACGAGCTCACCGCTGACGCGAAGAAGCTAACCGACGCGCAGATAAACAACAAGCTCTACAAAATCCAGTACGACCAGAACACGCTGGACTTCAAGACCTACGCTACCGACGACGTGAAGGCGCGTTATCAAGAGGTCGGCGGCTACGCAGGGCTGGACGGAAACTACACGGTTTTCGGGCAGGTTTACGAGGGCTTTGACGTTGTAGACGCGATTTCCGCGGTAGAGGTCGAGGACAACGGCAGCGGCGAGCCCAGCAAGCCCGTTGAGGATATAATAATCACAAACGTAACCGTTTCGATTTTTGAATAAAGCGAGGTATTGAAAATGAAACTGAAAAAATTCAAGAACACCGTTTTGAGCTGTCTGCTTGCGGCGGGCTGTGTGTTGAGCCTTACGGGCTGCAGCAAGGCTCCCGCGGGCAACGTAGCTGAGGAAATTACGCTTGCCGACGGAGATAAAATCGCCGACATCGTAATCGAGGACTACGGCACGATTTCCGTCAAGCTGTTCCCCGATTTAGCCCCCAAAGCGGTGGATAATTTCATCAAGCTCGCCGAGAGCGGCTATTACGACGGGCTGAAAATCCACTACGTCGCAAAGGATGAGTGTATCCGCGGCGGCTCGCTTAACGGCGACGGCACGGGCGGCACGGCGCTTGTAAGCGACGACGGGCAGTTCGGCGTGGAAACCCACGAAGACGCGCGGAACTTCTACGGAGCGGTGGGCTATGTGGCGGATCAATACGGCTACAACACGACGACGTTCTATATGGTGAACAACAAAAAGACCGACGATATTACGCAATATTCCGCGGATTTGATCAAGGAAGTGGCGACAAGCTACACCGACCAAAAGGAGAGCCTTGAGGAGGGCGACCCGCTGCTTGAATATGTCACCTACGAGGAGGCTTATTACACCGCACTCGCGGATATGATAGGCAAAGCGTCCGAGGACGTTGTGAAGAAATACGCCGAAAAGGGTGGCAACCCTCTCTGGGACGGCGGCTACACGGTTTTCGGGCAGATTTACTCGGGCTTTGACGTGCTCGATAAGCTCTCGGGCGTTGACGTGGTAATGGGCAGAGAGGGCAACCAAACCAAGCCCAAAACGGACATCATCATCGAGAGCGTGACAATCAGCGAATACAAAACGCCCGAAGAAACCGAAGAATAATTGAGAATGTAGAATTGATAATGGACAATTAAGATACGCGCTCCGCGCGATTAAAAAATCCCCCGCTTCGCGGGGGATTTTTTTAATATGCGGCGAAGCCGCGACCGAAATTGTCCATTGTCAATTCTACATTATACATTGATTACGCCCGCGTAAGTCCGCAGAATGTCGTCCGCAATCTCTCGCTGCGTTTTTCGCGTGTCCATTGCGAGCTTTTGAATGTGGCGGTGGGCTTGGCTTTCGGTGAGGTTTAAGTACTCGATAAGGCAGCACTTCGCGCGGTTAATGGCTTTCTCGTCGTCGAGCTGTTTCGTCAGCTCGCTGTTTTCTTTCTCAAGACGCTCCATATTTTCTTTCGCGAGCAGCGCCATTTTCACGGTGTTCGCAAGTACGCTTTTCGGGAACGGCTTTCCTATAACGAACGCCCCCGTAAACTTGATCCGCCGCTGAACCTCCTCGGCGATGTCCGCTCTTGCGAGGACGATGATCGCCGCGCTGCTTTTCTTCGAGAGCTCCGCCGTGAAATCCAGCCCGAATTCGCCGTTAAGCGGAAGTGATACAACAACCGCGTCGCACGGCGATTTTTCGATAATCTCAAGTGCCCCGCGCTCGTCGGAAAACCCCGCGAACTCGGGCGAAAGCTCCTCCAAGACCGCGCCGATGCCGCTTGCGGCTTCCTCTGTTTTGGCGACTGCGAATATTTTCATTTTTTATATTCCTCCTCGCCGTAAGTGAATTTAGTGGAACGCCGCAAATCAGCTCGCCTAGTTATTCACGTAAAGCTGCTTATAAGGCGACGCGGAGTTTGGCGTGAGCTTCCAAAATTTCGAAGCCAAAAGCTCGTCGGCGCTGCCGCCGAAGTGCTTTACAAAGCGCTCGGCGTAATGGCGTATTGACAGCTTCTCCTCGTCGGTAGCCTCCGCGCAGCAAACCTGCTTCGGCAGACCCTGCGGCGCTGTTTCGCTTCTGATAAACATTTCGCCGCCGTGCATTCCCGTGCCGCAGAACGAGCCCACGGGGC
>CAYSHU010000192.1:0-4426 GCA_964430965.1 uncultured Ruminococcus sp. | reverse complement strand
TTCTTTTTTGGAGGTTTTTGGGTATGAAAAAGCCTATTTTGCTATGTTGCGCTTTGGCGGCGGTGATGTTTGTTTCGGGGTGCGGGAAATCGTCTACGACTAGCAAATCAAGCACTAGCACATCAAGTAGTTCTATAATTAGTAGTTCAAGTATAACGTCTAAATATGAAAATCCGGTTATCCAAACGGGAATAACTCAGTTGTATAGGGATGCGTTTGTAACTCTGTACGAAGGATTTGGTGAAACGCCATTTAGTGAAATCAAGAAAAAAGCCGAGGGGTTAAAAGAAAAGGGATACGAAGTTGAATTTATTGAGCCTGACGACAGAACGGTGGCACAAGTTTTTGTAACAGCGGCTGACGGTGATGTCGTGTATGTTCAGTGTTGTCCAGATTTTCATAAAGAAGACAATATAGACAGAGTTTGTCTTATTCAATACGAGCACGGCGAGTATCACATCTGTATTTCCGATTTATTATTTTCATCGAAATACAGCTACGAAATAGGGGATCCTAATACAGAAAAAGGGTTCTATCATGTAGATACTTTTGATGAGTGCAGACAATTTATGTTTGGCGGATAAGCAAGGTAAAAGATTATAATAGCGTTCTGCATAAAAACAGAACGCTATTTTTGTGCAAATATACAAACTTTCAAAAATTGCTTGACTTTTGGGCTTCAATAATGCTATAATTATTTTGGGCTTCAAAAGTGAGGTGATGAAATGAGTCCGCGTACAGGCAGACCAACCGATAACCCTAAAGGCGTTCCAATACACGTTCGGCTTGACAAGGAAAGTGAGGAAATCCTCAACAAGTATTGTGAACAAGAGAATGTTAGTAAAATGGAAGCCGCTCGCAGGGGTATCAAAAAGTTAAAATCTGATTTAAAAGCAGAAGAAAAGTAAAGCACCCGTTCTCCCGACCAAGAGATAAACGAGTGCTTTACAAACAACCGACAGGAAAACCCTATCTAAATCTATTATACACTAGATGGGCTTCCTTGTCAAGTATTTTTTGAAAGGAAGTTTTTATTATGGCTAGAAATGTTAAAAGCATAAAGGAAAAGGTTGAAGCATCGAAAATCAAGATAAATCCTCGGTATTACATGGAGACCATGCAATTGATTGACTTATGTAAGCAAGAAAGCCCTATAGATGCGGCTTGTTTGGCATTTGAATATGGTTACATTCAGGGCGTAAAGGCGGCTAAAGCGGAAAAGAGGGTTGTCGTATGAAAGCGTACAAGTGTGATATTTGTGGAGAATTATTCCCCCAACCTTCGGAAATTACTGTAAGTGGGGTGTCCGGAATTTTTTGGGCAACAATGCACCGAACCACCGATGGTTCCCAGGTTGATATATGCCTTGATTGCAGATTTGCCATTGTGAACACAATTGAAAAGCGTGCAATCGAGGCAAGAGAGCGGGAGGAGGAAGCAGTATGAACGAACTCCAAACCTTCACTTACAACAACGCACAAGTGCGCACTGTCGAGAAGAACGGCGAGCCGTGGTTCGTCCTCAAAGATGTTTGCGAGATTTTGGGATTAGGAACTCCGGCACGTGTTGCCGAACGACTTGATGAAGATGAAAAGGGTATGAGTCAGATTCACACCCCCGGCGGTAAACAGGAAATGACGGTTATAAGCGAAAGCGGCTTGTACTGCGTTGTACTTCGCTCGAACAAGCCCGAGGCGAAGCCGTTTCGCAAGTGGGTCACTTCCGAGGTATTACCCGCTATTCGTAAAACAGGCTCGTACAGCGTTCCAAAGGCGGAAAAGTCTAACAAGGCTCTTGCAATCAAGGAAATGAACGCGAAAGTCCGCCTTTCCAACCAGTTCTTGAAGCTCGCAAAGATCGAGACGCTCTCTACCGAATGTAAAAACATTCTTTTGGAAAAAGCCGCCGAGGTTCTTTCGGGAACGGAGCTTACTCCGCAGCCGAATTTCGACCAGAAAACCTACTCCGCCGCCGAGGTCGGAAAAATGTTTGGAGTAACCGCCCAGAAAATCGGACGAATTTCCAACGAACACAATTTAAAAACGTCCGAATACGGAGCTTGGTACCGTTCTAAGTCCGAATACTCCGATCGGGAAGTCGACACCTTCAGATATAACGACAAGGCAATCGAGAAATTTAGGACTATTCTTTTATTTCGGCAAATGATGGGCTAATACACTTAATAAAAAAAGCGTTTTGCATTCGCGTGCAAAGCGCTTTTTTATACCCTAAATCCGTGAAAGGTGGTGATGAAATGAAATTTTTAAAAATCGTTTGTTGTGATGGTCAAAGAATATGCTTTGATCTCAGTGGCGGGAAAAGTTGGAGCGTTGATTCCGAGAAAAGTTTGCTATGTTTGCGCGACGAGTGCAATTCGATGATTGGGATAGTGAATATTTCAACAATTATGTGGGCTTATGAATCCAAAGAGGAAAGCGAGGCAAAAAGAATTGAAGATTGAGATACGAAACGGCGCGGAGATACGCGTCTCGGGTTATGTCAACGCCGTGGAGCGCGACAGCCGCGTTTTGCCGCCCGAAATGGCTCCGGGGGCTAATTCGCGCTTTGTGGAGAAGGTCGGCGCGGGAGTTTTCAAGCGCGCAATCGAGCGAAATCCGAACGTCCGCCTGTACTTCAATCACGAGCGCGAGATCGGCTCGGTGAGCGGCGGACAGCTGCGGCTTTGCGAGGACGCTATCGGACTGCACGCCGAGGCGGTGATAACCGACGCGGAGGTGGTCGCGGCGGCAAAGCGCGGCGAGCTGCGCGGGTGGAGCTTCGGATTCTCCGGTGCGCGGTCGAGTTGGGAGGATATCGGCGGCGATCTGAAGCGCCGAACCCTTACCGACTTCGACCTCTCCGAGGTGTCGCTGCTCACGAAAACGCCCGCTTATGTCGGCACAAGCGTTGAAATGCGCTCGTCGAAGCCGAACGGCGCGCCCGAAATTCGCGAGATCCGCGGCTTCCCGGACGAGGTTCAGACCGTGAACCGCGCCGATGAAAATACGGAAAACACGCCCGAAAAGGCGTTTTTTATTGCTCAAAAAGAGCTTGAACTGCTGAAATTGAAAGGAGAATTGTAATGCTGAAAAAACTTATGGAACAGCGCGCTATGCTCTTGAAGGAGCTTGAGGCTATGGTCGGCGCGCTCAAAACCGAAACGGAAAAGGACGGCAAAAAGGTCGAGGAGTTCCGCGCCTTTACGTCCGAGGAGCAGAAAACCTACGACGAGAAGAGGGCGAAGGTCGAGGAGCTTAACGCAACTATCAAGAGCGTTTCGGAGGCGCGAAGCCTTGATATTACCGAGCCTGTTGTTCCCGAAGCGAACGTCGGCAGCCCGACGCAGAATGGGAATAAAGAAGCCAAGGAAGCCGCCGAGGAGCGCGCTTTCGTGGAATATCTGCGCAGCGGGAAGGCTATGGAATACCGCGCCGAGGGCGACGACGCCGGAGGAACAATGCCCGCGGCTCCCGCGGACAACAACTGGACGCCCGCCGCAAACGGCGCAGTCATTCCGACGTCTATTGCGAACAAGATCATTGAAAAGGTTAAGGAGATCAGCCCGATCTACGCGCTTTCGACAAAGTACAACGTCCGCGGCACGCTCTCGATCCCGTACTACGATGAAGCGGACGGCAAGATCGAGGTCGCATATCAGGAGGAGTTTTCGGAGCTGACGGCAAGCGCGGGCAAGCTGAAATCCATTTCCCTGGGCGGCTTCCTGGTCGGTGCGCTGACTAAGGTTTCGCGCAGCTTGATGAACAACGCGCAGTTTGACATTTTGAGTTACGTTATCGGAAAACTCGCCGAGGCGGTCGCGTTGTGGATAGACAATGAGGTCATCAACGGTACGGAGGGCAAGATCGTAGGGCTTTCGAACGCGAAGAACGTGCTTACAAGCGCAAGTTCCAACGGAGTTACGGTTGATGAACTGATCGAAACGCAGGACACTATCCCGGACGTTTACCATCCCAACTGTATTTGGGTTATGAGCTCGAAGATGCGATCTTCTATCCGCAAGCTCAAGGACGGCGACGGAAATCTTCTGCTGAACAAGGACGCGACTTCCAAATGGGGCTACACGCTGTTCGGCAAGCCCGTTTATATCTCGGACGCGATAGTTATGGCAAAGGGCAAGCCCGCGCTTTATTACGGCGATTTCAGCGGCTTGGCGGTCAAGATGACGGAGAACTTTAATATTGAGGTTCTGCGCGAGCAGTTTGCGACGCAGCACGCTATCGGCGTTGTTGCTTGGCTGGAGCTTGACAGCAAGATCGAGAACGACGAGAAGATCGCGGTGCTGAAGCTTAAAGCATCGTGATGAGAAACACGTAAATTTCAAAAAGTGTCAGCCGAAGCGAAGCGTAGGCTGACCGGTCTCGTCAGCGTAGCGCAACGGAGCGCGAAGCGCGGAGTGAGCATACGG
>CAYSHU010000191.1:1211-4452 GCA_964430965.1 uncultured Ruminococcus sp. | reverse complement strand
CGCTCTGTGAGCAGAACGCCGCGCCGCTTGTCGAAACATTATCCGCCGTTGAGCAAAGGTTCGGTAAATATTTCACGAAAATAAAATGGCTGAATATGGGCGGCGGGCATCATATCACGCGGGAGGATTACGACCGCGAGCTGCTTATTGAAACGATAAAAAATCTGCGCGGGAAATACGGCTTTGAGGTGTATCTCGAGCCCGGCGAGGCTATCGCGCTGAACGCGGGGTATCTTGTAACGACGATTCTCGATACGTTCCGAAACGGAATGAATATCGCGATAACGGACGCGTCCGCCGCGTGCCATATGCCGGACGTTCTCGAAATGCCCTACCGCCCGAACATTAGATTTAAAAACATTGGCGCGGGAAAGCCGAACGAAAAGGCGTTCACCTATCGGCTCGGCGGCAACACCTGCCTCGCGGGGGACATCATCGGCGATTATTCGTTCGACAGCGCTCTCCGAGAGGGCGACAGGCTTGTGTTCGAGGATATGGCTATTTACTCGATGTGCAAAAACAACACGTTCAACGGCGTGGGCTTGCCGTCGATATACCTATTAAAAGAGAGCGGCGAGCTCGCTCTCATAAGACAATTCGGCTACGAGGATTTCAAGCAAAGATTAAGTTAATGCCTGATTTGGGTTCTCCCCGCCGAAGGCGGGGAGAACCCAAAAATCAGCATTTCCCGATGCAAAAACAAAACAAATTAGGAGGGGTAAAAGGTGGCTGTACTACACAATCTCGACCCGTTTGACGCGTTGAGGATCTTTTACGGCGGCGAAACTGACGGTTTTCCTGAGGAGGATTTTGAGGTGAACATCAAAACGCGCGACATCATTCTCCCGCCGATTTTGCGCCGATTTCTGCGGGAATACGGCTTTATGACCGTAAACCGCCAGTCGGACGCGCCGCGGTTTATCCACCCGAACATCATGACAAAGCGCGTGTTCCGCTATGGCGAGGACAAGGAAATGCCGCTTTTGATAATCGGGCGCGTCGGCGAGTTTGAGATAACTATCGTTGACGAGCAGAAAATCGACGACCCTGCCGTATTTCTGATGAAAACCACGCCGACGGGCACGCAGCTCACGCCGTCGGACGATACGCTTTCCGAGCTTTTTAAGGTGATGCTCTGCGGGCTTATTCTGAAATCGAGCGGGGCGGTTATCGCGGACGAGCCCGAGCTTGCCGTGCGCCTTCTCCGTGAAAACGGCTTCGACCCCGAGCTTGTCCAAAATAACGAGGAGCTTAACCGAGAGTATTCGATAGGCTTTGCCGAGGAAACGCGGACGTTTATGGCGGCGGAGTTTTCCGAGGGCGAGCTCGCGCGGTTCTTCTTTTTGACGAATGAGAGTTTTGTACTGTTAGAGGCAAGAGGCGAGCATCACCCCGGCGAAGTGTGAAATTTCAAAAAGTGTCAAGATTTTGCGCAAGCAAAATCTTGACCGGTTCCCTCAGCGCTGCAGAGCGAGCGCAGCGAGCGGAGCAGCGGTGAGGGAATTTTGAAATTTAAATCTAAATAAGGAGAAGAAATGGCGATGCGATATAATTTAGAGCCCCTCGAAGCGCTTTCGCTCTACTACGACGGCGAGCAAAACGGCGTATGGGAGGGCGACTTTATCAAGAATGAAAAGGAGCGCGGGCTCTCGCTCCCGCCGCTTCTGCGGGATTATCTCGAAAGCTACGCGTACCTTGAAATAAACCGCGGGCAAATCGTGTTTTTCCACCCCGATCAGATACGCGAGTTCGACCTCCCGACCGAGGACGGCGAGATACATATTATGGAAATCGGCAGGGGCGACAACTTTTTCGTGGGGATAGAGCTCGGCGATGATGACAGCGGCGATTTCGACATTGCTTTCGGCGAGATCAACGAGGAAAACCGCTCGATAATGTGGGGACCCACCGACGGCGTGACGCTTTCGGGGCTGCTGCGCGTGATGCTCGTTTCAATGCTGTTCAGAAGCGGGGACAAGTTTATGTACTCCGGCGCGGAGATAGACGCGGTGCTGAAAAATCACGGCGCGTCGCGGGAGCTTATCGAGCCGTCCGAGGGCAGCACGCAGCACACGTCGCTTAATTTCGACGAGGAAAACGGCACGTTTCTTGTCGGGGAGTATGACCCGAGCGCCGAGGAGATGCTGTTTTTGCACGTCATTCCGCGCAAGACCGCGGAGCAGCGCAAGGCGGAGCGCTTCGCGTCCGTTTCTCTTGACGAGCTGAACGAGCTTTTCAGCAAGGAGTTTTACGGTAACGCCGCAAACTGCGACTTTTCGCACGCTTTAGAGCTTCAGCTTGAGATAATCAAACGGTTGGAGAGCTCGGGCGCGGAGCAGCTTGAGCTCGCCGAGCATTACAAGCTCGTCGGGCGGTGCTTGTGGGCGCTGAACAAGCTGTCCGAGGCGGAGGAATATTACGGCAGGGCGGGCGCGATAATCAAGGAAAGCGGCGATTTGGAGCGGCTTGCGGCGCATTATCACACGCTCGCGTGCTTTTACGCGGGTACGGCGCGGCTTGAAAAGAGTGCCGAGCTGTTCCAAGCGGAGCTTTCGCTGCGGCAGGAGCATTTCCCGGACAAATGCTACGAGCTCGGAATGGTTTATCGCACGGAGGCGCAGCTTCTCGACGAGGCGAACGCCGACCCCGAGCGCGTCATCGAGCTTTGCAATCTCGCGCTGGAGCAATTCCAGAAGGATCCGCGCGACAGCGGCTGCAAATACGAAACAGCGAGAACGCAGCAGCTCCGCGGCAGCGCCAAGCGGCGGAAAAAGGAGCTGTTGAATAATTCCGGGAAGTGATTTTTTACTTAATAAAGTTAATTTCTTTTGTTAAAAACAAGTGAACAATTCTCTGCTGCCACCCAAGATATAGTTTTTTGAAAAGTTCTTACCGCAATATATGCGAAAAACTGCACAATTTTGTCGCCTTGAAGCTGATGTTTCAAGGCGCTTTTTTGTTAAAGTTGCACAAAAATATGAACAAAAGTTTTTTCCGAATTTCTTCACAAATAGCTCAAAAGCCCTTGCAAAAAAAGAAAAAGTGGTTTATAATTAGAAGTGGGTAAAAGTGGTGTGAAATTTCACTGTTTGGGTGAAAAGTTAATAAAAAATATAAATCACGCCCGGTTACCGAGGGAAAATACATAATCTACGGATAATCCGCCTGAGGAGGGCGGGAGAAATCGTTCAGGGGTAAGAATCTACGAGGTAAGTTCGGAGAAGTTGCGTTTGGGGATAAC
>CAYSHU010000191.1:0-1201 GCA_964430965.1 uncultured Ruminococcus sp. | reverse complement strand
TCTAAAGGGGAAATATAGAAATGTACGGCGAGTATGAACACACCGTCGACGTCAAGGGACGAATGAACTTTCCCGCAAAGCTGCGCGACGAGTTCGGCGAACATTTCTATATCTGTAACAGCCTGAACGAAAAGTGCCTGACGGTCTACACCGCCGAAAGCTGGGAGGCGCTTAAGGCATCGCTTCGCGGAAAGCCGTCAAACATCGCGAAGCCGATCGAGCGTTTCTTGATCGGCGGGGGCAGCGAGGTAGAGCCGGACAAGCAGGGGAGAATCGCAATCCCCGCGGCGCTTCGCAGCTACGCGAACATCACGGGCGAGGTCGTGGTCGTGGGACTTGTCGACGGTGCGGAAATCTGGGACAAGACCGCGTGGGAGGAGTATAACAGCAAGACTTCTCTTGAGGACATCTCGAGGCTTGCCGAGGAGCTCGGAATTTAATGGAATTCCGGCACACGACGGTTTTGCTGAGGGAAACGGTGGACGGCGCGTTTGGGGACGCGGCGGGCATCTACGCGGACCTTACGACAGGCGGCGGCGGTCACAGTCTGGAGCTTGCGGAAAGGCTCTCGGGGGGGAGGCTTATCTGCTTTGACAGGGACAAGGAGGCAATCGAGGCTGCCGGGGGGCGGCTTAAGGGGCTTCCCGTGACGCTCGTGAACCGTAACTTCATTGAGATGAATGAAGTTTTTGATGAAATGGGAATTGAAAAGCTCGACGGCATAATCGCGGATCTTGGCGTTTCGTCGCACCAGCTCGACGACGCGGGGCGCGGGTTTTCATTCCACAACGACGCGCCGCTTGATATGAGAATGGGCGGCGCAAAAAGCGGAGAGCTGCTCTCCGCGAGAGATGTGGTAAACGACTACGCGGAGGAGGATTTAAGGCGGATTTTGTTTGAATTCGGCGAGGAGAAATACGCGGCGAAAATCGTCCGCGGAATCGCCGAGGCAAGGGCGCAAAAGCCGATTGAACGCACGGGCGAGCTCGCGGAGATAATAAAGCAAAGCGTTCCCGCGGCGTACAGACGTGACAAGAACCCGTGCCGCAAGAGCTTTCAGGCGATCAGAATTGAAGTGAACGGCGAGCTTGACGCTCTGAAAAAAGCGCTGACAGACGGCTTTGAGCGGTTGAAAATCGGCGGGCGAATGGCGATAATCACGTTCCATTCGCTGGAGGACAGGATAGTCAAGGCGCGGTTC
>CAYSHU010000190.1:0-4479 GCA_964430965.1 uncultured Ruminococcus sp. | reverse complement strand
GAATATTCCGACGCGCTGATACAAGAAGCGACGGGCTTTGCGGAAACGGACGACGAGGAAATTATCAACGCGCGGAAGAAATATCAGGAGCTGATGAAGAAATACGACGATAAGATAGCGCCCGAGGCGGCGGAGGTTCGCGAGCTCGGCGGGCTGTTTATCATCGGCACGGAGCGCCATGAATCAAGACGTATCGACAACCAGCTGCGCGGACGCGCGGGTCGTCAGGGCGACCCCGGCGAAAGCTGCTTCTATATCTCGCTGGAGGACGATCTGATGAGATTGTTCGGCGGCGACAGAGTTAAGGTGATTATGGAGAAGATGCACTTCGAGGAGGATATTCCGCTCGAGGTCGGCTTTCTGTCGAAGTCTATCGAAAGCGCTCAGCGGAAGATTGAGGGCAACAACTTCGCGATAAGAAAGCACGTTCTCGATTTCGACGACGTTATGTCGAAAATGCGCGAAACTATCTACACGCAGCGGCGTAAGGTCCTAGACGGAGAGGATATCCACAGCAACGTTATTTCTATGATGAAGCAGGACATCGACACGATTGTCAAGACCTACTGCTCCGACCCGATCGCCGAGAACTGGAACCTCGACGGACTGCGCTCGCAGTATCTTAATTTGTACCTTATGGATACGGATTTGAGATATTCCGTCGACGATTTGAACGAGATAAAGCAGGAGGACGTAATAGGCTTTGTGACAAAGCGCGGCGAGCTTATGTACAAGCTCCGCGAGGACGAGCTGGGTCACGATAATATGCGCGAGCTCGAGCGCGTGTGCCTGCTCAAAACAGTCGACCGCTACTGGATGGACCACATCGACGCTATGGACGAGCTGAAAAACGGCATCGGACTTCGAAGCTACGCGCAGCGCAACCCCGTTGAGGAGTATCGCTTTGAGGGCTTTAATATGTTCGACGATATGATAGCCGCTATCCGCGAGGAAACGGTGAAGCTCGTGCTGACAATGCCCGTGCGTTTGCAAGCACCGCCCGAGCGCGAAAAAGTCCTGAACCCCACCGCCCCGAACGCGGGAAGCAAAACGCCCTACAAGAGTGATAAACGCGCAGAGAAACGCGCGAAAAGAGCGAAGAAGTAATACAATTGACAATGTACAATGTATAATTGACAATTATAGTGCGCGCTTCGCGCGCGTATTAAAAATCCCCCGCTTCGCGGGGGATTTTTAAGTTCGCCGCCGCAGGCAGCGTTCCGAAATTGTCAATTGTACACTGTACATTGAATAATGCTTCTTTCGGTAGTAAATACTACTATTGAAAGGAGTGAGCTTAATGGAGGATTATCCGTTCCCCGACCCGAAAGGCGTGGAGCTTGACGAGCTTGATGAGGAGGTAAACGAAAACCTTGCCGCAATGAACATCTCCTCGGGGCAGGACTGCACGGGGCTTATCCCCGCGGCACCGAGCGCTCGCGAGGAAGAAAATTACAGCGAGTTATATGAGTTTCTCCCGAAGGCAGTAAGCGACGGCAAAAATGACGGGTGTTAAGCGATATTTATTTTATGCAATTTGCTCGCCAAATTATTAAAACGGCGAGCAAATTTTTATTTGTGATATTCAAGCCGAATTTCCAAATCGAAGGAATCCGAAAAAATTACAAATTGTTGAAAACTATGTTAAAAAAGTTTAAAACTCGGCTTAGGAGCGCGGATTTTGAGAAAACTCGGCGAAGACGAAAACGCTCCCCGAGGCGGTGTGAAGCACGGAAAACAGCGTCATAGAGCCAAATTTCACTATCGTTACATATAGAATTCCCGATTTTTTGAGCGAAGTTTCCGCACGGAAAAATATCCCGCGGCGGACAATCAAGCGCTCGCCGTCGTCGCGGTATTCGACAGATTTAAACCGAAAATACGCCGCCGCCCAAAATCCCGCGCCGAGGATCACAAACGCGAGGCTTAAGATCCACGAAAAGCTCAAAAGAAAATAAGCCGCCGCGAAAACCACGCCGCTCAAGATCACCGAAAAAATAACGAAAAACGAGTACAACTTTTTCATAATGTGTTCAATTGCCGTTTTCCCCGCCTTCGGCGGGGAAAACGGCAAACAGTTAAGTTCGAAGCGCCTCCGCGGGGTTCATTTTCGCCGCCTTGAACGCGGGGTACGCTCCGAAAACCGCGCCTATTATCGCCGCCGCGCCCGCGGAGATCAGCAGGGAGGTGACGTTTAATACAAACGCCGCTCCCGTTATGATACAGCCGACAAACGACACCGCAAGCCCCAGAGCTATCCCGACCGCCGAGCCTATGAGCGTCATGATCACGCTCTCGCTCAAAAACTCTGCGATGATGTCACGGCGTCGCGCGCCGATTGCTTTTTTGATGCCGATCTCCCGCGTGCGCTCGCCGACGCTCATCATCATTGTTGTCATCACGGAAATCCCCGAAACGACAAGCGAAATGCCCGCGACAAGCGACAGGGCTGTCGTGACTATCGAGAGAATGTCGTCGAGCTGGCTTTTTTGTGAAAGAAGATTGTTGCATTTGTAGCCGTCCTTAATGCCGTGGAGCTCGTCCAGGCGCGCCGTTACTCGCTTTACGACCGCCGCGTCGGCGTTCGGGTCGGAGAGCTTGACGGCGAGCTTGTCGTAGGTCGTCCGCCCGCAGAGTCCTTGCATTGTTGTTATCGGGATATAAATGAAATTCGGCATTATGTTTGAGAGCATATTCTGGAGAGTTGAAAGCCCCGAACGCGCCACGCCGACGATTTCAAACTCGTGGAATTTCCCGCCGAGATACATTTTCAGCTTCTTGCCGACGATGTTGCTTCTGCCGTAGCTTTCGAGCGCGAACACCTCGTCGATGACGCAGACCCGCGCCCGCGCGGCGGTGTCCGAACCCGTGATAAGCCGCCCGTGCGCCGCCTCAAGGGAGATAAGCCTATCGGCGGATTTGTCCACTCCCCAGACGTAAGCGTCCAGCCGCCTGTCGAGCATTTTCGCCTCGGTGACGCTTGCCATAAGCGGCATTACGTCGCTTATGCCGTCGAGCTTCGCGATCTCGGAGGCGTCAACATCGGTGAGCGTCGCGGAAACTGCGCTCTCGGCGCTCTGTACGAGAAGCGTGTCAACGCCCATTGTAAGCAGCGTGGAGCTCACCTGCGCCGTCCCCGCCGCGCCGACCGTGGAAATCAGCACCACCGCGAAAACCCCGACGGCGATGCCCGCTATGGTAAGCAGAGAGCGCGTTTTCGCTCGGAATATGTTGGAAAAGGCTCTTGTTGTGATTATCGTCATTTTTACCTCGTGTTTTCAACTCTGATAAAGCTGCTTTTCGCCAGCTTCTCGGGCTCGTTAAAGACGCGCTCCCCCGCCTCAACTCCCGCGATAATTTCCGCGCCGTCGGCAAACTCCGCGCCCGTGGTTATTTCGCGGCGGATCGACTTGCCGTTCTCGAACACAAAAACGTACTCGCCCAAATCATCCTGCCCTATCGCGTTATACGGAACCACGCAGATATCGCGAGGCTCGGAGAGCTCGACGGAAACGTCCGCGGAGAGCCCCGACTTCAGGCGCTTATCGGGATTGTTGGGGGGGTTATCGGGAGTTACTGTGATGTCCACGACGGTTTCCAAAACCGCGCCGTTGTACCTGTCGCGGGCAGCGACGGCGATGTCTGTAACCGTGCCCGTGAATTCTTCGTCGGGGTACGCCGCGAGAGTTATCACCGCGCGCTGACCAACGGTGATTTTTGCGATGTCGAGCTCGCTTATCGCCGCGGACACGCACAGCTCGTCCTCATAAGCAAGGCTTGCGATCGCCGAGCCGCTTTGGATAGCCGCGCCGCTTGGGGCTGTTGAGATGACGCGTCCCTCGCAATCCGCGGTAATTTTTTCGGGGATCAGGGCAAGCGCGGTTTCGAGGTTTGACGCGGGGATCGCGAGAGTTTTCACCTGCCCGAAGCTCTCGATAAGCGCCGCCGAGGAGCGCCTGTCGACGGTGGCTATCTCGTCGCCGATGCTCACAAAATCGCCGACGCTGACGGAAAATTTCTCAATAACAAGCGGCAGCGACGAGGTTATTTCGCGCTGGTCGATGTACATAAACGCGCCGCTGCCGCCCACGCTCTCGCAATACTCTCGCGTTTCGACTGTTAGGATTTCCGCCGCGGGAGCCGCACCCTCCACCGCCCGCGGGACGATAGCCGCCGCCCCCGCCGAGCAGACCGCCGCCGCGCCAAAGGCGGCTATTATCAACGTTGTTTTCTTCACCGAATCAGTCCTTTCGGCTATTAGTATTCACCAAAATGTGGATTATATTCAGGTGGATGTTGGCTATTTTTTGCGGACTTTTTCGGTAGACGAAAGAATTTTTAGAGGTAAGAAGCGGCTTGCAACAGGGAGCGTTTACGTGCCGCCAAGCCGCAGCCCCTCTGCCGCCAAGCTCAGCCCGATTTTAAAGCCCTGCGCAAACGTGTCGATAATAATCTCGCCTTGGCTTTCGTTGTATTCCT
>CAYSHU010000189.1:0-4507 GCA_964430965.1 uncultured Ruminococcus sp. | reverse complement strand
GCCAACATCAAGGTGGTGCGCATGTTTGAGGATATGAAGGAAACCCTGAAGGACGTTTCACTTCGCGTTTCGGACAGCGACACCGCCGACGCAATGAACGTCGCGGGGCGCGGCGAAATGCACCTTTCGATACTTATCGAGACCATGCGCCGTGAGGGCTACGAGCTTTCGGTAAGCACGCCGCGCGTTCTGTATAAGGAAATAGACGGGCAGAAGTGCGAGCCCGTTGAGCGGCTTGTTATCGACGTTCCCGAAACAGCGGTCGGCGCTGTAATGGAGAAAATGGGTCAGCGCAAGGGCGAATTGCAGGAAATGCACCCCGTGGGCTCCCGCACGAGATTAGAGTATCTCATTCCGTCGCGCGGGCTGTTCGGTTACAGAAGCGAATTCTTGACCGACACTAAGGGCGAGGGCGTTATGAACTCGATTTTTGACGGCTATAAGCCGTATTTCGGCGATATCCCGAGAAGAACGGCGGGCTCGCTCGTCGCGTGGGAAACTGGCACGGCGGTTACTTACGGCTTGTTCAACGCGCAGGAGCGCGGCACGCTGTTTATCGACGCGGGCGTTCCCGTGTACGAGGGAATGATAGTCGGCGTGTCACCTAAGGCGGGCGACATCGTAGTAAACGTTTGCAAGAAAAAGCACCTCACAAACACGAGAGCCAGCGGCTCGGACGACGCGCTGAAGCTCATTCCATACAAGCATATGAGCCTTGAGGAGAGCCTTGAATTTATCCAGGACGACGAGCTTGTTGAGGTCACTCCCAAGAATATTCGTATACGCAAGGTCATTCTTGAACGTGATTTGAGATTAAAGGCGGAGGCTAAGCTGAAAAAATAATCAAACAAGAGGCAAGATTTCATAATAAATTCTTGCCTCTTGCTTCTAACTTCTAATCGAGGTTATCTGAATGGTTAAGGACTTAACAAAAGGAAAGGTTACGGCAAACCTGCTGAAATTCTCGCTGCCTCTGCTGATAAGCGTGGTTTTCCAGCAGCTTTACAGCATCGCCGACAGCATTATCGCGGGGCGGCTGATAAACAAGGATGCGCTCTCGGCTATCGGCGCGTCATATCCGATTACGATGATATTCCTCGCAATCGGCACGGGAATGAACGTCGGGTGCTCGGTCGTCATCTCGACGCTTTTCGGCGCGAAGGATTACAAACAGATGAAAACCGCCGTGTTCACGTCGCTTATCTCCACGGGAGTGCTCGCGGCGGTATTAACAGTTGTCGGGTATTTCACAAGCGGGTTGTTTCTGCGGCTTCTCGGCACGGACGAGAGCATTTTCGCGAACTCCCGCACGTATCTGAATATCTACGTTTTCGGCTTGCTTTTCCTGTTTATTTACAATATCTGTACGGGAATTTTCACCTCCCTCGGTGACGGAAACACGCCGCTGTATTTTCTTATCGGCTCGTCGCTTGGGAACATCGCTCTTGATCTGCTGTTTGTGGCTGTGTTCAGAATGGGCGTCGCGGGAACTGCCTGGGCGACATTTATCTGCCAAGGAATATGCTCCGTGCTGGCTTTTATTGTGCTGGTGCGGCGGCTCTCCAAAATCAAGAGCGAGAAATTTAAGTTTTTTGACAGCCGCGCCCTTGGGAAAATAGCCGCGCTTTCAATTCCGAGTATTCTCCAGCAGAGCTTTGTGTCGGTCGGAAATCTGTTTATCCAAGGGCTTGTGAACTCATGCGGTACGGACGTTGTGGCGGGCTACGCCTCGGCGATTAAGCTGAACACGTTCGCGGTCGTGAGCTTTTCGGCGGTCGGGAACTCAGTTTCGACGTTCACGGCGCAGAACATAGGCGCGGGGGAAACCGCCCGCGTGAAAAAGGGTTTCAGAGCGGGGGCTCTGCTAAGCATTGGAATCGGCGTGGTTTTCTCCCTTTTGTACGTTATTTTCCAAAACGGTCTGATTTATCTGTTTATGGACAAATCCCACGGCGACACCGAAGCCGCCGCTGCAGCGGGAACGCATTTTTTGAATGTCGTCGCGCCTTTTTATTTTTCCGTCGCGCTTAAAATCACGTGCGACAGCGCACTCCGCGGCGGCAGACGCGTTCGGGCGTTTATGGTGACGACGTTCAGCGATTTAATACTTCGTGTGGCGTTCGCGTTTATTCTGAAGCCAAACTACGGCGCAACGGGAATCTGGCTCTCGTGGCCCGTCGGCTGGGTGCTTTCTGGGGCGCTTTCGTTTATTCTGTATTTGACGTTCGCGCGGAGGCTTGATAAATCGGAGGTAAAAAATGGTTGATTTTTCGCAGCTTTACGAAAATTGCGTTTATTCGTCAATAGCGCACGCGATTTTTGTTTTAAGAGAGCCGTTCTTTTCGGCGGAACAGTCCTGGGACGGCATCAATTACTGCTTTAACGATTTCGAGGGAACGCGGGGCACAATTTCCTTCGACCTCGCCGCGGGAATAGTGGCGGGCGCAGCTCGCGATGATAAAAGCGAACGAATAAATCAATATCCGCGGTTTAAGGCAATAGAGCTGTTCGCAAGCGCTCCCGAAAACGTAAAAGCTCTTGCGCAAAGGGAAGCACTTGAATACCTGTACGACGAGGTGAACGGCTCAACACAGCCCACCGCGACGATCGCTTTCTGGAGCACGGGCGGCGAGATCGTCATTGATGAGGATATTGAGGAGTTCGGGAAAAACGGCGGCGAATATCTGTTTTCAATAAGTGTAAGTCACAATGAGCTGCGCGATTATTGGCAGGAGCAGTACGAGCTGTCCGAGGAGGAGCTTTCCGCGGTCGATCATATTTTTGAGTGCTTCAAGGCTCGTAAGCCGATAAGTTTCGATGAAGTTCCAGTAATCAAAAAGCGCATTGAAGCTCCGGACGGCTATGAGGAGTGTTTGACATCGCTAGCGGAGCTGGGTATCGTTATTGAATGATAGGGGAGGGAGCTATGAGCCGCAGCTACAAGAAATTCACGGTCTGCAAGGACAGAAACAGCAAATTCGGTAAAAGATGTGCAAGCAGAGCGGTCAGGCGCGCCGAAAATGTTCCGTGCGGCGGGCGCTTCAAGCGGTATTACTGCACTTGGAACATCTGCGACTTCCGCTCCAAAGAAAAGTATTACACCGCCGAGGAATTCCGCCGCAAGTGGTTCGATAAAAACGACACGGAGTTCGATTGGATGCGCAGGCGCTATCGCGTCTGGAAAGAGGCTTACAGGCATTGGCTGCAATGGTACAGAATGAAATGAGGGGCTTATGATCGAGATTACAATAAAGAAAAACGACGCGGGGCAGCGCGCCGACCGCTTTCTCTCCAAAGCCTACCCGAACCTCAAAACCTCGCTTGTCTGCAAGCTGATGCGAAAGAAGCGCATTAAATTAAACGGCGCGAGAGTCGAGCCGAATGTGATTTTAAAAGAGGGCGACTTGTTTCGGTTTTACTTGAGCGATGAACTCCTCGCGAAGGAGCCGATACAACGTGACAGCGATTTCCGAAACATTTCCTCGAAAATAAACGTGATTTATGAGGACGAGAACATTCTGCTTATCGACAAGCCGGCGGGCTTGGTAGTCCACGAGGACAACGAAAACACCGCCGACACGCTGATAAACCGCGTTTTGAGCTATCTTTACCAAAAAGGCGAGTATTATCCGGAGCGTGAAAACAGCTTCACGCCCGCGCTCGTTAATCGAATTGACCGCAACACCGCGGGAATTGTTATCGCGGCGAAGAACGCGGAGAGCCTGCGAATTCTCAATCAAAAGGTCCGTGACCGCGAGATACAAAAGCTGTATCAATGCGAGGTTGTCGGCACTCCAAAGCCGTCATCGACGACGCTTACCGCGTACTTGAAAAAGCTCCCCGACGAGAATCGAGTTCTGATTTCCGACACGCCGAGGGACGGCTATCTCACGATAAAGACAATGTACCGCGTAGTGGAGAGCAAGGGCGAGCTTTCGCTTGTCGAGGTCGACCTGCTCACGGGGCGGACTCACCAAATCCGCGCGCACCTCGCGCATATCGGGCACCCGCTGCTTGGGGACGGGAAGTACGGCGATAACGCTATAAACAAGCGTTATCACGCGAAAAGACAGGCGCTATGCGCGCACACGCTGAAATTTAAATTCACAACAGACGCGGGAATTCTCGAATATCTGAACGGCAAGAGCTTTTCAATTAAAGAGGAGAATGATATTTGGTTTGTGAAAAGATTTCACGTTTAGCCGTTTTTTATTTTTTACTTTATTTCAGGTGGGTAAGCTGTTTGAAATACGGTTTTTCCTATGTAAATTTTGCATTACTCCATATAAAGCGGTAATATATAAGTGAAATTTGTTGAAAATGCACAAATTTAACTTTCCAAAATTTACATCAAAATGTATGAAAATCACTTGATAATGTCCGCAAAATATTGTATAATATAAGTTGATAGGAATTATCATACGGGGTGAAGCCGCTGTAAACGCTGTTTTAAACCGTAAAAAATTTCATAAGTTTTAGGAGGAATAATCCAATGGCAGTTAAAGTT
>CAYSHU010000188.1:0-4523 GCA_964430965.1 uncultured Ruminococcus sp. | reverse complement strand
GATCCTCGCCGCGCTCGATAGCGTCCACCTGCACGCCGATCACCTTAACGCCGTATTTTTCGAGAACTCCCGCCTCGGCAAGCTCGGAGCAGAGGTTCAGACCGCTCTGTCCGCCGAGGTTCGGCAGCAGCGCGTCGGGGCGCTCCTTTTCGATGATCTGGGTAAGCCTTGCGACGTTCAGCGGCTCTATGTACGTAATGTCCGCAACGTCGGGGTCGGTCATAATGGTCGCGGGGTTTGAGTTTACGAGGACTATCTGATAGCCGAGCTTCTTCAGCGCCTTGCACGCCTGCGTCCCCGAATAGTCAAACTCGCACGCCTGTCCGATGATAATAGGCCCCGAGCCAATTATCATGATCTTGTGAATGTCAGTTTTCTTGGGCATTTTCATTCTCCTACGCATTAGATTTTCAAAAATACTCTGCTCTTATAATCATAACACATTTCTTAGAAAATTGCAATAGAGTAAAAGAAAAAAGATGTAAGAATTTTCAGAGGCAAGAGCGCCGCCGCGGAAAAACCTTGACAAAAGGGGCGGGGTGTGGTATAATATAGCTGTGTTTAAGCTCCAAAAATTTCCAAAGGTCGGTGAAAAAATGGTTATAGGCGACCCGTTCAAATTCTCAATACAAGTTGACCCCGTAAAGGAATGGTGTGACTATGGCGAGCTTTATAAGGGAGCGCAGACAGCAATATCTTTAAAATAAAAATCATTTATGGGAATTCTTGCGCAGATATAAATCAATTTCGTTCCCTCAAAAGCGGGCTTTGTCCAAAAAATGTTGTTTTTTTGATCTTCTTTCGGTAAAATGATAGAAAAGGCTTATGCCCTTTTCAAGACGATTCGGAGGGAGATAGGTTTTTTACGGAAAATCTTAGGTTGTAAAACCTTTGAAAAAACAACATTAAGGAGAATTATTATGAAGACAAAAATCAAAGCAATTATTTTTTCCTGCCTGACGGCGGCATCGTTCGCCGTTTGCGGGATCGGCGCAAACGCAAGCGGAATCGACATCGACGAAAATGAGCTGGAGATCACTGAGGTGTCAAACACCGGTGCGAATCCCAATCAGCCCGAGGTCACCTTGGAGGAACAGCTCGAGAAAGTGCAAAACGATCCGGAGCTGACCGAAGAACAAAGGCAAAAGCATATTGAGAAAATTGAATATCTTATCAGCGTGCGCGACGGCACTTACGCGGAGCCGTTGGCGCTTTCGCTCAATTTCAGTGGATTTTTGGATGTTCCGTTCATTAAACAGGAATATGAAAACTACTGCGGTCCGGCAACCACCCTGCAAACTTATAAATACTTTAAAAGATACACCGTTCTGAACCAAGAAACTATCGCCGGAGAATTTCAAATGGTTCCACATGGCGGAGGATGCGACTTTGAAGGTCAAATTCTGAAATATTTAAACGATAATGTTGGCACAACATATCATACCTGCTGGCTCAGTGCAAGCGCATACGACCTTTCAGCGACAAAGATTCTGGTTCGTGATTCTATTGATAACAAAATACCTCCGATTCTTTGGATGAAAGTTACCGATTACTCCAATATAGACACAAGTCCGAATGAATTAAGAGACAAATCAAAATGGCCTTATTACACCGGAGGTCATTACCTTAATATAAGCGGATATACAAGCTATGGTATGCTTATGGAAATGACAGATCCTTATCTGCCATATTCAGATGGATATTCAGATACCACAACCGGTGTATTTCGTGTTTCGAGCGAAACCGTCTATATGCTTGGAAAGGCTATAGGCGCATAATTTCGGGAGGACTAAAAGTGAAAACAAAAAACGCTATAAAATTCCTTCTGGCGGCAGGCATTTTGCTTGCCGCCGTTACGGGCTGCGCCAACAGAGGAACGGCATCGCAAAGCAATGATCTCGGCAGCGACCGTTCGGTCTGCGACTCCGCAGCGCCGAGCGAAACCGAATCGGCCGAAAGCAGCAGTCTGCCCGAGGCTTCAAAGCCGCCGGAAAAGGAATATGTTCCGACGTTTGACGAAACGGCAATCAACTCGGAGGGCACAGTTGTCGTTCACCGGGATATGCTGCGCGGGAGGAGTGCGTGTGTAATAGATAACAACTATGTATACCTTCGTTCAAACAGCTGTCCGACAACAATCTTTACCCTTGACAGAAGCGATTACTCCTCACTTAACGAAGTAGTGACATATGACTTTGATGTCGAATTCGCCGTATTTAATAATAAATACGCATATTGCGGCTGGTATTTCGCATTTCCGTGTTATGGCGATCCATACGACGGAAACGGCTTTAATATGCGCGTATATGCGGGAGCAGCGGAAGGTCAAGGGAAATGCATATTTGATGAAAAAGTCGGTTCAATATCCGCATGTGCCTCAGAGCTTAACGACACCGAAATGGTGTTCTCCCTTCATAGCGCTCATAATGATATAGCGGAAATATATAAGTACAAAGTTGGAAACGAACAAGCACATCTCATTTATTCTACGGCGCTGAACGATTACGAATGGAACAGTTGTCCGCTGATAGCCTGCTTTAACGAACAGATTTATTTTATTTACGGCATCAACGATTCGCAAGTCGTCATCAAAACTCTTAA
The DNA here is from genome assembly GCA_964430965.1 of uncultured Ruminococcus sp. Lineage (GTDB taxonomy): Bacteria > Bacillota > Clostridia > Oscillospirales > Ruminococcaceae > CAG-115. Next base: position 1,922 of record CAYSHU010000188.1, on the reverse strand, counting down.
CCCGGACGGCAAGGAGGTCAACAGCGAAACGGTGGACATTCCGGAGTATGCTTCAATGAGAATAAAAGAGTTTACCGTTGCTGAGAATAATTATATAATTCTTTTTGACCCAAGAGGAATGGACAGCGTATACAGACAGGCTCTAATCGATCGAAAAAGCCATATGATATTTACGGATTTTGGCGAGCACGGCTTTGGAGGAAGATTCAACGACAGCGTTATTGACGGCAGATACATAATTTTTTTAAAGACGAAAGGGCAATATTCTTACAGCTATCCTATATTTTCCGTATTTGACGATAAAACCCTGGAATTTCATGATTTGAAGTTCAGGGCGCTGAGTGATGTTGAGGTGGTCGGTTGGCACGTAGACTACAAGGGCGATATTATTTTTGCAATTCGCGATGAGAACCGCAACGAATCGCTTGTGCTTTATGAGGATGTTACCTCGCTGATAAAACCGTAACAAAAACCTCCCCGCGGGGAGGTTTTTTGGTTCGTCATTCCACACCCAAGTCATCAACAAGCCTCATAACCTCCGCCTGGCTTTTGAAGCGTATCCCCTCGCGGAGCAGCTCCTCGTCGGCGGGGGTAAGCCCGCCGAGCGGTATGTCGTAAACCGCCAACGGCTCGGCGATGTCCTCTCGGTACAGCGCTATTTTGCCGCTCTCCTCGCGGAGCACGAAGCAGAGCGTTTCCGCCCGCGCGACAGCGCTTAAACCAAGCCCCGCCGCGATAATCAAGGCACAAATAGTCCTGCGCATAAATACCCCCTACTTTCCCACATAATAACAGCATTTCGACGAAGCGGAAACGTCCGTGAACGTCAAATCGCTCCGCGTGCAAAATCCGTCAACCTGAAAGCGGCAGTCCTCGCCGCAGCTAACCATATTCAAACAAATCACCCTGCCGATATTGTTTCATAAAATTCGCAAATTATACAAGCAAATTCCACCGCCTGCGGCGGGAAAATGCAATTTGTTTTTAGTATTGACAAAATCGCTTCGCAGATGTATAATAGAGTTAAGGTGATTAAAATGCATATTTTCTTTAGAATTCTTAACTGGGTGATTCTGGTCTTTGGTATCAACTCGCCGTTTATTTTGAGAAGCGTGCCGACTGTCGTCAAATTTGGCTTGTGGACGATTTTGCTTGTGTACTTTCTCGTGTTCAATATCCTCCCGACCTGGAAAAAATATCCCGGTTGGCGGCTGAAGATCCTCGGCGACGGCGCGGAGCTTATCCTCGCGTTCTGGGTGACGTGCGCCGCGACAATTCCGTTTGCGGTTTTGCTGATACGAGAGATCGCCGCGAGCTGGGGCAGCGGCTGGTATAATCAGGTGTTTGCCGTTACCTGCGGGATCGTTATTATCGCCGCGGAGGCGGTCATTTTCTGGAACGGAATTCTCCGCGTGTATCTCACGTCTGTGCAGCTGCGCGTGAAGCACCGCGTGCTGGGACTGGTTTTCGGCTTTATCTTCCCCGCTAATCTCGTAATGCTGATGATAATCTACATAAAAACGCGAAACGAAGCGATTTTCGAAACGGAGAAAGTATTGCTTGACAAAAGCCGCCAAGACGACAAGATCTGCGCGACAAAATATCCGATTTTGTTCGTCCACGGCGTGTTTTTCCGCGACAGCAAGCTGCTGAACTACTGGGGCAGAATTCCCGCGACGCTGAAAACCAACGGCGCGGAGATTTTCTACGGCGACCAGCAGAGCGCTCTTTCCATTGAGGACAGCGCCAAGGAGCTCGCGAAACGCATTGAGCAGATCGTCGCGGAAACGGGCTGCGGCAAGCTCAATATCATCGCGCACTCAAAGGGCGGGCTTGACAGCCGCTACGCGATTTCCAAGCTCGATTGCGGGAAATACGTCGCGAGCCTCACAACGATAAACACTCCGCACCGCGGGTGTCTG
>CAYSHU010000187.1:0-4544 GCA_964430965.1 uncultured Ruminococcus sp. | reverse complement strand
CCCCTCGTTGGACGGGAGAATCCCGTCGCCGACCATAAACGTCGTCGAGCGAATGTGGTCGGTGATTACGCGTATCGAAACGTCCTTTTTGTCGTCGTCGTGGTAATTCACGCCGATTATCGAGCATATTTTGCCCATTATGTTCTTTACGGTGTCGACCTCGAACAGGTTGTCAACGCCCTGCATTACGCACGCAAGGCGCTCCAGACCCATTCCCGTGTCGATGTTTTTCGTCGCGAGCTGGGTGTAATTGCCCTTGCCGTCGTTGTCGAACTGCGTGAAAACGTTGTTCCATATCTCGATTATGCGGTCGTTCTCCTCGGCCTCCTCAAACGAATTGAGCGGACCGTATTTCTCGCCGCGGTCAAAGTGAATTTCCGAGCAAGGACCGCACGGACCGCTGCCGTGCTCCCAGAAATTATCCGCCTTGCCGAGCTTTATAATTCTGTCGCGCGGCACGCCTATCTCGTTCGCCCATATCTCGCCCGCCTCGTCGTCCTGCTCGTAGATAGTCACCCAGAGCTTGTCCTCGGGGATCTCGAGCGTTTTCGTCAGATACTCCCACGCCCACGCTATCGCCTCGCTTTTGAAGTAATCCCCGAACGAGAAGTTCCCCAGCATCTCAAAATAAGTGCCGTGCCGCGAGGTGTGCCCGACGTTTTCGATATCGGGCGTGCGTATGCACTTCTGGCAGGTCGTCACGCGGTGGCGCGGCGGCTCCTCTATCCCCTGGAAGTATTTTTTCAGCGGGGTCATTCCCGCGTTTATAAGCAAAATCGAGTTGTCGTCCGCGGGCGGTACCAGCGGGAAGCTCGGCAGGCGCAAATGCCCCTTGCTCTCAAAAAACGACAAATAGCTCTCGCGGAGCTCGTTAAGTCCCATCCATTTCATAATTTCTTTCGTCCTTTCATTTGCGGAAGCGGATTTTTAGGCTTCCAAATACATACATATTTATTATAACTCTTTTTCCTGTAAAAGTCAAGCACTTTTCGCTGTTAGTTTACACAACGGAAAAAATCCCTCCGCAAAGAGGGATTTGTTTATTTGCCGAGCCGCTCCCGCGGGTCGTTTGTTGGTCTGTCGTGCTTGATGTAGTGAATATCCACCTCATAAAAGTTCGGGTAGGTCGGGTGATCTCGTATCTCGCGGTCGTAGCGCTCGTAGAGATACGCGAACAGGGCGTTAAAAACCACGAGCGCCAGAAACGTAATATCCAGCACCAGCAGCAAGAGAGTCGCGGCGGCGGCAAATATGAGATTTGCCTTTATGATTCCGAAATACACAAACGCCGCGGCAAACAGCCCGAGCATACACCACGCCAGCGCCCCGCGGCTGAACGCGTACCCGATATTCAGCACCAGAATCGCAATCACCAGAATGGGGTTAGTCGTCCAGAACGCGGCTTTTACATAGCCCGCGTCCTTTTTGAATATCTTGCACTTGCCGATGTATTCGTTGTAGAGCTTCACGTCGCGCAGTATTTGCAGATCGTCGTCGGCGTAGAAGTCGATATACCCCGCGCGTATTGCCGCCTCGGGCATAAATGGCATTATCACCGGAGCACCCCCTTTTGTTGCTTTGGTTTATTACATTATAGCACTAAGGGAGTGAAATGTCAATATAGAAGCAAGAGTTTTAAGAGGTAAGAATCAGAGAAATGCGTTTTGGAAGAGTTTCTTTCCTCTTGCCTCTAGCTGCGCAGCGATGCGTTTAGTATCGCGGCAAGAAGCACCGCGGCTAGGCAGCCTGCGAATTTCAGCGCGATCTCGCGACGGGGGCTGTCGCCCGTGTGCACCGTGCCGCCGCTCGTCAGTCTTAGAAGCAGGCACGACATCTCCGCGGAGAACGCCGCGCCGAGCGTTACGGCGGCTATGGCGATAAGCGTCCCCGGAATCTGCTTCGGGGACGTTGCCGCCAGCCTTGCCGCCGCGCCCGCAGTGCAGAGAAACGGCGCGCTCCATACGAGAAAATCCCCGAACGCGAAAAATCCGAGCATAAGCTCCGCGGCGAGAAACAGAGCGCCCGCCGCGAGCTGCCGCAGAAAAACCGCTCCGAACGTGCCCGCGCTCGCCTCGGCGATGATTTGACGCGTCGCGGCGTTAGCTTCGCCGAGGCTCAAACGCAAGCCCGCCGCCGCACCGATAAGCGCCGCTATCGCCATTACGACTTTCGCGGCGTTTCGGTGGAGCTCGGGCGCTCTGACGTGCATATTTTTAATAGGCGGCTTGTCCGCGGCGGGAGCAATCGCGATCGGCGAATGGCGCTCGATTATCTCGATCTCCGCTTCGCGCTCCTCAACAATATCAACAGCGTTTTCCATTGCGTTCTCCTTTTCAGATGATCCTTTTTTGTAATCATATTCGCGGGATTGCGAAAAAATTCACGCGAAATTTCGCGAAAAAACTTGACATACGCGGGATTTTATGCTAATCTAATTATAGAGGTTATTTTCCCGCCCTCGGCGGGGAAAATAACGGAAAAAAATATCGAGGTTATTTACTTATGAATTATGATGTTATAATCGTCGGCGCGGGACCTGCGGGGATTTTTACGGCGCTTGAGATGCTTCGGCGCGGCTCGAAGAAGAAAATTCTGATGATCGAAAAGGGTCAGCCCGTCGAGAAGCGGAGCTGTCCGAAATCCAAAACGAAAAAATGCGTCGGGTGCAAGCCCTATTGCCACATCACCACGGGCTTTTCGGGCGCGGGGGCGTTCTCGGACGGAAAGCTCTCGCTGTCAACCGAAGTCGGCGGGCTGCTGCCCGAGCTTATCGGGGAAAACCTCGCGCAGGAAACGATTGAATACACGGATAAGATCTATCTCGAATTCGGCGCGGAAACGCGCGTTGAGGGAGTTTCCGACCCCGAAAAGATACGCGAGATACGCCGCAAGGCGATAAACGCTAATTTAAAGCTCGTCGACTGCCCTATCCGCCACCTCGGCACGGAAATGGCTCAGCAGCTTTACGGGCGTATTGAAAAGCACCTGCTTGACAGCGGCGTTGAGGTGATGTTCGGGACTATCTGCGACGACATTATTGTCGAGGACGGCGTCTGCAAGGGCGTCCTGTATTCCGACGCTTCGGACGCGGCGGGAAACGACGCTCCTAAGCCCGTTTACGGAAACGAGATCGTGATCGCGGCGGGTCGCAAGGGCGCGGACTGGCTCCAGCGGCTCTGCGAAACGCACGAGATAGACCACCGCTCGGGCACGGTCGACATCGGCGTGCGCGTGGAAGTGCGAAACGAGATCATGGAGGAGGTAAACTCCGTGCTCTACGAGAGCAAGCTCATCGGCTATCCCGCGCCGTTTAAGAATAAGGTCAGAACATTCTGCCAGAACCCGGGCGGCTTTGTCGCGCAGGAGAACTACGACAACGGTCTTGCGGTCGTAAACGGACACTCGTTCAAGGAGCTGAAAAGCGAAAACACAAACCTCGCGATACTCTGCTCGCACAACTTTTCCGTGCCGTTCAACCAGCCGATAGCCTACGCGCAGAAGGTCGGGGAGCTTTGCAATATGCTCGGCAACGGGCAAATTCTCGTGCAGCGCTACGGCGACATTCTCGACGGCAAGCGCACTTGGGAGAAGGAGCTCGCGTTCTCGAACGTAAAGCCAACGCTGCCCGACGCGGTGGCGGGCGACATCACGGCGGCAATTCCCTACCGCACGATGACGAACATCGTAAACTTCATCAAGGCGGTCGACAACGTTGTGCCGGGCTTCGCGAGCAACGAAACGCTGCTCTATTCGCCCGAGCTGAAATTCTACTCCAACAGAATTAAAATGGACGAACATTTTAATACCAACATCAAGGGTCTGCACTGCCTCGGTGACTCCAGCGGCTGGACGCGCGGGCTGATGATGGCATCGGTTATGGGAGTTTTGATGGGAAGAGAGCTGTCGCCCCCAGAAGAATAAAAGAGGAATAAAAGAAATAATCGCGAATTTTCCCCGCCGTAGGCGGGGAAAATTGCGAAATCATACTAAGGAGAGTGCTTATGGAACATTACAACCCCTTGCTCCCGAAGGACGGGAAAGGAAAAAAATTTATCACTATCGGAGAAATAATGCTGCGTCTTACTCCGCCGAACTACGAGAAGATACGTATGGCTTCCGCCTTCGAGGCGAGCTACGGCGGAAGCGAGGCGAATATCGCGCTGGCGCTGGCGAACCTCGGCGTGGACAGCACGTTTTTCAGCGTCGTTCCCAACAACAGCCTGGGAAAGAGCGCGGTGCGCTGGCTGCGCTCCAACGACGTACACTGCACGCCCGTTATACTGACCTCCGCCGAAGAAACCCCCACGCACCGCCTGGGTACATACTACCTCGAAACGGGCTATGGAATTCGCGCGAGCAAGGTGACTTATGACAGAAAACACAGCGCGATAACCGAATATGATTTCAAAAACGTGGACATCAACGGCTTGCTTGAGGGCTTTGACTGGCTGCATCTGAGCGGCATTACGCCCGCGCTCGGTCCGAACTGCCGCGAGCTCATTATGACCTGTCTGAAAACCGCAAAGGAGAAGAATCTGATAGTC
>CAYSHU010000186.1:0-4560 GCA_964430965.1 uncultured Ruminococcus sp. | reverse complement strand
GCCGACAGAAAAAGTCGCGCCGCCCGATAAGGTGGAAATGCTCACAGTTAAGGAGTGCTGTTCGGCGATCAAAGGACTGAACGAGTACACGGTGCGGCAGCTTGTAGCACGCAACGAAATCCCGTTCGTGCGTTGCGGACAGGGGAAACGCGGCAAGATACTTGTTCCCAAATCTGCACTGATCGCCTATTTCAGCGGCGGGGCGGTGTAACCATGGACGAGATATTTAAGCTGCTGAACCCCGACAATACCGTGACGATCAACCGCCCCCTCGCTCACGCGCTCGGAACAAACGAGGCAATAATCTACTCTGCACTCATCGCAAAACAGGCGTATTATTCGCAGAGGAACTTGCTCGATGATAACGGCTTTTTCTATTCCACTATCGCCGACTTGCAAGAAAGCACAGGGCTTACTCGCTATCAGCAAGACGGCGCAATCAAAAACTTGGTTGAAATAAATCTGATTGACTGTTGCAAGAAGGGTATTCCAGCGCGACGTTATTTTCGCGTGAGCGATGATGTTGATCTGCTCCGAACACTTCTCCAAAAAGGCGAGGAAATTATGCAATCGCTCAATCCGCTTGCGAGGAAAAGCAGCAAACAAGTTTGTAAGTTTTCCACGAACTTGTCTGCGGAAAACTCACAAACTTGTTTGGGGAAAACTTACAAACATACATATAATCCTAATAATAAATCTTTAGTTAATAACCCAAATCAATCAATCCCGCAAACGGCTGATTTGATTGATAGGATTGATAATTCAACTAAGCCCTATTGTTCCTCGGAAGAACGCGCCGAGTATCTTCAGCTTATCCGAGATAACATCGAATATGACTACCAAGCTGAAAAAGAAAAAATTGACGAGCTGGTCGAGATTATGCTTGACGTTATCTGCTCAAAGCGCGATACGGTTCGCGTGAACGGAGAGGACTTACCCCACGAAATCGTCAAGAGCCGTTTTCTCAAACTTAACAGCAACCACATCGACTACGTTCTGACCGCTCTGAAAAAGAATACGTCCGAAGTTTGCAACATTCGCGCGTACTTAATCACCGCACTTTACAATGCACCGACAACAATCGACAGCTATTACACCGCGTGGGTTAATCACGATATGCGTGGCTAACGTAAAAAAATTCGTTTCAAATTTGCGGGCGATTTTCGCTCGGGTACAGAAAATCCATTTTCGGATTTGCGAGAGATTTTCGCTCGGACGCAAAAAATCCGTTTCGGATTTTGCGGAGATTTTTTGCTTGGAGCAAAAAAGCGATTGGCGGGGTTTGGGGTGCAATCCCAACTCAATCGTGCTTTCGGTGGTCGCAGACTACGGAAAGTGCTTATTGAGTTAATCACTTCCCCGTAACGCCGTAAAATCGCCTCTAAAATCAAGTGCCGAATTTTCACCGCACGAAAAAACGCTCGCCAAAAATACAATCTTATTTTCGAGGGAGGAATGAAAAATGACCGAAAAATCGAAACTCTCTATTTCGTTCAGAGTGGATGACGGAGTGCTCGATCACAACAACAGAATTTTTCTGCCAAAGAATGTTGCGCCCGCTCGGACGTGCGACAACATAACCTACAAGTCCGAAAATCTGAAAGATGTTTATCATTGGCTTTTTGATAATGCTCTCGAAGAATATAATTCCCGAAAACGCTCAAATGAAAAAATTGCCGACTACTATGAACACATCAAAAACGGCAAACAAGAAAAACTGTTCTCCGAGGTCGTGGTTCAATTCGGAGATGCAGAGAGCTGCGGTTTAAAATCCGGCAATTGGGAAACGGCAAAAGAAATGCTTGATGAGTATATGCGGTCGTTCGAGGAACGTAACCCGAATATGAAAGTGTTCAATGCGGTTCTCCATTTGGACGAGGCAACTCCTCATCTACACATAGATTTCGTCCCGATCTGCACAAATCAATCTCGCGGGCTTTCAACTCGTGTTTCTCTAAAAAGAGCGTTAGCCGAGCAAGGCATCTCCGCAAGTTCACGCAAAAAATCCGAGTGGGCAGTTTGGAAAGATAGCGAGTTTGAGTATATGACGGAAATTCTCCGCAAGCACGGATTTGAGCGCGACATCAAGAATGTTCATCGAGAGCATTTGTCTGTGGATGAGTACAAAGACTTCGCCGTGAAAAAAGCCGTGATCCAAGCAACCAACAAGCAAATAAACGAACTGAAAAAGAAACCAGATACCGAGTTTACCGCCGATGATGCCGTTCTTCTGAATAACCAGAACAATTTTTTGCGGCAAAGGATCACGGAACAGGATAAACAGCTTGCGGAATTGCGCGGTAAACTCAACGCAAAATTCGTTCCGGTCGAGATATTTTCCGAGGATAAATTGCAGTTTGTCGCTGCCGTGTTAGATAAAACTAGCGTGCCGTTTGTAGAGGAAAACACAACGCTGTACGTTCCCGAATACGCGCGGCAACAGGCTCTCGCTCTTGCAAAAAGCTATCGCAAAGAAAATCTGCTTGGTATTCGCGAGCGAGTTAAACTTGACATAGACAGGCTTATCTACTCCTCGTGCAGTATTAAAAACTTGTTTGAGCATTTGAAGGAGCGCGGTTATGAAGTCAAACTCGGAAAATATACCACGATAAAACCCCCGTTTGGAGAGCGCTTTGTGCGCTTAAAAACGCTTGGCGCGGCTTATCTTCCGAATAATCTTGAAACACGGATCGCTCAACGAAGCAATTTTAAAAATGCAGTAAAGGTGAAATTCGAGGGCGCAAGCGACCTTGAAAAGCCGTTCCACGTCACGATAATGAATACGATAATTGCAGTCAAGGAGTTTCGTTTAAATCCGCGAAAAAACAACAAATCAAAAATATATGCTTTCGCTAACGACGCTAACATAGACTTCCTCGCGCAACAGCTTGTAACGATACGCGATTTCCACTTCACGTCGCGAGAGGATATGTGCACCAAAGCAGAAGAACTGCAAGCTGCGGAAACAGACGAGGCAAAACAGCAATTAAAGCGCGTTTGTGAGGTTATTCGCACGTATGACAAGATCATCGGCTCGGATTATATCAGCGAGTTGATAAAGGCTCAACAAGCAAAGCAATCTATGCCACAAAAGCATAACATAAAATAATTTGGACACACCTCTTGACTTTAAAGCTGTAAAGTGCTATAATAAAGGTGCAGAAGGTATGTCATAAATCCGCACATCACATTTGAAAAGGAGAGATGTTTATGGCAACCATTAGAAGGCGTGGAAACTCGTATCAGATACGCGTTTCCGTTGGATACGACACAAAAGGCAATCACAAAGAACAGGCAATGACTTGGAAACCGCCCGAAGGTCTTACCGAGCGGCAGATACAAAAGGAACTCAACAAGACTGCAGTGATGTTCGAGCAGGCTTGCAACCGTGGGTTCAGCACCAAAGCGGTCAAGTTTGAGGAACTCGCCGAGGAGTGGTTCGAGGAATACGCAGAGTTAAATCTGCGGCACACAACGTTTGCGGAAATGCGCAAGCTCACCAAACGAGTTTATCCCGCGATTGGGCATTTGCGTATCGACAAGATTACTCCGCGACAGCTTCAAGCCTTTGTTAATTCGCTTGCAAAAGAAGGCGCGAATAAAATTACGGGTAAGCCCCTCGCCGCGAAAACGATACGTCACCACCTCGAACTTATCTCGGATGTCTTTAATTTCGGCGTGAAAATGGGGGTTGTGCCCGACAATCCTTGCTCAAAGGTCACAATCCACAAGGGCGAGGTTAAGGAGAAGCCGATTTATTCTCAAGAAGAAATGGCAACGTTGCTCACCAAAATGGACGGCGAACCGCTTAAATACAAGGTTTTCTTTTACCTTATGGCGTACAGCGGTTTTCGTCGCGGTGAAATGTTGGGCTTGGAATGGAAGGACGTAGATTTTGAAAACGGCATAATAAGCGTTCGGCGTACTTCCAACCAGACCGCCGACAGAGGGGTGTACACGGATACAACAAAAACGCGTCGCTCAAAGCGCACCTTGAAGATTTCGCCGTACATAATGAAGATGCTCCTAGACCTCAAGGACGAGCAAGATGCAGAGGCGCTCAAATTCGGAGATTATTGGGTTGATAATGATCGGCTTTTCACGAAAGACAACGGCGAACCCCAGCACCCGAACACGACATATACTTGGCTGAAACGGTTCTGCGAGAGGAACGAGCTGCCGTTCTACGGGCTACATACATTTCGGCACTATGCGGCAAGTTCGCTTATTTCAGCGGGTTTGGACGTGACAACCGTTTCAGGAGCTCTTGGGCATTGCAATAGCGGCACGACTTTGAATGTGTATGCGCATCAGTTCCAAACGGCGCAAGCGAGAGTTGCCGAAGCTATGGACGGAGCGTTCGGATTTTTACAGAACAAGCAAGGTGCATAAAGCACCGAGATTGTGAAATTTACCGAATAGCGGACAGATAGCGGACAAGACGCAAAAACGGGCAAAAGAAAAATCTCCGAAGCGGCTCTACAAGCCGTTTCAGAGATTTCACCATTGGTCTGAGTGACAGGATTTGAACCTGCGGCCTCTACCACCCCAAGGTAGCGC
>CAYSHU010000185.1:0-4563 GCA_964430965.1 uncultured Ruminococcus sp. | reverse complement strand
TGCGCGCCGAGATACGAATAAAACGGCTTGTCGCTCGCCCCGAGAAGCACCGCGCCCGCCGCGTCGCCGAAAAGAATACACGAAGCGCGGTCGGTGTAATCAACCTGCTGCGACAGCTTCTCGCTTGAAACGATGAGTACGTTTTTGTGCTTGCCCGTCGCGAGAATACCGTGTGCGATGTCAAGCGACGTGATAAAACCCGTGCAGGCGCTGTTTACGTCAAAGCACGCGGCGTTCACCGCACCGATGCGCTTCTGGATAAGGCAGCTCATAGCGGGATAAAAGAAATCGGGCGTACACGTCGAAACGATGATAAGCTCAACGTCCTTCGGGTCAAATTTCGCGGCCTCGAGAGCCTTTTTTGCCGCCTCGGTTCCCATATAATAATTCGGAATATCCGTCGCGATATGCCGCTGCTTAATTCCCGTGCGGGTGAAAATCCACTCGTCAGAGGTGTCGAGGATTTGCGTGAACGTGTCGTTATCCGCCACAAATTCGGGAGCGAAGCTGCCTGTCCCCAGAATCTCTATGCCTTTCATTAACAAACTCATCAAAAAATCTCCTTAAAAAACTCCTTGATTTTATTTTGCAAATATTGTATAATATATCGTAGGGCGTTCTCGCCGCACGACAAAATACTCAAATTGCGCATTTCAAAATATACCACTATATATTGTAACCTATTTTTGGGAATTTGTCAACCGCTTTTTTGCTATATTTCACAAATTTTTCAATATTTTTTGAATTTTTGGGGATTTCGGCAGATTAAAGCGCGGAAATATATTAAAAGAAAGCCCACTTGCGGTCACTTTAAAATAAATATAAAACGGAGGAAGATTATGAAAAAGGCATTTTTGTTTTCGGGACAGGGCTCTCAGTACCCCGGTATGGGCGCTAAGCTCGCGGAGAAATACGCGGCGTGCAAGCCGATTTTGGAATGCGGCTCTGACATTATGGGGTTCGATTTGCTGAAAAAGCTCGCGGAGAGTTCCCCCGAGGAGCTTGCGCAGACGCGGCTTTCGCAGCCCGCTATTTTTACGGCGTCGCTGCTGGCGCTGACGGCGGCGCGCGAAGAGGGCATTGACAACGACGCGGTCGCGGGGCACTCGCTCGGAGAATACGCGGCGATGTACGCTTCGGGAATGCTGTCGCTTGAGGACGCGTTCAAGGCGATCAAGCTCCGCAGCGAGGCTATGGCGAAGGCGGCGGAGAACAGCCGCGGCGCAATGGCGGCGGTAGTGGGCGCGGACGACGCGCTGATTTCGGAGATCTGCGGCAAGGTGAACGGCTTTGTCGCGCCCGCGAATTATAATTCCCCCGTCCAGACGGTGATCGCGGGCGAGGCGGAGGCTATCGACGAGGCAATGGCGCTGTTCGGCGAGCAGGGCAAACGCTGCGTGAAGCTCGCGGTGTCGGCGGCGTTCCATACGAAGCTTATGCAGTCCGCGGCGGACGAGTTCAAGGCGCAGATCGCAAATCTGCCGTTTAAAACGCCGAACTGCGATTTTTACTCAAATCTCTATGGTAAAAAGCTCGAGGACTTCTCGGATATGCCGAGCTATCTCGCGGCGCATATCTGCTCGCCCGTTAAGTTCGTGAGCGAGCTCAACGAAATGCAGTCGGCGGGCATTGAGGCGTTTGTGGAGCTCGGACCGGGGCACGTGCTGACGGGGCTTGTCCGCAAGACGCTGAAGGGCGTTGTCAACGCGAACATTGAAGACCCCGAAACGCTTGAAAAGACGCTCACGGCGGTTAAATAAATCTACGAAAACAGGAGAAAAATTATGAGAAAATTCTGCCTTATCGGACACCCGCTCGGTCACTCGCTTTCACCGCAGATTCACGCGCGGCTGTTCGAGCTTTCGGGCGAGAGCGCCGAGTATACGCTTGTGGACATCGCGCCCGAGGAGCTCAAGTCGAAATTTGAAGCGCTCGGCGAATACGACGGCTTTAACATCACAATTCCGCATAAAATCGCCATTATTGACTACTGCGGCGAGCTTTCAGAGGGAGCGAAGAGATACGGCTCGGTGAACTGCGTTAAAAACGGCGGTGTGAAGCTCGGGTGCAACACGGATTGTATCGGGTTCACAAAGTCGATCGAGCTGCTTGGCGCGAGCCTCGCTTCAAAGGTTCTGCTTATCGGCTGCGGAGGCGTGGGGCGTATGATGGCTATCGAAACCGCAATGAACGGCGGGGAGCTTTCTATCGCCGCGCTGAAAAGCGACCTCCCGCTGGTAGAAAAAGTCATCGAGGAGATCCACGGACTAAAACCCGACGCGCACGTCCGCGTGGCTATGGTAAGCGGCAGCGCGATCTCCGCGGATGATCTTAATCACGAGAAGTTTGACCTGCTTATCAATGCTTCTCCGGTGGGAATGTTCCCTAAAGTCGAAAAAATGCCGTGCGCGGCGGACGTTCTCGACAACGTCAAATTCGTGTTCGACGCGATCTACAACCCGCGCGACACGCTGCTGATAAAAACCGCCCGCGAAAAGGGCTGCAAGGCGAAAAACGGTATGGCGATGCTGGTACTTCAAGCCGTAGCGGCTCACGAGATATGGGACGGCGCTTCTTATAATAAAGAGGACATCGACCGCCTTATCTCGGATATGGAGGCGCTGGTATGAGCTCGGTGTATCTTTGCGGGTTTATGGGCTGCGGCAAAAGCCACGTCGGGCGGCAGCTCGCGGCGGAGCTCGGACGGGAGTTCGTCGACCTCGACCGCTATATAATCAACGCCGAAAAGATGACGATACCCTTTATATTTGAGAAATTCGGCGAGCCGCATTTTCGCAGGCTCGAGGCGAAGTATATCCGCGAGCTTTCCGGGGACAAGATAGTCGCGACGGGCGGCGGCGCGCTTATCAACGACGAAACCGCCGAATACGCGAAGCAAAGCGGCTTGTCGGTGTACATCAACACGTCGTTCGACATCTGCTACGCCAGAATCAAGGACGACACGAACCGCCCGCTGGTCGTCAACAATACAAAGGAACAGCTCCGCGAGCTGTACGAAAAACGCGCTGCGATTTACCGCAAAAACGCGATGTGTATGGTAAACGGCTGCACGACGGATACAATAATCGTTGGGGAAATTGCGAAGCTGACGAGGTATTTTGAGGAGCACGGGGAAATACGATGATAATCAAAAACGTAAAAATCAAAACAATGACCGGCAAGGATTTTGAAAACGGCTATGTGCGGTTTGAGGACAAAATCCTCGAAATCGGCGAAATGGACGAGCTTTCGCCCACCTTTGAGGAGGAGATAGACGGCGCGGGGAGAACGCTCTACCCCGGCTTTATCGACGCGCACTGCCACCTCGGAATGTGGAGCGACTGCATTTCCATGCAGCTTGAGGGCGACGACGGCAACGAAACCACCGACCCCTCTACCCCGCATCTCCGCGCGCTCGACAGCATAAACGCTATGGATAAATGCTTTGCCGACGCGGCGGCGGCGGGAGTTACGTGCGTGTGTACTGGAGTGGGCTCGGCGAATCCGATAGGCGGCTCGTTCGCGGTGATAAAGACCGCGGGCTCGAAGCGCGTCGACAAGCTGATCGTCAAGGAGCCCGCGGCTATCAAGTTCGCACTGGGCGAAAATCCCAAGGCGACCTACAACGACCGCGACGAAGCGCCGATCACTCGAATGGCGACCGCCGCGATTATCCGCGAGCAGCTCCAAAAGGCGCTCCGCTATAAGCAGGACTTAGCGGATTACGAAGCGAAAAAGGGCACGGATGACGAGATCGGAAAGCCCGATTTCGACGCGAAATGCGAGGCGCTGCTCCCCCTCTTTAACGAGGACAAAGCCAAGCTCAAGGCGCATTTTCACTGCCACCGCGCCGACGATATCTTCACGGCGATACGCATCGCGAAGGAGTTCGCGCTGGATTACGTGCTCATTCATTGCACGGACGGCGGGATAATCGCCGATGAGCTTTCGGAGGACTCTCCGAGCGTAATTCTCGGTCCGTTAATGGGTGACAGGGGCAAGCCCGAGCTTGCAAATCACTCGATAGAAACGCCGCGGGTTCTCGGCGAAAACGGCGTTAAATTCGCGATTTGCACCGACCACCCCGAAACGCCCATTCAGTATCTCCCGCTGACGGCGGCACTCGCCGTTCGCGGAGGATTATCGCGCGAGGACGCGCTCCGGACGATCACGATAAACGCCGCGGAAATTCTCGGCATCGCGGACAGAGTGGGCTCGATCACCGTCGGCAAGGACGCGGACTTCGCGCTTTTTTCGGGCGACCCGCTTGACATCACGGCAGCTCCCGACATTGTAATTATCGGAGGAAAAACGGCGTTTATAAAATAAGGAGGCTTCATAATGCGTGAGATAAATTGCGAGGAGATAACAAATGCCATTGCCGAAATGTGCGTGGAAGCTAATTTGCGGCTGCCCTGCGGAATGAGGGAGTGCATTGAGGGCGCGAAGAGCTCCGAGGAAAGCGAGCTTTGCCGCTCGGTGCTGGACGACATCGCCGCGAACATCGACTGTGCCGCGGAGCTTGGCGTGCCGATTTGCCAGGACACGGGCATGGCGGTGATT
>CAYSHU010000184.1:0-4582 GCA_964430965.1 uncultured Ruminococcus sp. | reverse complement strand
AACGCGCCCGATGCCGCCCGTAGCCATAATAACGGCGTTCGCGCAGTAATATTCGTGAGCCCGTTCGCCGCCCTCGACATTATTGACGATAACGTCCGCGAAGAACAAGCCGTTTTCCCTCTCCAGACGACACAGCACGGAGTTGTTGATAACAGACACGTTCGTGAGCTTCTGCACCTGCTCGATAAGCGCGGTCTCGATCTCAAAGCCCGTCGTGTCCTTGTGGTGAGCGATGCGCCGCCGCGAGTGCCCGCCCTCGAGCGTCAACGCCAGCGAGCCGTCCTCCTTGCGGTCGAAGTCCACGCCGTACTTCTCGACAAGGCGCTCTACGTCTTTCGGACCCTGCTGCACGAGAATACGCACGTTGTCGAGGTTGTTCTTGTACTGCCCCGCGATAAGCGTGTCCTTGATGTGCAGCTCGTAGTCGTCGTTGTCTTGATCCATAACCGCCGCCACGCCGCCCTGCGCCAGCGCGGAGTTGCAAAGCGTAAGCTCCTTTTTGGACAGCATCAGGATAGACAGCGAGGGGGAGAGGTTAAGTGCCGCGTAAATGCCCGAAATGCCGGTGCCGACGATAAGCACGTCAAATCTTTTGAATTTCATTTTTATCACCTCTTACTATACTATCGCGGTAAATCAACATTATTTACCATAGGTTTTTGCTTTCTTAACCGTTGTATATGCCAATATCGGCAACGCAATCAAATCAATTATTCCGATAATTCGCACGGCGAGATCCGGCATTTTAATACTTAAAAGATTTGAGCCCCCAAGAATAATGGAACATACTCCTATCACAATAAGACTAAATGACCAAAACAAATTTATTTTTTTCATACTCTTTATCTCCAAATTACGATTGCCGACTATCGGTACGTCAAATTCACCTCGGTTTATTTAACGGTTACGATGTACTTTATCAGTGCGTCCGCCGACTTGGCTTCGTTCTCTTTTATCTCGGCGAGAATTTCGGACAAATCGCCGCTCTCGATTGCCGCGATATAGGGATTGTACGGGTCTGTTTTTTTTGCCCAAGTTTTCGGTAGTTCCTGCGCTCTTATATCAAGAATGCGGAGCTTTTCCGGGTTTGTTTCACAAGCCTTTTCATCTTCGGCCTTTTTCAGATCGCGTTTAAGACAATTCTCGCAGAACTTTACCCGATTATACAGCCATTCCTTGCAGAATTCCAACTCGTTAAGGGAAATAAGTATCTTAGCCCAGGTGATGTCGCTTTCATGATCACATACCGCGGCGGGCGGCGACTCTATCTCTTCTTCACGGTCGGATTTGTGTATAGGCAGAATATCTTTTACAAAGTCGAACATTCCGCGGTAGGTCGTGCAAGCGTCAAACATCGGCAGCACTATTTCGCGTATCTTTGCCACGACGTCCATAGCGCTCTTTTGCGTATACCCCCACCAATAGTCGCGGCCATACGTTAGCGGTCCCAATCGGAAACCTCCGTCTTTGGGGTCGGTGTTTCCGCTAAGCGCGGGCGTAAGCCCGATGTACACGGTAAACGCCCCGCCGGACATCGACCCAAAAAAATTGACAGTCTGATAAACCTGCGCGTTCGCGAACCGCATATACCATTGCCCCGCTGTCTTGAAACCGCGCTGCTTCATTTCGTCTTTGAGCTCCGCTTTAATCAGTTTCAGAGTTTCTGCGTTCATTTTAGCTTCTCCTTAAAAATCCGCTCCGTAAATTTTCTTCTTGACAAATCCGGTGTAATCTTATATAATATTAAAGTTTCTCATTCTCCAAGCAATGGTTTTTCATTGTCCATTCCCCGCTTGCGGCGGGGAAAACCACATTAAGTCGATATTTCCTAAAGCTGTTCCAACTCTTTTTCAGTATCTATCGGAGAGCCGTCGGGCAGAGTTATTAAAGCAAGCTCCTCCGTAGTGAGGTTCTTTAAAAATATGCAGTACTCGCTCGGATATCCGCCGACAAATTCCATTTTCGGGATACTTCTTTGCTCGGGGCTTTTTATCCAAAGGCAAGGCTCGCCCGTTGCCCAGAACCGCGTCAGCGTGAGGGGTTGACCGTTGTATAACACTTCTTTTCTCATAAGCCCTTCCCGTTTTGCTTTATTCTTCCCAATCATCGGGGATATTCCTCACGGTGCCGAACGAACGCAGATGAAAACCGCTGTCTTTTAACCGGAAAACCGCGTCAAACTGTGAATTTACGTCCGTGCAAAAGTAGCTCAGCGTTATCGTATCGGGCTTTTCAAGTTCTATAAGTTCAAGCACAAAAGGGGTTTCGTCGCTGTTTGGGTCATAGTCACTGCCGTTACGGCAGTCATACCTCTGAACGGCGTTGTCAAGCTCGTTGATTTGCCCCGCGACAAGCGTGATAAACGGCTTTGCTTCCTCAAACGAGCAGAAGCACCGCTTAAAATCCACCGCGATGTCGTAGTCGTCCTCGCGGGAAATATGCACAAGCCCGTGGCTGTCAATCTCCCACTTGTCGGGCGTTATAAATTTTGAAATGTCGCCGTAGCGGTCGTACATTGGTCGTCAACTCCTTTTTCGGGCTTCTATTCCATGCGCCGGTATTTTCCCAAGTCCAGCATATCAAATTCGTCTTTGTCGGGATCACGCCGGACGCCAAGCTCCTTTAACAGAGCGTTTATCGCACCCTCGCCGCTCTTCGGTGCGGCGGGCTTTCCGTTTTCGTAAAGTATCCCCGCCTGTGTTCCCGCACCGCCGAAATAGTCGGTTTCCACATAAGCGAGCTTCGCGCCTTGCGAGTAGTTCTCCATAAGCTCCTTTACCGACGCGTCAAAATAATCAAGCTCCGGGAAATCGGAAGCGTCGGCAGCTTTGCCGGAGCGCTTCAAAAGCTCCTCAATATCTTCAAGAAGCTCAATCGTGCAAAATATCATACCAAATCCCTGCGGCAGCTCGATCTCATTTGCGCAGACCCAATCGTCCGCAGGTTTTTGAATAACCTCGTGGAAGCCGATAATGGCTCTGATACTATGTCCCATAAGCGTCCTCTTTGTCGTTTTTTTGAATTTCGTATAATCACCGTTTCAGATATATTTTATTTTATGGGTTT
The DNA here is from genome assembly GCA_964430965.1 of uncultured Ruminococcus sp. GTDB lineage: Bacteria > Bacillota > Clostridia > Oscillospirales > Ruminococcaceae > CAG-115. The sequence goes on along the minus strand of CAYSHU010000184.1, from coordinate 1,516 downwards.
TATGAAAATATTCCTCGTCAATGAACCTCACGGGCATAAAGTCTTCCCAGAGCCACTTTTCGAGTGTTCTCACTATCTCGTCCTTGCTTCGGGAGGAAAACCTAATCAGCGGGTCGACCCAATCCTCGTTCAGCACGGCTTGCAGGAGAAAGCTTCCCTCGGGTTCGCCGTCGGGGTACCAACCGAGATCAATGATGAGCTTCTGTTCTTCGAGCTGCTTGTTTTGCTTTCGTGTAATTACGGATTCCATAGAAATGATGTCCTCGTTAAACGCAAAAAGCCAATTCTCGTCCTCCGGAGCAAGCGTTTGCGGGTCAATGTCCTTGAGCTTGTTCAGCTTCATCGTCCAATTCGGCGGTATTCGAAGCGGCTGTAAACTCAAATAATATTCGCTTTCGTTCATTTTATTCCTCGCTTCTCGCTCAAACACCCTCGTCCCAATTCTCGGGAATATCGTTCACCAGACTGAACTCCCGAAGCAAAAATCGCTCGCTTTTATATTTAAACAGCACGTCGAACTGCGAGTTTACCTTCTCGCAGACGTATTCGAGCGTGACAAAATCGGGCTTTGGTAAGCTGATAAGGTTCAGATAAAACTCCGTTTCCCGCAGCGGGGAAAACCCGTAGCTCTTGTTGTAAAACCGCTGGACGGTGTTGTCAAGCTCGTTGATGCGCTCCACGATAAGCGCGATAAACGGCTTTGCTTCCTCGAATGAGCAGAAGCACCGCTCAAAATCCACCGCGATGTCATAGCCGTCCTCGCCGGAAATATACACAAAGTTGTCGCCGTCGAGCGCCCATTTGTCGGGTGTTATGAACTTTGAAGCGTCGTTGAAACGGTCATACATTTTTAAGATTACCTCTTGACAAATCCGAATGAATCTGCTACAATATAAAAGTTACTCATTCTCCAACCTTAATGCGAAAGGAGAATTTTATGCCAATTAACTCAAAAGAACAACAATTTGAAAAAGCCATTTTGGTCGCCGCGGACGTCGGGGAATACGACGTTGAGGCTTCCGTGGACGAGCTTTCGGATCTCGCGAAGACCGCGGGAGCGGAGGAGATAGCTCGCGTTATCCAGAAGCGCCCTGCCTACGAGCCCGCGACCGTCATCGGCGAGGGCAAGCTCGAAGAATTAAACGAGCTCTGCCAAAACCTCGGCGCGACGCTTCTCATCTTCGACTGCGAGCTCACCGCCTCGCAGATTCGCAACATCGAGGACGAAACCAACATCCGCGTTATTGACCGCACGATGCTCATTCTTGACATCTTTGCGGGCAGAGCCGTTTCCAGCGAGGGCAAATTACAGGTAGAGCTCGCGCAATTGCGTTATCGTCTGCCGCGTCTTATGGGTATCGGCGCGAGCCTTTCAAGGCTCGGCGGCGGCATAGGAACGCGCGGACCCGGCGAAACTCAGCTCGAAACCGACCGCCGCCACATTCGCCGCAGAATAGACAAGCTCTCCGCCGAGCTCCGCGAGCTGGAGGAGCGCCGCGGCTATTCGCGAAGCCGC
>CAYSHU010000183.1:0-4589 GCA_964430965.1 uncultured Ruminococcus sp. | reverse complement strand
GGTTCTCGAAGCGCGAGTAGATAAGGCTCTTGGTCGGGTCGTCGAACACCGCCGCAACATCGTCGGTGCTGTCGTAGACGTAAGTCGTGCTCTGAACAATCGGCATAACGCGCGGTTCTCCGTTTTTGGGCGTGTAGCCCTCGTGTAAGCATTTTGTTTCGATTTTCATAGTTTTTTTCTCCTTATTATAAATTTTTTATTGAGTTTTCGCCGCGCTTGAATACCATTCAAAGATTTCATTCGCGCGGTCGTCATTCGCGTTGAACTCTGTAAAATTTCTATATTTGTGTATAGGCAGCGATACGAGCTTTCCGTCTTTGTCATAATACAATCCGTACCATGTTATGCAATCGGATTCGGCAGCAGGAATTCCTTCCATTGAATAAGCCATCCCATACTCTTTGTTCGCGGTAACCTTGAGAAATTTTTTGTAGTTTTCCAAAAGCTCGTCGGTATCGCAGCTTTTAGGCAGCTTTGTTATGCGCTCATCGCCCAATCTCAGCGCCTCAATAAGCTCAGCGTTTGTAAGCGAGTTTATTTCGCTGTCATCGGAAGAGTAGAAATTTCCGTTTTTATCGACAAACGTAAGCGAACACATATCATAATTATTATTCCGATAATAGCGTGTGCATACCTCAAACACTATATCGGGCATATCCGAAAACTCTATATCAAACATATCCGATTCGGAGACGACATCAGACATATCCGATTCGACATCGGGCATTACCGACTCGGAATCGGGCATTACCGACTCGGAATCGGCATTTGAACAGCCGCTCATTAACGAAATAAGTACTGAAATAATAACGCAGAATATTGTTTTCACGGTAATCCTCCTTTCAGTCCTCCGCGACCCACCCGCTTAAGCATTTGGTTTCGATTTTCATTATAAAATTCTCCTTTTAAAATTTTTTGCGTTTATAATGCTCAACGGATATGCGGTCAAATCAGCCTTTTCCATTCCTCACGTGTTATGGCATAGGCATACGAAATAAGATTCTTTTCATCGGAGTATTCTTTTACCTTTTTCATTCCGATTGAAAGTGCAGTAGAATACGAGGCGACGTTTGTATATTTCATATAAGAATACAAGCAGTCGTATGATGTGTTTTTGAACGCCCAGTCCCTAGCCGCTCTTGCAGCCTCGCTGCCAAAGCCTCTGCGCCAATATTTCTTGTGAATATGGTAACCTATTTCGGGAAGAAGCTCTCCGTCAATATTCTGTATTGTTACACCGCAGTCGCCTATAAACTCGCCGTTTTCTTTCAAAACTACTGCCCACAACCCAAATCCATATTCCTTATAATTTTGGGTATTCCACTCGATCCAATTTCGGGTGCGTTCCTCATCAAACGGCTTGGGATAATGCTTCATTGTTTCGGGGTCGGACATTATCTCATACAGCACATCAAAATCATGCAATGTGTATTCCCTCATTACCAAATGTTCTGTTTCGATCATTTCCTTCACCACCAATACCAATTGCCGCTTCACAAGTTCGTTAAGATTTCTAAAAGAACAAAAACATCATCGAATCCCAATACATTGGTTTCAATTTTCATAATCAGGTCGCCTTTATTGTTAAATTAGTTTTGGTTATGCGATAAATAATAATCTAACAGTTCAAATATCCAAGAAGAAATATTTGAAAATTTGTAACCCACATTCTCTGCTTTTGTGCAGTCGTATGAGGTCTCCGCCTTATTTCCGTCATAGGGTGCCAGATCGCCGTTTTCGGATATAACGGCTTTTTTACCCGTTCGTTTTGCTCTCGATATATGAAATTATATCCTTTTGAGATATAACGTCTTTTGAGCAGCCGTTTACGGCTCCCGAAACCGGGTGGTCGGCAAGATATGATATAAATTCGCCCGCCTCGGATTCATTTATGTACGACGTTCCCATATCAAGGTTGTCAACGCGCATCGGAATTTGACCGCAGATATGCTCAACATAAAATTTCAGCCTGCCCGTATAATCGTTTTTGCCCATTACAACGGGGTATCTGACAAATGTGCATTTACCGATATCCATAAACTCCAACGCGGCGCGTTCCGCCTGTCTTTTGCCCTCCGCATAATCCACCGGTCTGTCCATCCAGATCAAGTTATGGCTTTTCGGATCAAATTCACTTTCCTTAATCAATAAATGCTCAACGGGATATACCGCGCAAGAGGACATCTGTATATATCGTTTACAGTTGACGTTTTCCAAAAGCGACCTTACGTCGTTTGACGAATACGCTACCTTGTCAATAACCGCATCAAACTCTTCACTGCCCAACGCGTTCCTTACGGAGCTTCCGTCGGTTTTATCCATAATGACGTGGCGGACCTTATCATTAAAAGGATTGCCGTGGTCTCCTCTTGTAGCAATCGTTACGTTATATCCTTTATTGAGGAGAGAGTTCACCATTGGTATTCCAAAAAACCTTGTTCCGCCAACAATCAGAATATTCATAGGTTTCTCTCCTTTATTTCAAAATTTCAAATTTGATATCCTTTATTTGAGCCTGCTGCCACATCTGACTGCTGCTAAACTTAAACGCGTTGTCGGAATGTGCGTCACGAATTATGCGGGCAATATCGTCCTTATCATTTGAAAGAGAATCGGGAATCCGTACATCAATATCTTCAAAACCATTTGACAAAATATCAGACAAATCCCAAACCCAAATTTCTATGATCTCGTCCTTATAATTCATATGGTAAAAATAAGGTGTTTCCACTCCGCGCTTTCCCTCGCAGATAATGTAGTATCCACGCTCCCTGTCAACACACCATTCTGCATCTTCATACCAACGTATACGGCTGATTTTATTGTAAATGTCTTTATCGTCCAAAGTCGCCTTTTCACGCACAAACATTTCATACACCTCCGCGCCGTTATGCCGCTTTGTGTCGATACGCGCTAAACTGCGCCGCCGTTATGCTTCTTCTTAAAAAAGCGTGCCATTTCTTCCGACCAAACCGCTCTATACTCTTTGTAATCTCCGCCGTTGATCATGGCTTTTACGGCGTTTGCAAACTTTTCGCTGATAAAGTCGTCGTCATTTCGTTCGCATTGAGCGATCTTGAACCCAAGATATTCCAATGTCGAAACAAAAAAGCGGTACGCGAGAACGCATTTTCCAAAAGCGTCGTTCTCCGCTTCCAGAAGCGGCAGATACTTGTTGTTATACAGACGCAAGACCTGTGTGCTTTTGGGATCCGAACCCTTTTCATAAACGTAGTATCCCGTAATGCTCTCTATTCCCTCAATAAACGCCCCCACCGAGAAAAACACACCGTTCAGATCGCCGTAATAATCGCCGACCTTCCGAAGCCTGCCCTTGTCTTGATACTCGGTCGTTTCATAGAGAAAGCTGTCGACAAAAGACGGGTAAAAGTCTTCAAAATAACTGTTGCTGTCCCAGAACATGATCGGAGCGTTCCCTATCCGACCGTTGACAAACGGCAAAAAGTCATCCGAGTACGGCAGCTCGCGGTAATCAAACATCAGCGCGTTGATAAACTCCGCGATTTCCGTGCGCCCGTCCTCAAATAGCCGTTTCGCGCGCTCGTTTTCCTCCTCCGTCAGTTCACGCAGTTGTATCTTGTTCTCTTTGGTATCAAGAAAGCTCTCCGAAATTCCGTAATCGTCGGTGATCTTCATTTCCGAAAAGGAAGTCCGCGCGGAATATATCATATTGAGCAGAGCCTTGAACTCGCTCTTCTTCTCATCGTCAAATTCATCGCCCGACAGAGGAAAAAACACCTTGCAAAAGTCATCGCATACCTTTTTCTCGTTGAAGGAAAGACGAAATGTCTCGCTTTTTTCATCGCCGAAATCTATTGACATGGTCTGATCTTCATCGTCTATCGTGCAAGTCCAATTCTTTGTCGCGCCTTTCTTTTTCACCGATTTACGCATTTTTTCAAAAACCTCGGCGGGGGTTCTTGTACGTTTCAGCTTAAGCTTGTAAAATATTGTGGTCTGTTCGGACATATCGTTTTCCTCCTTGCTTTAATAAAACAAAAACATCATCAAGTCCCAGTACGTATGCAGCGCAATCGGTATCCAAATGTTTTTGCTTTTTATAAACGTCACGCTGAATATAACGCTCAAAATCAATATGCTTAAAAATCCGAGATTTCGGAAATTCTCGATAAAAACGCCGTCGTGTATCCATACGGGAAAGTGGATAAGCAGGAACATCACCGCGTTTGCCGCAACGGGCAGCCACTTTTTCTTTTCGCCGAGCGTCGCGTTCAGAAGCCAGCCGCGGAACACCGTTTCCTCGGTGATTCCCACAAAAAGCACGACTATCAGCTTTTCAAGCCCAAACGCCTCGCTCACCGCTATTTTTCCTTTCAGCAGGAACGCTCCGCCGAGCAGATAAACGGTGAACACGGCAAACAGCGGAAGATATTTCAAGAAATTCACCTTTGCCGTGAACATCTCTTTTGCGACGACATAAACATCGCTTTCATACCGCTTCACAAGCAGAATCGCGGGCAGCGTCCACACGAGATTTTTGATAACTCCCGACTTTATGAGCTGCGACAAATACACATTCGGAACAGCGGCGGTTATCATTCCCTTAA
>CAYSHU010000182.1:0-4590 GCA_964430965.1 uncultured Ruminococcus sp. | reverse complement strand
ATCGGTGGCGACATAAGAAAATTTATTCACCTGAAAACCTCCGTTCCCCAACAATCCCGATAATTTCAGCAATCGGCTATGTCGTGAAATTTTAAGCGGCTGCTGTTTGTTTTTGGGCGCAACTTACCCATAGCCGCTTGTTTGGTAAATAAATTATACCATAAATTTTAATTTTTTGCAAGGCTTTTTGTGCGTTTTTTTTTAATCAAGCGCCAAATACTTCCTTTTTCGGTGTAGAATTTCAACACCGATTTTAGTGCAAAATGCACATAACATCTGTCTATAAAATACTGTCCCCCATATGTAGATATAACTGATTTTAGAAGACACAACCCCATTGCAATTGGCAATGTACAATTGACAATTAACAATTGTTAAGTCCGCTTCGCGGACATTTTCAGATTGTCTGCAAGCCCTTATGAAGCTGCCTCTCGGCTTGCGCACCTAAATTGTCCATTGTCAACTGTCAACTGTACATTGAAAATCGCCTCTTGATTTTAGTAAACGTTTGTGCTATAATATAAAGTGTAAATTTTCAGACAAGGTAAGGAGTTCTGGCTATGATTGATAAAACTTTACTTAAAAACGACTTTGAGGACATCCTGCGGGAAACTGTCTGCCGCAGCGGGCGGCGTCCTGCTTATCAGCTTCACAACGCGCTTTCCCGCGCTATTATGAAGCAGGCTGTCGCGATGATGAGCTGCTGCGAGCCCTCGGGGAGAAGCGCCTCGTATCTTTCTATGGAGTTTCTTATGGGGCGGGCTGTTTACAATAATATCCTCTGCCTGGGGCTGCACGACTATGCCGAGGAGCTTTTGAACGGCGCGGGCGGCACGCTTACGGATTTTGAGGAGATAGAGGACGCGGCTCTCGGCAACGGCGGTCTTGGGCGGCTTGCGGCGTGCTTCCTTGACAGCGCCGCGACGATGAAGCTGCCGCTGCGCGGCTATGGGATCCGCTATAAATACGGCCTGTTCAAGCAGACTATCGAGGAGGGCTTCCAGCGGGAATACGCCGACGACTGGGCGAGGCTGGGCGACCCGTGGAGCGTGCGTGTGGAGGACGAAACCGTGACGGTTCACTACTCGACGGGCGACGTAAACGCTGTGCCCTATGATATGCCGATTTTCGGCTACAAAAACGATTTCGCGGGGACGCTGCGCCTTTGGCAGGCGGAATCTCCCGGAGAGTTCGATTTCGACGCGTTCAACCGCGGCGAGTTCCTTATGGCTTCGAAGGGACAAATCGAGGCGGAGAACATCTCCTGCGCGCTTTACCCGAACGACGAAAGCAAGGAGGGCAAGCTGCTTCGCTTAAAGCAGGAGTACTTCTTCAGCGCGGCTTCTATGGCGGATTTGGTGCGCAAGCATCTCGCAAAGGGCAGAAAGCTCGACACCTTCGCGGAGTTCAACTCCGTGCAGCTCAACGACACTCACCCCGTTATCGCGATCCCCGAGCTTATCCGCATTTTTGTTAAGGAACGCAATATGAGCTTTGCGAAGGCGTTTGAGATAGCCCGCAAGACGTTCAACTACACCAACCACACAATTATGGCGGAGGCGCTCGAAAAATGGGGCGCGGAGCTTGTCGAGGAGCTTCTCCCCGAGGTTTACGCGATAATCCTCCAGATTAACGAGGAGTTTATTTCCGATATGTATCGCCGCGGAATTCCCCGCGACAGAATTGAGAGCATGCAGCCTGTTTCGGGGAACACGATTCATATGGCGAAGCTCGCGATTTTCAGCTCTCAGCACGTAAACGGCGTGGCGAAAATCCACACGGATATTCTGAAAAACGACGCGCTTAAGGACTGGTACGAGCTCTTCCCGGAGCGTTTCCTCAACAAGACAAACGGCATTACGCCGCGGCGCTGGCTTATGCTCTGCAATCCCAAGCTCGCGGGGCTTATCACGGAGCTTATCGGAAACGAAAGCTGGACGACGGACCTCTCCAAGCTCGCTAATCTCCGTCAATACGCCGACGACCGCGCGGTGCTCGACCGCTTTGAGCAGATTAAGAGCTGCAACAAAAACGACCTCGCGGATTATATTGAAATCCACGAGGACGTTGAGATCAACCGCAAGTCGATGTTCGACATTCAGATAAAGCGCCTGCACGAATACAAGCGCCAGCTTCTTAACGCTTTTGGAATACTCTATATTTATTATGGTATAAAGGACGGCTCTATCGCGGCGGAAAATCTCGCGCCGATGACGTTCATTTTCGGTGCGAAGGCGGCGCCCGGCTATGCCCGCGCGAAGGCTATAATCAAATTTATCAACGAGATAGCCGAGCTTGTAAACAACGATCCGACGATAAACGGACTTCTCAAGGTTGTTTTCATTCAGAATTATCGGGTAACCTACGCCGAGAAGCTGGTTGTCGCGGCGGATTTGTCCGAGCAGATTTCCACGGCCGGCACCGAGGCCTCGGGCACGGGCAATATGAAGTTTATGCTCAACGGCACGATGACGCTCGGCACGTATGACGGCGCGAACGTTGAGATTTGCGAGGAGGCCGGCGAGGAGAACAACTACATTTTCGGCGCGCGCGTTGACGACCTTAAGCGAATTATGCCGACCTACGACCCGCGCAAGCTCTATTCCGAGAACACCCGCATTGCCCGCGTGCTCAACACGCTTATCGACGGCACGTTCGACGACGGCGGCACGGGAATGTTCAGAGAGCTGTATTTCTCGCTGCTTGACGGCGCAAGCTGGCACGTTCCCGACCACTATTATATTCTCGGTGATCTGGAGAACTACGTTCAGGCGAAACTCAAGGCCAACAGCGACTTCAAATTCAACCACGACGAGTTTATCAAGAAGAGCTGGCTGAACATGACCGCTGCGGGCAAATTCAGCTCCGACCGCACGATTGCGGAATACGCGAGCGAGATCTGGAAGATTGAACCAAACGCCGCTAAAAATTAACAACAAAATCCCCCGCGAAGCGGGGGATTTTCTTATCCTGTTATTTCGATATCGGACATAATTTCCGTTGGCGCTACAATAGAACATTCCATATTGTCAACGACCTCATCAACGGACTGCTCGGGCTCGCCGTTTTCTTCCTCGTCGTCCCAGAGGCTGTCGTGCTCCTTGGGCTTTTCCCTCTTTGCCATTATCGCCATATTCTTCGCGACCTGGTACATCTCCGCGCTGAATTCGAGCAGCTTCTGCTCGTCCTTTGGCGGAACCTTATCGCCTCGCGCAATTCTCCGCGCGATTTCAATACACTTCGCGTCGTTTTGCGCTTTTTCCGCCATAGCGTCGCCCGTGCGCTTAGAAGCCTCCGCGTTATAGAGCAGGTTCTTCTGCTCGTTGATGCTTCCCATAATTTCCGACACTTTTTCGCACTGAATATCCACGCGGTCAAGCGATTTCCCAAGCGCCTCGACTTCCTCGTCCGTCATTTTGATTTCGCCCTTTTCAAGCGCCTTTTTCTTGTCAAGCAATTCGCTGCGCTTGTCGCGGAGCTTGCTCATCTGTTCGGAATATATTCGTGTAGCTTCACCGATTTTCATAGCTGTTCCTCCTTGAACAAAAAGCTAATCCTTTATTATATTATCGGCAGGAACAGCCAAAATCTTTAACAAAAAACCCCGCAAAGCGGGGTTTTTAATAACGCGTGCGCAGCGCGCACCTTAATTGTCCATTATGTATTATTTATCGCTGCCCTCTAAAAAGTAGCTTGCCTCCATATCCGCGACGGACAGCGCGAACGCCAGCGGGTACATCTCCAGCGCCTTGCCTATCGTGTTTTTGTCCTCGATCCCCGAAAAGCCCATATGCCAGCGGATTGCCATTGCCTCCTCCCGCGTAAGCCTCATAAAGCCGCTCACCATATAAACGCTCTTCTCGCCGTGACCGTAGGGGAGCTTGTCGTCAATCATGTAGAACGGCACCTTTTCCCACTGCCCCGTCTGCTCGTTTTTGACATTACGCGTTGAAACCGTATAAATGTTCACCTTGCACAAGTCGTGCAGCAGCGCGACTATCGCCGCGGTTTCCTCGCTTACGCTCAGCTTGTATTTCTCTTGAACGCGCTCCCTGGCGAGATACTCAACCAGGCACTCATAAACATTCAGCGAGTGCCGCAGCAGCCCGCCCTCGTAAGCGCCGTGAAATCTCGTTGAAGCGGGCGCGGTGAAAAAGTCGCTCCTTTCAAGAAACTCCAGCAGCTTATCCGCGCCCTCGCGCGTGATTTTCTCCTTGTAGATTTTAATAAATTCGTCCTTGTCCGTAGTTTTGGGTTCGTTTCTCATATATCCTCCTAATTTAAAAGCGGCGAAAAAGCTCGCATAAAATTTATTTTTTTACTTTTTCTGTTCAAAAGCAGACTTTATCGGGGTTGTTTCGGTATAGACGCTGAACTCGACCTCCGATATGTCTGATTGACGCTCTGCGTCAAGATTGTTTCGGTATGGACGTTGAAGTCGACTTACGATATGCTTGGTCGTTATACTGCGTCGAAAAAAAACTAATTTTTTCTAAGTTTTTTGACTTTAGCCGGATAGGCAGGGAATTTGCGTCAAGTCGACTTCCGATATGTCCGATCGTTATACTGCGTCGTAAAAAACTAATTTTT
>CAYSHU010000181.1:0-4667 GCA_964430965.1 uncultured Ruminococcus sp. | reverse complement strand
ATACCGGATATAGAAGGGAATCGTTTTAGTTTTACGCTTGGGGAATTCTTTTATTCTTTCAAACATAATTTATGGGGCTGGGGAGAATGTGAATATAAGGAATATAACACTACCACACAGGTAAGGACAGCGGTGCAGGGTTCAAAGGAGTATAGACCTGTATCGGATGCGCGGGTAGGGGTTATAAATACTGGAAAGGCGGTTGGCTATAGTCTGGATGTTTCGAACGATATATCGTCGGATATGTTGAACGACATATTGACTGATTCGGTCGATGATGAAAACTTTGTGACAAACAGTAACGGTATGGTCAAACTCTGGCTGCATGCGGGGGAGAATACCCTTTATGCGGATAAGGACGGGCTCACATGTACTAAGGTGGTAGAAGTAGACGGTGCAAGACAGACCCTTGAGCTTCCAAGTGCGGTGAAGGATTTATCGATTAATGATGATACCTGCGCGGCAATCACCGAAGACGGCAGGCTGTATATGTGGGGATATAATCATAATGGGTGGATGGGTAACGGAATCAAGGAAAATTATCAGCTTACACCCATAGAAATATTGCTGGATAATAAAAATGTAGAATCTGTCTGCATGGATAGCTGGGTTAGCGCAGCAATCACCGAAGACGGCAGCCTGTATATGTGGGGATGGAACACTCAAGGGGCGATAGGTAATGGCAGGGAGTATGATCCTGAAGTTGATCAAAGTACATCAGATGTTTGTCAACTGACACCGTATAAGGTATCTTTAGGCGATGAGAAAGTAAAGTCAGTCAGTATTGGTACAGTCTACCCCACCGTTGCAGCAATCACGGAAAATGGAAAGCTGTATATGTGGGGGGATAATAGTCACGGTCAAATAGGAAACGGAACAAAATCAAACAAAGGTGTGGGGAACCAGCTTACACCTATGGAAATATCATTAGATGGTAAGAAAGTAGAGTCCGTCAGTATAAAGAACGGCAGCAGCATTGCGCTTACAGAAGATGGCAGTCTGTATGCATGGGGCGGAAATAGTGATGGTGTGTTAGGGAACGGCACAACAGAAGAACAGCTTACACCCATAGAAGTATCTTTAGATAATAAGAAAGTAAAATCATTTAGTTTATTTGAGAGATCGGGAGCTCATAGCTTTGTTGCGGCAATAACAGAAGACGGAAAACTATACATGTGGGGAGATAATTGTTCCGGTCAGATAGGAAACGGAACAACTGCAAAACAGCTTACTCCTCTGGAAATATCATTAGATGAAAAGAATGTGAAATCAGTTAGTTTATCGACAAATGAGGATGTTACTGTGGTTACTGTGGATGGTTCGCTATATTGCTGGGGAGGATCTGTGCATTCATACATTGGAGACGGAACTAATGAAAAACACTATACTCCGGTACAGATACTTAGCGGGGAAAAGGTCAAGGAGGCATATGGGAACAACTGGGATAGGATGGCGCTTACAGAAGATGGCAGGCTTTATGTATGGGGATTTGCTGCTAGAAAGCCGGATAACAAAAGAGCTGATACACCTTTTCAGGTGTTGGAAAATGTAGTGTCTTTTGGGATGCCTGAAGGTAGTAGTATCTATTGGGCGGCAACGGAAGATGGCAGCTTTTATATGTGGGGCGTAAACGATCGTTATCAGCTGGGAAATGGTACGACAGATAGATCCAATATACCAATAAAAATATCAGTGAATAATAAGAAAATCAAGTCAATCTATCAGGCTGTACCTAATGGCAATATGACCGCAGCTATTACAGAAGACGGAAGATTGTATATGTGGGGAAGAAATCAGCTTGGGAGTATGGGTAACGGAAGTGCAAACGGAGATGCCACAACACCTTACCGCGTAAGCTTTGCCTCAACGAATGAAACCGATATATCCTATAACCTTGAATCCGATGGCGTAAGACTGCTTAGTGTCAGGGAAGCGGACAATGTATCCGGAAGTACGGCTGACTTTTCAAACCTTACACCCAATGGCATATATAATGTTTATGCCATGAAATCAAGGGAAGAGGGAGAGTGCTTTGAAAACGGAAACCTGCTCTATATTGGTCAGGCGGTTTCTGACGAAAACGGCAGCCTGAGCATTGTATATGAGATGAGGGAAGCATATGATGATCCCGAAGTATTCTGTGTTGGCCTTTCGCAGATTGATCTGGCGTCCGCAGAGATTGTGGTTCCGGATATTGAATATAACGGAGCTGAGAATTCACCGGAAGTCAGGGTGGTCTGTGAAGGAAAGCGGCTTGTTGAGGGAGTTGATTATATTCTTTACGGAGACTGTTCTGTAACGGAAGTCGGTGAATACAAGGTATTGATAGAAGGATGCGGAGTTTACTGCGGCGAAAGAGAGATTACTTTCAATGTCAATAAGGGCAACGGTGGAGGTGACAAGCCGGGAGACGGAGATGATGAAACAGAACATGATGACGTGCTTCCTGGAGACAAGCCGGAAGACGGCATGATTCCCGAAGGACTTTGGATAGCAGGTTTAAAAGAGGACTATGATTATACCGGAGCTGCAATCAAACCGGAGATTCGCGTATACGATCATAAGACGCTTTTGACGGAAAAGACGGATTATACAGTCTCATATAAAAACAATATCAAAGCAAACGATGCTTCTGATATGAAAAAAGCGCCTACGATTACAGTGACCGGAAAAGGCAATTATACAGGAAAGGATACCAAAACATTTAAGATAGAGCCTTTGGATATCGCGGCATCAGAATCGGATGACAACATATTTGAGGCTGATGACATGACGCTCATTTACAGCGGAAAAGAACAAAAGCCGGTACCTGTACTTTTATGGAACGGAAAGAAATTGAAAAACAAGACGGATTTTACATATACATATCATGAAGGCTCATATGGCGAAACGGATACAAAGGAACTTACATGTGTAAAAGAGGTGGGAAATTATTATATTAAGCTGACAGGAGCGGGGAATTTTACAGGAGTGCGCAGACTGAGGCTGACGGTTCTTGCTGCAACATCAGGAGCTTCGTCTGATGCAGCCAAATTGAAGCCGGTAAGCAAAGTGAGCATAACCAAGATACCGAGCCAGTCTTATCAGACACAGAATGAAGATGGAGCGGTAACGCCTGAACTTACGGTATATGACGGAACAAATAGATTGACTAAAGAAGTCAATTATGAAGTGTCTTATAGTAATAATACTAAACCCGGAACAGCATATGCCATTATTAAAGGTATAGAAGCCGGCGGATATAGCGGAACAAAGAGGGTAGCTTTTAAGATTACAGGAGTAGCCATAAAAAAGGCCGCAGTAGATGGTTTATCGTCACAGACTTTCATATATGGAGGCACATATATTGAACCGGAGCTTTCTTTGTCCGTTAAATTAAACGGAGCTGAAATAAAGCTTAATAAAGAAACGGACTATAGTATAAAGTGGGATAATAATTTAAAAGCGGGAACAGCAACCGTTATTATTACCGGAAAGAACGGCTATACAGGAACATTGAAAAAGAAATTCAAAATCAAGCCATTTGATATAGCGCAGAACCAAGGTGGCTGCTTTGTTGCAGAGCTTAAGAGCGACACTGTACCTTATGCTAAAGGCGGCGCAAAACCGGACCTTAAAGTTACTTTTAAAAAGAGCGACGGAAAAACCCGGACTCTGGAGGAAGGAAAGGATTATACCGTAACATACAAAAATAACAAAGCCTTAAACGACGCAAGCCGTCAGGATAAGCTTCCGACAGTAATAATCAAGGGAAAGGGAAATTTTAAAGGAACTTATACGAATAAACTTACATATAAAATAACTCAGCAAAATTTAAATAACCTCAAATTGATTGCTGCTGACAGGGTTTATCAGAATAAGGGAAATATTTATACCACCAAGGTAAGTATTGTTGATGTGGATGGAAAGACACTAAAGGCAGGCAGGGATTATGATAAGAAGCTGATATACACTTATAAAGAGGGCACGGTCTTTGATGACGGCACATTCCGCGAGGCAGGTACGGAGGTTAGCAAGACTGATATAATTCCGGCAGGAACAACAATTGTAGTGACGGCAAAAGTACCGCTGATTATGGGAAAAGAACTGAACTATACCGGAAGCTGCAGCGGTGAGTACAGTATTAAGGCTTATGATATATCCAAGGCAAAAATAACAATTCCGAAGCAGACTTACACAGGACGGGTAATTACTCTGGATAAAACGGATGAGAATCAGATACTTGTCAAGGTAAAAGGACAAAAGGTTGATTCAAGCCAGTTTGAGATTGTGGAAGGAAGTTATAAGAATAATGTAAAGAAAGGAACTGCAAGCGTTATTATTAAAGGAATAGATAACTATGGAGGAAGCAAGAGCGTTAAATTCACAATTAAGGCTAAGGGCTTCGCATGGTGGAAAAAATAATGCAGGGAAGTGGTGACTCACATGGTAAAACCGGAATCAAACAGAAGAATTTCAAAATGCGATACATATTTAAACTGCGCGGAGACCTTTGCTTACAGGAGTACCTGTATCAAGCGCAAGTATGGTGCTGTAATCGTAAAAGATGATGCAGTTATTTCTACGGGATATAACGGCTCGCCCAGAGGGTTTGAAAACTGCTGCGATACAGGCGTATGTCCCAGAATTCCTCTGGATATGCATCAGGGTGAAGGATATGAAATCTG
>CAYSHU010000180.1:0-4667 GCA_964430965.1 uncultured Ruminococcus sp. | reverse complement strand
CGATAGATTTCAATTGCTCGGCGTTGTGAAATTGCTTGCGGAACGCCTTTATCGCTTCGGGAATTCTGTCATATTGTGTAAGCCCCACAAGCTCCGTCAGCTTTTGCGCGGCAAGCGCGCCGAGGATTATCGCGGTTTCTACGGGGATTTTCTTGAATGAATCCCCTCCAAATATTGACAAGCAAGTAAATTTGTGGTATAATTTAAGTGCCGGCATCTCCCTAGGTAACACGAAGGAGGTGAGTTTTCGTGGTAGAGATGTTACATTGCATAGTAAACCTTTTGAACTCTGTCGGAGCAGGTGTGCTCGCAAATTTCTTATATTCACACATCTGCAAGCGGCTTGACAGCGGTTCGACCGGCAACAACAAGAAGCACTAGCGAAAACCCGACCCCCTCCTATCTGCACTTTGGAGGGGGTCATTTTCGTGATAGAGATATAATTTTGTCTTTCGACAATATTATTATAGCATAAAGATTTCGATTTGTCAAGTACTTTTTGCAAACTTTTAAAATTATACCACAAACATTTCGATTTGTCAAGCGGTTTTTGAAAAAATCTCCTCTGCCTGCTTGTAATACATAATCAAGCTCCTTTGGTAAATAATAATCTCACAAAAACGCCCTCCCCTTGCGGAGAGGGCGCAATTGTCAAATTATCACGCCGCCGGGCGGCAATCAAATTCGGGATTAGCCGAGGAGCTGAAGAACGCTCTGCGGCTGCTGATTTGCCTGAGCCAGCATCGACTGAGCTGCCTGCTGAAGGATGTTGAACTTGGTGTAGTTCATCATCTCGTCTGCCATATCGGTGTCGCGGATGTTGGACTCTGCTTCCTGTAGGTTGGTCTGAGTGGTCGTCATGTTGTCGATCTTGTACTCAAGACGGTTCTGGATAGCGCCGAATGTAGCGCGAACCATAGAAACCTTGTTGATAGCGTTGTCGATGTGGTCGATAGCCTCGTTAGCCTTTTCTGCGGTGATGAGAGAGAGCTGTGCAGTACCAAGACCGCGGCTAGAGATATCGAGATCGGAGTTCAGATCGCCGATACCCGAGGTGGTGTACTCGAACGTGAAGTCAACAGCGTCCTTGGAGCGTGCGCCCGTCTGGAGAGTAATGCTGTTGGAGTAGGTGAGGTTGCGTCTGCCGTGCTCGAAAGCGTCAGAAACGGATACGCCCTTCGAAAGATCGATTTTACCAATCATAGTGCCTGCACCGCTGTTATCATAAACATCGCCGCCAGCAACCGTCTTGTAGGTTTCCTCAATCTTGAAAGAAGAAGTAGTGGTATCAAATGATACGTCTGCGCCGTCTATCTTCTTAACTTCTGCGCCCTTGGCATCATACAGCACACCCTTTGCGCCTGCGGTAATAATTGCACCGCCAGTTGTGCCCCACTTTGCATCATAAGCAGCTTTATCTGCTGCATTCCAAGAATCGTAACCGCCATTAGCATCATGATCCGCTGTACATGCAGCAACATCAGCAGCGGTCGTAATGGTCATGCCAGCACTGTACTTTTTGCCGAAGATCGTAACTTCGGTCGTATCGGCATTTACTGCAACATAGGTTGTAGCTGTGATCTCGCCATCTTCCTTAATCTTGCCTGTGGTGTCATCAACCTGCACATCTTTTACGTCATACGTGGTGTTACCAACGGCAGCCTTGCCCTTGCCGGCTTTAAGGTCAACGGAGGTACCGTTTATGATTATAGAACCGTTACCTGCCTTATCAACGCCACCTGTAACCTGCTTCATATAAGTTTCAGCAGAAGCGGGATCGGTAACAATATTTGTTCTAACCTGCGGCTTGCCTGCGATAGTGGTATTGTTGGTTGCAACAGTACCGTCAGCCATAGTACCGCCGTTCAGAGCTACACGACCATTGAAGTCGGTGTCAGCGATCTGGTTGAGCTCGTCATTGAGCTGCTTGAACTCAAGCTCGATAGCGTCACGGTCGGTCGTGTTGTCGTAAGTACCGTTAGCGGACTCTTCTGCGAGCACTCTCATTCTCTGGAGTATCTCGTGAGAGTTGGTAGCCGCGCCCTCGTAGGTCTGAATCATGTTGATGCCGTCCTGCGAGTTGCGGATAGCCTGCTTGAGGCCCTTGATCTGAGCTCTCATCTTCTCGGATACTGCCAAGCCCGCAGCGTCGTCGCCTGCGCGGTTGATTCTGTAGCCCGAAGCGAGCTTCTCGGAGCTCTTCTTAAGACCCGTTACGTTAACGTTGAGCTTGTTGTACGCGGTCATCGCGTTGATGTTGTGTTGGATTACCATTCCCAATGTAATTACCCACCCTTGCGCCGCTCAAACTCGGCCTGCACGCTCTCCCAGACCTCGGGCGGGATAATCGCCTCGTGGCTGCCCTCGACATAATAGCGCGTCAGCTCGCCGTTGTTTTTCTTCTTGCGCTTTGTGAGGTAGTCCACCGTGAAAACCTTTTGCAGCAGCGCGTCGCCCTTGTATTTTTCGTTTGTGAGAATACTTTTGACAACGCCGCGGCTCCAGACCTCCTTGCCGCCGGGCGTGGGGATTTTGTCCGCGGTGAGCGCTTTCGCTATGGAATAGGGCGTTGCGCCGTTCAGGAACTCGTCGTAAATTCGCCGAACGATCACCGCCTGTTCCTCATTGATGACAAGCCCGCCGTCCTCGCCGCGGTCATAGCCGAGAAACCGCTTGAACGGCACGGAAACCTCTCCCTTTTCAAACCGCCGCCGCTGTCCCCACTTGCAGTTTTCGGAGATCGAGCGGCTTTCCTCCTGCGCGATGCCCGCCATTATAGTAAGAAGAAGCTCCCCGCGGCTGTCGAACGTGTGAATGTTCTCCCGCTCGAACCAGCACTCGACGTTGTGCTCTTTAAGAAGCCGAATTGTCGTAAGGCTGTCGATAGTGTTCCGCGCGAACCGCGACACGGATTTCGTGATTATAAGGTCGATTTTCCCCGCCAGCGCGTCCGCGATCATTCGCTTGAAGCCCTCGCGGTGCTTTGTCGAGGTTCCCGAAATGCCCTCGTCGGCGTAAATCCCGACAAATTCCAGATCCTCGCGCTCCTTTATATAATCTGTATAGTACTCCACCTGCGCCGCGTAGCTCGTCAGCTGATCCTCGTGGTCGGTGGAAACCCTCGCGTAAGCCGCCGCGCGGCGCGGCGCGGTTTTTACCGCGACCGCCGCGGGGATCTCCGTCACTCGTACTGCCATTTTTCGCACCTCCCGCCAAAAAACAAAATTTCAAGCCCGCCGTCCTTGCCGACGGTGATTTTTGAGATATTTTCCGTGATTCCCTCGTCGTCAAGCCCAAGCATTTCTTTAAGCCTGTCCTCCTTGAGCTTCGCGTTGCCGCAGTTTCGGCAGTGCCAGCACGCGTATTTTCCGTTGTTCGAGCGCCTTGTGAACGGCTTTCCGCACTGCCCGCAAATTATCCGCCCCGTGAACGGATAGGCGGACTTCCGCGCGGCGCGGCGCTCCGCCTCTTGCTGCGCCGCCGCGAAGGTTTCCGTGTCAATTATCGCCTCGTGGCAGCCCTCAAAGCGATAAATAGGCAGCTCGCCGCGGTTTTTGACCTTTGTGTGAGTTATAAAATCCTTGACGAACGTTTTTTGCAGCACGATATTTCCGATATACAGCTCGTTGCGCACGATATAATTTATCTCCCCGTGCGAGAAATCAAAGCCGCGCGGAGTTTTTGCTCCCGATTTTTGAAGATTTTCCGCGATTTTCCGCAGCGGGACCTTGTTTACATAATCCGCGAAGATACGCCGCACAAGCGCCGCCTCCTCAGGGATCACAACATACCTCTCGCCGTCGCAGCGATAGCCGAGCACGCGCTTGTTGCGGGCAACTGCCGACCCCGCCTTGAAGCGCTTGCGAATTCCCCATTTGACGTTTTCGGAGATAGAACGGCTCTCCTCCTGGGCGAAGCTCGCCAGAATCGTCATAACAAGCTCGCCGTCGCTTGAAAGCGAGCTCAGGCGCTCCTTCTCGAAATAAACCTCGATGCCGAGCTCCTTCAAGCGGCGCACGGTTTTCAGCAGATCGACCGTGTTCCGCGCAAAGCGGCTTATCGACTTGCACAAAACAACGTCCACTCTGCCCTGCTCGCAATCCGCTATAAGGCGGTTGAAGTCGGGGCGGCGCGAGGTCTCCGTGCCGCTGATGTAGCGGTCGGCGTAGACCCCCGCGAGCTCCCAGCCCCGCCGCGTGCCGACATACGCGCTGAAATACTCGCTCTGCGCCGAAAGCGAGTGCGAAAGCCTGTCCGTTTCGAGCGAAACCCGCGCGTAAGCCGCCACCCTCTTCTCCCCAAAAATTTCCCCCATAAGAAAAAACTCCCTTTTCTTTCTATAATGCAACAATTTCCGCGTAATTTCAAGCGGCTTTCGGCTTTTGAGCTCCCTTTATAATAAAGTAAAAGGGCTTTTTTCAAAAAATTTAAAAATTTTTTCAAAAAACACTAAAGTTTTGAAAAAACCGTCCGATATTATATACGTGACAGCTGAAAAGCTGAAAGTCCTTGGGTCGACACAAGGCAACATTACTTTAACCCCTCACGGAAAGATTCCGAATTTTGAGGGAACCAAATTCAAGGAGGAAATTTATTATGGGAATGGTAATCCAACACGGAAAGTCCGCGTTTGTGCCCTCGGGTGCGTGGATAGAAACGGAGACGGC
>CAYSHU010000179.1:0-4740 GCA_964430965.1 uncultured Ruminococcus sp. | reverse complement strand
GCCAGTCGTTGGAGTTGATGATCTGCGGGTGGAAGTCGATGTGACGCAGCATCTCAAGCACCGCGCGGCTGAAGAACACGTATCTCTCCGCGTCATCATAATAGCCGTAAAGCCCGTTGTCGCGCTTGAAATAGAACTCGTTGTCGAGGAAGTAGTAGGTTACGCCGTCAACCTCCTGCGAAAATACGCCGCAGTACTGGCTTCTCCAGCCAACGGGAACGGTGAAGTTGGTGATAAAGCGCATTTTTTCCTTTTGCTCGGGCTTTATCGTGTTTACGTAATAGGGCATTACAACTCGCGCGTCGTGCCCCGCCTGAACCAACGCCTTGGGCAGCGAGCCCGCAACGTCCGCCAGACCGCCGCTTGCCGCGAACGGAAGCGCTTCACTTGCTGCATATAAAATCTTCATAACACAACCTCCAAAAATAAGCGGGACTTCCCGCAGTATTTTCACTACATTAATATTTTAACACATTTTTACATAAATTGCAAGGGCTTTTTAAAATTTTTGTGAAATATGACCGCGGTCGAAAAATCCCCGCGGATTTCGCCGCGGGGTTTTGAATATTTACGAATGGGGAATAAAGCCCGAAACCGCGCCGGCGAGCTGGTTGATCGGCATTGTCTGGAGATAGATTTTGCCGGGACCCGTAACAACGGTGTTGAAGAAGCCTTCGCCGCCGAAGAGCTTGTTGCCGAGGCCTTTAACCGTCGCGATATCCATGGTGCAGGTGCCCGTCATCGCCGCGAGGTAGCCCGTGTCGATAACCATCTGCTGACCCGGCTGCAAATCATACTCAACCACATAGCCGTCGATTTCAAGGAACGCCACGCCCGTGCCGTGCAGACGCTGCATAATAAAACCCTCGCCGCCGAAGAAGCCCGCACCGAGCTTTTTCTGGAACGCTATGGAAAGTTCAACGGAGGGCTGCGACGCAAGGTAGCCGCCCTTCTGCACTATCATATCCCCCTGGCTGATGTCAAGCGGAATGATAGAACCGGGCACGCTCGAAGCGAACGCGATCATACCGGGACCGCCCTCCGCAACGTATGTATTCTGGAAAATCGACTCGCCAGAGAACATCTTGCTCATAGCCTTGCCAAAGCCGCCCGCGCTTGTGGACATTGTCATATTCGGCGTCATCCACGCCATACCGCCCTTTTGGCACATTACCGCCTCGTTCGCGTCAAGATAGCAAAGCACAACGGGCATCGGTTCGCCTTTGATTTCATATCTCATAGAAGTTTCTCCTTAAAAAATATTTCGGTAACACCGATTTAAGCGGTTTTCCCCGCCTTCGGCGGGGAAAACCGCCAAAAAAAATCATTGCTTCCGCTGATTTCATTATATAACATTTCGCGAAGTTTGTCAAGTGATTTAGAAAAATTTTTAGACATTATTGCGTTCCGCTGAGAATTATGATGTAAAGCGCGGTGGTTATCAGCGTGAACGACGCCGCGCCGCCGACAAATATAACCGCCGCCGCTACAAGAACCGCGGAAAATACCGAGGCGGTTTTCATCACCCTGTCAACGTCTTCCGCCTTACAGCGACGAATTACGAGCATTTTGAGCAGACCCGCTCCGTCAAGTGCGCCGAGCGGGAGAAGATTGAAAATCCCCGTGAACAGCTCAACCGCAAACGCGCCGAGCTCCCCGAGCCTATAAAAAACAAGTGCCGCCGCGAAATTCGTGAGGCAGCCCACGCTTAAAATAACGGTCTTTTGAAACGTCGGAACAAATTCGATTTGTGAGGACGTTATTCGAATCCCCGCGCCGTAAAGCGTCACGCGCTCCGCGGGAACACCGAAAAGCGCCATCGCGACAAAATGCGCGGTTTCGTGCAGCGCGCAAGCGCAAAGCGCCGCCAGCCCGAAGCCGCTCTCGTCGAGCAGCAGATACAGCGCGATAACCGCGAAGAACGAGAAATCAAGGCACAAGATCGTTTTTCTTAGCTTTAACTCTAACATACAATATAATATGAAATGCTTGGGCGGAAAAGAACGTGGTTTTTTTCAAAAACTTTTAAAAACCACTTGACAAAACTAACGATTGGTAGTATAATAATTAACGAAAGGTAGTGAGAGTATGAACAGAAAAGAAGAAGTAATCCTTGCGGCATTGGAAATCGCTTCACAAAACGGTTTAAGCGGCGTTTCTATGGCGGGGATAGCGGAAAAATTAGGCATAAAAAAGCCGTCGCTATACAATCACTTTAAGTCAAAGGAAGAAATCATCTCTGCGATGTATCAATATCTTAGAGACAGATCAAAAGAGAAGCTTTCTCTTGCGGAGGTCGATTACGGCGAGCTTATCAAAGGAAAAAGCGCCGAGGAGATTTTAAAGCAGGCTGTATCAAATTATGAAAAAATATGCGGCGATAAGGAAATGTTTACCTTCTACAAGGTCATATATTCGCAGCGCGCAGTCGATCCTACCGCCGCGAAAATCTTAGCGGAAGAAACAAGAAGAATGACAGCGGCAACCAAAAATCTCTTTTACGCCTTGCAGGTACACAAAAAGCTTCATATCGACGATGTTGATACAGTGGCGGTTTCGTTTGCTATGACCGTTCACGCCATTATGGATCATCGGCTGGACTGCTTGTGCGCGGGCGAAACTATACAAAATGATATGCTGCAAAATTATATAAAATGGTTCTGCAAGCAATTCGGAGGGAATAATGAAGAAAACGTTGATTAACTATTTGGGATTGATGGGCGTAATATCGTTGCTGTCTTATACCGCAGCGGTGATCTTTGCTCCCTTTGCATATCCGGGTTACGATTGGATGGCGCAGGCTGTCAGCGACTTAAGCGCGAACAACTCGCCGTCTGAAAAGCTATGGGGACAATTGTCGTCTTTATACGGCGTGTGCGGGATCGTTTCGATAATGATGGTCTGTGTGTTCATTAAGGATAAATTAAACAAAACGCTTCGTATTGGTATTTATCTATTTGCGGCAATGAATTGGATATCGAACGTAGGATACGCGATGTTTCCATTATCAGACAGCGGCAACGCGGGAGCGTTTCAGGATATAATACATATCTATATTATAACCGTACTTGTTGTTTTGCTTTCCATAGCCTCACTTATTGTTATAATGGCAGGCGGATTCAAAGATAAAGGGCATCGTTATCTGGCAATCTGCGCCGCTGTGGCATTGCTGCTAATGTTTGTCGGCGCAATAGGAACAGGCGTTGTTCCACAAAAGTTTTTTGGTATCCCCGAACGCTTCAGCGTATTTGCCGCGACGGGCTTTAACGCCGTGTTGGGAATTTGCTTATTTAACGGCTTTGAAAACAAAACCGCCGCTTGAGAAAACCAAACGGCGGTTCTGCTAATTCTTACCTCTAACCTCTTACTTCTTCTTAACGGGAACCCATATCTCCGTGTAATAATTCTCGTCCTCCGTTCCCTTGGGGTAATCGGCGGGGTCGGCGTACATCTCGACGCTGTAACCCGCCGCGAACTCGTAATCGCCGATTGCCGGCATCCACTCCGAGAATATCTTCTTGTTTACGTCCTGCAAAGCGTCGGGCATCGCGCCCTTTACGGGGAAAACCGCCCACGTAAAAGCGGGAATTATCCTCGTCACAAAGCCCTCGGGAACATCAACGCAGGGATTGTAAACGTCGGCTATCATATAGTCGAAGTCGCTGTTTTTCATTTCGCCGTCAAAGCACACGCCGAACATTCCGCAAACGCACTTGTCGTTTCCGCTTTTGTAGTACTCGTCCCAAAACTTCGGAATCTCCGTCTGCGCACTCTCATACGAGAATTTCCTCATAATTCCCAAAACCGCGAAGCTCTCTTTTTTTACTATTCTGTAATCCATAGTCTTACCGCCTTTCAATGTCAATGTGATTTTCAGCGGCGCGAATCCCTTCAGCATAGTGGAGTTCTTCTGCGCCATAGAGGGAGTAACGCCGTGGAAGCGGTAAAACGCTTTCGCGAAGCTGTCGGGCGAATCGTAGCAATACTTGACGGCGGTGTCGATAACCTTCGCGCCGTTCGCCAGCTCTCCCGCGGCGAGAGCAAGGCGGCGGCTGCGTATATACTCCGACACGGTATAGCCGCAAAGCAGACTGAAACCTTTCTGAAAGTAGAACGGGGAAATATTCACCTGCCCCGCTATCTCCTCTGCCGAAATATCCTCCGTAAGATTGCTTTCGATATACTCGATAGCCGCGCTTATCGCTTTTATCCATTCCATAACGCTTCCCTCCCTCTGTAATCAAGTATACCACGCTTTTTTGAGGATTTCCCGACTTTTCGTGTCAAAATGTGTCCCGGGGCAAAACACAGACCCCAAAACAACCCGTGCCGTTTTCTACAAATTATGCAATAAGGGGGCGTTCATCGAACGCCCCTTCGACTTGCTATAAATTAGGCATACAACGCCACCGCGAAAGCAAACGCTCCGCTCTTTCAATGCTTTCATCTGAGATAAGATAACGATTGCGCAGATACTCCCTTAAAATTTTGTACTCCTCGCTGCTGTTTAAGTCGGTGGGATTATTCACAAACCACATAATATCCTTGTAAATAAGACTCACATAGCTCACCGAATCACTGTCATATTCATCAAGGTCAAGCGGATTTCCTCTGCTGTCACACAAATCATATCCAAAGGTTTGAATGATTTTATTGACCGCCTCGGGGATAGGGTGGATAGACGGCATAGAATTGTCGGGCAAATGCTCTCGGTTATATGCAACCTTTCGGCACAGCTCC
>CAYSHU010000178.1:0-4767 GCA_964430965.1 uncultured Ruminococcus sp. | reverse complement strand
CGTTTGTCACCACGCAGAAACTCGAAAGGCTCATTGCCGCCGCGCCGAACATCGGGTTTAAGCGCCAGCCGAATGCCGCTATCCAGACGCCCGCTGCCAGCGGGATTCCGATGCAGTTGTAAATAAACGCCCAGAACAGATTTTCCTTGATGTTCAGAAGCGTGCGCCGTGACAGGCGAATTGCCGCGGGAACGTCGGTAAGCCGCGACTTCATCAGCACGATATCCGCCGCGTCCAGCGCGATGTCGCTGCCCGCGCCCATGGCGATGCCGATGTCCGCTCTCGTCAGCGCGGGCGCGTCGTTTATACCGTCGCCGACCATTGCGACCTTTCCGCGCTTCTGGAACTCCCGCACTACGTCCTCCTTGCCGCCGGGCAAAACGCCCGCGATTACCTCGTCAACGCCCGCGAGCTTTCCGACAGCCTCGGCGGTTTTTTGATTATCTCCCGTCAGCATAACCGTGCGAAGTCCCATGTTTTTAAGCTGCTTTACCGCCTCGGGGCTTTCGTCCTTTATCTTATCCGCCACCGCGATTATTCCGATAGGCTTCTTCTCGCGGCAGAAGAACAGCGGCGTTTTGCCCTCGTTCGCAAGCTTTTCCGATTGCGCGAGAAGCTCCTCGGGAATGTCGCAGTACGTTTCGCAAAGCCGAAGATTTCCCGCGATGTATTCCTCGCCGTTCAGCGCCGCCGAAATCCCCGCGCCGCGCAAAACCTCGAATTTCTGCGGCTCTTCCGCGGAGAAGCCGCGCTCCTTTCCGACCTTTACGATAGCCTTAGCAAGCGGGTGCTCGCTTCTTAATTCAAGAGAAAATGCGCGCTTCAACAGCTCGTCCTCGGAAATGCCGCTCGGGATTATATCCGTAACGACGGGCTCTCCGCTTGTGATCGTTCCCGTTTTATCAAGCAGGATAATATCGGCTTTTCCCGCGGCTTCGAGAGAAGCCGCCGTTTTGAACAAAATGCCGTTCTTCGCGCCCATGCCGTTGCCGACCATAATCGCGACGGGGGTCGCCAAGCCGAGAGCGCACGGGCAGGAAATAACCAAAACCGAAATTCCGCGCTCCAGCGCGAAGCCCACTCCGTTCCCCACAAGCAGCCACACCGCGATAGTTACAACCGCGATTGAAATCACGACAGGCACGAAAACTCCCGAAACCTTGTCGGCGATTTTCGCTATCGGCGCTTTTGTCGCCGCCGCGTCGCTTACCATTTTGATTATCTGCGACAGCGAGGTGTCCTCGCCGACGCGCTTCGCTTTACATCTGATATATCCCGAAACGTTAATTGTCGCCGCACTCACCTCGTCGCCGACTATCTTGTCCGCGGGAATACTCTCGCCCGTGAGGGCGCTTTCGTTCACGGCGGTTCCGCCCTCAATGATCTCGCCGTCCACGGGAATACTCTCCCCGACCTTTACCGCGAAAATGTCCCCGATTTTCACCTGCTCGACGGGCACGGTGATCTCCGCGCCGTCCTTTATAAGCGTTGCGGTTTTCGGCGCGAGCTTGATAAGGCTTTTCAAAGCGGAGGTCGTCTTGCCCTTGCTTTGTGCCTCAAGCAGCTTTCCGAGCGTTATCAGCGTGAGTATCATTCCCGCGCTCTCGAAATAAAGCTCGTGCATATACCGCATTACAACCTCGTGGTTTTCGGCGTTTATCATCACGAACATCGCGTACACCGAATACCCGAAAGCCGCTGCCGCGCCGAGCGACACGAGCGTATCCATATTCGGCGCGCGGTGGATAATTCCCTTAAATCCGCTGATGAAAAACCGCTGATTTATCACCATTATTATTGCCGTGAGCAGAAGCTGCGCGAGCGCCATAGCGACGTGATTTTCCAGAAACGGCGGAACAGGCCAGCCCCACATCATCGCGCCCATTGAGATATACATCAGCGCCGCCAGAAAGCCCAGGCTCCAGAACAGCCGCCGCTTCATTTTCGGAGTTTCGGTGTCCTTGAGCTCGTCGTCGGCGTTTGTGTTTTCCGCGGACTTCGCGCCCTTTAACGCCGCGCCGTAGCCCGCGTCCGTCACCGCCTTGATGACCGCCGCGGGCTCGCCGCCCTCGACCGCCATTGAATTAGTAAGCAGACTAACCGAGCAGGAGGAAACCCCCGCGACGGCGCTCACCGCCTTTTCCACCCGCGCCGAGCAAGCCGCGCAGGACATTCCCGTAACGTTATATTGCTGCATAATTTTTTATCACCTTATTTCAATTTAAATTTCAAAATTCGCTTACCACTGCTCCGCTTCGCTTCGCAGCGCTGAGCGAACCGATCAAGATTTTGCGAAGCAAAATCTTGACACTTTTTGAAATTTCACACTTCGCTTGTTATGTTGATTATTTCATGAGTTTTTGCAAGGTTTTGACCAGCTCGTCCACGACCTCGTCATTCCCCGCCTTAATATTATCCGCAACGCAGGTGCGAATATGCTCGCCGAGAAGCTCCTTGTTGAACGAGTTCAGCGCGGCGTTTACGGCGGCGACCTGCACGAGAATATCCGTGCAGTACGCGCTGTTTTCCACCATTTTCTTTATCCCGTTTATCTGCCCCGAAATGCGGTTCAGCCGATTTATCAGCTTCTTATACTCCGCGTCGGAGCGTGATTTTGATTTTTGGCAATGTGGACATTTCTCGCTCATTTTCATCATCTCCTTGAATATATTATATACCCCCACGGGGTATTTGTCAAGTGGTTTTTGAAAAAATTTTTCCCCGCCTTAGACGGGGAATTTACTTTATCAAATCCTTAATTACTTCGCCCGCGATGATAAGCCCCGCGACGGACGGCACGAACGCGCAGCTTGCGGGGACAACTCTTTCGCCCTCCGTCGTCGGAGCGTGCGGCAGCTCCGTTGAGCAGACGACCTTAAGTTGCTCTATGCCGCGCCGCTTCAGCTCTCGGCGCATTACTCTCGCAAGCGGGCAGACGCTCGTTTCAAAAATATCCGCCACCTTAAACCCCGTCGGGTCGAGCTTGTTTCCCGCGCCCATTGAGCTTATAAGCGGCGTAGGGCGGTATTGGTCGTTCGCGCTCTCCTTGCATTTCACCGCGAGCAAGACTTTTGCGCGTACATCATCTATCGCGTCAACAACATAATCATACGCCCCGAAATCAAACTCCCCGACCGTTTCCTCGGAGAACCGCATCTGAAATTTACGGAGCTTTAATTCGGGGTTGATATCGAGAAACCGCGCCGCGGCGACCTCTGTTTTCGCCATTCCCACCGTGCTTTGCAGCGCGATTATCTGGCGATTGATATTTGACCGCGCGACCGTGTCGCCGTCCACGATATCAAGCGCGCCCACGCCGCTCCTCACGAGAGCCTCCGCCGCATGACCGCCCACGCCGCCTATCCCGAAAACCGCCACGCGGGAGCCGGCGAGCTTTTCCATAGCTGGAGAGCCGAGGAGGCGTTCTGTTCGTTTGAATTCTTCAATTGACATATCAAAATTCCCTTAAGTATGCGGATTAACGGAATCCCAATCCTCCGCGTCATACGCTCCGATAAGCCAGTTAAAGCCCTTGTGCTGCTCCCACACCACATCGGAAAACAAATCGCCCATAATCGACGGCTCGTTTTTCACACGCGCCTCGACGCACGCCCAGTTCATTCGGAAAATCAAATCCGTCGCGTCAAGTATCTCGCTTAGCGAGCGCATTTTGACGTTCTTCATCAGCTCCGCGAAATTCTTGCAGCCGTTTATCATAAAGATCTGCTTTGTCGTGTCTATCATTTCCGACGGATACGGCAGCTTTTTGATAAACCCGCACGCCCAGAACAGCGCCGCGCACATCTCCAGCCGCCACTGCATATCGTTGGCTTGCCGCTCGTTGATATTATCGCACTGCGACAGATCGAAAAACGGCTTTTCGTCCTCGGTGAGCTCACCGCGAAGCCCGAACCGCTCCAATATCGGCGTGAAGAACTCCACGCTTTCCGCCGCACCGTTGCCGTTGAGGACATCTATCGCGATCTGGCACGTCAGAAATGCCGTCACGCCGCGCTTTACGATCTCCTCCGGAGAGCGCAGCTTCGCCTCCTCCTCGTTCATAATCCGCGAGAGGGTAGGGTTTATCAAAATCTTGTGCTTTTTCAAAACCTTTTCCGAGCGTGTTTTTCTGTCCATATATCCTCCTCAAACACTTTACCTGTCATTTTTGTGATAATCGATAATCAGCCTTGACAACGCTTTTTCCGACAGCTTGCCGTATTTTTGGCGTATGTACTTTTCCATAGCTTCCCATTGATCGAACCGATCAAGCGCCACGTTATAACAACCGAAAAAATCATACATGTCGTGTCGTATCAGCTTTAAAACGGCAAGCGAGTTTTCGGAAAGTCTTGCGGTTTTGCTTTCATCGTCCAGATAATGCCAGAACAAGCCGTATACATACATATCGACCAGAATGAAATCGCTTATCTCCTCCCAGTTTATCTCGCCCTCGGGCAGGTTATCGAGAGGCGGGATATTGCGGCGGTTTTCCTCAATTTCTTTGAGCTTTTGTGATTTTTCCATTTTACTTCTTGAACTTCTCCAAAAATTCCTTCGCGCCGTCCGCGACTATCCCATAAGGATTTTCCTCGTAAACGTCATAATACCCGTACTCGATATCCACCCACTCGAACCGCCCCGTGTCGTTGTTGAACGTCAGATAAAGCTGCCCGATGTTGAGGAAAAGCTGTCCGATAAGCGCGCGATGTCCGAAATCGTTGCCGCCTGTCCAATCCCCGAAAAACGCGTCTTGAAAAAAGCGGC
>CAYSHU010000177.1:0-4844 GCA_964430965.1 uncultured Ruminococcus sp. | reverse complement strand
CGCCGATTTTGTAGCCCTTTGCAAATGTCTGAACGACTGTTCCGCTCTCCGCGTCGCCGTCCGAAACGCGCTGAACCGCTTGATGAATATTCGGGTCAAACGCCGCGCCGTCGCTTTCGATTTCCTCAACGCCGAGGTTTTTCAGCGTTTCCAAAAAGCTGTTGCTTATCATCTCAACGCCCTTTTTGTAATTCTCGTCCGTGCACTCGGTTTGAAGAGCGCGTTCGAGATTATCCAGCACGGGCAGGAACTGCGACGTTACGTTTGTTACTATCTCCTTGCGGAGCGCGTCCTTTTCCCGCGCCGAGCGCTTTCGGAAGTTGTCGTATTCCGCCATTGTCCGCAGAAGCTGGTCTTTCATCGCGGCGAGCTCCTCCGCGGATTTGTCGGCCTCGGGCTTTTCGATTTCGACTTCAGCCTCTTCTGTTTCTTCGGCTTCGGCTGTTTCTTCCTTCAAATCGTCCTTCAGCTCGTCTAATTCTTCATTCGTCATTTTGCTGTTCTCCCTCCCCGCCGTTTGGCAGCGCGAGCTCACTCTCGTCCGAAAGCATCTGCGTCACCTTGCGGCTAAGATATTCTATATAAGGAATCACCTTACGGTAATCCAGCCTCATCGGGCCGATTATCCCGATAGCGCCCGCGGGCTTGCCGTCCTTGTAGTAGCTCGCCGAAAGCACCGTCGAGTTCGAGATCGCGAACGTGCCGCTCTCCTCGCCGAATTTTATATTTATTCCCGAAAATGCGTCCTCTAAAAGGCTTGAAAGCTGGCTTTTCTGCTCGATGAATTTTATAACGTCCTCCGCCGCGAGGTCGCCGCACGCCAGCAGATTTGACTCGCCCTTGACCTCAATCGAATCGCGGAGCATTTCCTCCGAAAGCTCGTAAACCGCGTGGAGAAGCGGGGAGAGGGACATCATATAGCCGCTCATCGCCGCCGTGAGGTTTTCGATATATTCCTCCGACATCGTTTCGAGGTTCACGCCGCTTAAATGCTCGTTCAGAAACCGCGTGAAATCCGTCATCTGCTCGCCCGTCAAGTCGAATTCCATTCGGCAGACCTTGTTTCTGATCGCGCCATTTGAGGCGATCATCAGCAGCACGTACATTCTCTTTCCTGTCGGGATAACGTCAACCTTGGTTATTACGGAAAATTTGGAAACGTGGTTTGTGGAGATCGCGGCGCATTGCGTGATTTCCGCGAGAGCCGTCGAGGCGCTCTCTATTATCGCCTTGTCGCTCATATCGCGGCTTATCCGGCTTTCAAAGCGCTCGTCCAGCTCCGAGAGCTTTTCGGGATTTATCGGTTCGGGGTGCATTAAATTCTCGATATAATACCGAAAGCCCTTGTAAGTCGGCACGCGCCCCGCAGAGGTGTGCGGGTGCCCGAGATAGCCGTCCGCCTCGAGAGCCGCCATTGTGTTTCGGATAGTCGCGGGTGAAACGCCTATGCCCGCGTCCTGCGCCAGCGCCTTGCTGCCGACAGGCTCGCCCGAGCGTATATAAGCGTCCACAACAGCCGCCAGTATCTTAGCCGCACGCGGTTCCAAGCGATCACCTCCGACTTGCCTTTTGCGGTCTACGGTAATTATCCCGATATAATTAGCACTCTCTCTCGTTGAGTGCTAATTATAATTTAGCACATTTTCTTTCATTTGTCAAGGGTTTTTGGGAAATTTTTTCACAAACTCGTATTGCAATTTTAATAATTTATTGTGCAATATTACTGTTTTTGCCGAAAACCCGCCGTTTTATACGATTTTTGTTGACTTTGGAAATATAATCATTTATAATATATTGTAATATATTTAGTGAGTTTTAATAATAATTTGACTGATTGATGAGGCTTCCCTGCCTCCGATTTTTCCCGTTGACGGGAAAACCACACAACAAAAACATCGGGTGATATTATGCACAAGGTACAAGTAAAAGGCATCTTAAACGCAGACAACGGAATGAACGTCTACCGCGGCTGCTCGCACGGCTGTATTTACTGCGACTCGCGGAGCGACTGTTATCAGATGAACCACGCGTTTGAGGATATCGAGGTCAAGGAAAACGCGCCGGAGCTTCTCGAGGCCGCGCTGAAATCCAAGCGGCGACGCTGTATGATAGGCACCGGCGCGATGTGCGACCCCTATCTTCATATCGAGCGCGAGCTTGAGATAACGCGGAGGTGTCTGGAAATCATCGCGAAATACGGCTTCGGAGTTACCGTTCTCACAAAATCCGACCTGATAATGCGCGATGTGGAGCTTCTGGAGGAAATCAACAAATCCGCGAAGGCTGTCGTCCAGATGACGCTCACGACCGCGGACGATGAGCTTTGCCGCGTTCTGGAGCCGAATGTCTGCACGACCGCCCGCCGCGCAGAGGTGCTCTCCGAAATGAAAAAGCGCGGAATCCCCACGGTTGTATGGTTTTCGCCGCTGCTGCCGTTTATCAACGACACGGAGGAGAACATCCGCTCTATTATAAAAATGTGCGCGGAGGCGGGCGTTTTCGGGATCGTTTCGTTTGGTATGGGAATGACGCTCCGCAGCGGCGACCGCGAGTATTTCTACGCCCAGCTTGACAGGCACTTCCCGGGGCTTAAGCAGCGCTATATACAAAAATTCGGGAACGCCTACGAGCTCGCCTCCCCGAATGAAAAACGGCTTTGGGCGGTGTTTGACGAGGAGTGCGCAAAATACGGAATCGAGGGCGACCGCGACCGCGTTTTTCGTTATCTGCGCGAGTTCCCCGAGGCGGAGCAGCTTTCGCTGTTCTGAATTAGAGCGTTCCGCAAGTAAATATATTATATAAATGAGTATCTGATATTACTTTTGGGAATTTTATATAATCCGAAAAATTATAAAATATAAATAGGGTGGTTTTTTATGAAACGTATAAAACTCCTGCGCGGCGAGCGTAAAATGAGCCAGCAGCGGCTTGCTATCGAGCTTAACGTCACGCAGGCTATGGTGAGCAAGTACGAGGTCGGCGCGTCCGAGCCCGACATTGCGACGATCTGCCGCCTCGCGGAGATTTTCGGCGTGTCCGCGGATTATCTGCTGGAGCTGAGCGACGACAAGGTGAACGTTTCCGTGTTCGGGCTGTCCGAGGCGGAAAAGAGCCTGCTTTTCGGCTTCAAGCGGCTTAATGAGCTCCAAAAGGCAAAGCTGCAAGCATATTTGCAGGGGCTTCTTCAGGAATGAGCTTCGCGGCTTCTTACTTAAAAACCACAAGAAAGATATCTTTTATCCCAAAATATAAATAATGAGGAAAATATTATGAAGAAAACTATTACGGGCCTTGCGCTTTTTGCTTTTTTGCTGAGCTTAACGGCGTGCGGGGGGACTAACGAAACAAGCGGGGCGGCCCTTTCTTCGGGGAGCACGTCGGCTTCGGGGGGAAATTCGAGCGCTTCGGGGAATTCGAGCGGCTTGAACCCCGGGAGCGTTATTACTTCCGCAAATTCGGGTAATTCCGCGGGCTCGCCTGTTATAACACTCCCGAATTTGCCGACCATTGACGAGCCGGAAACCGTCACGGGCGCTCACGAGCTTTACGACGGGAATTTTGTGTACAACCCAAATGTTACCGATACATCAAAGAGGCAGCGCTACTACGCGGATTTTAAGTGGGAGGACAACGCGGGAATTCTCTGGCAGAGCGGAATTAACGAAAAACCGTGGGAGGAATACGACTGGGAAGCAGCC
The DNA here is from genome assembly GCA_964430965.1 of uncultured Ruminococcus sp. Lineage (GTDB taxonomy): Bacteria > Bacillota > Clostridia > Oscillospirales > Ruminococcaceae > CAG-115. The sequence goes on along the minus strand of CAYSHU010000177.1, from coordinate 1,146 downwards.
GTGGCTTACGGCAAGGCGCACTGGGACGACGGCGTCGGGCTTTGCGCTCCGTTTATCTCGCGGTGCGTCACCGCGGGGAACATCACGAATTACACCGAAAGCTCCACGTCGATAACGCTGCAATTGCTTCACTCACGGCTGGGATTCGGGCAGTTTCTGAAATACAACAAAAGCGACCACACAATTTCAATGCCCGACTACGCGCGCCCGGGCGACGTGATTCAAATCTACTGCTCGTATGAGGGCGCGATGATACACTCGCTGCTAATGGTGGGTACGGACGAAGAGGGCAAACTGAAGGCTGTGTGCCACAATATGCGCAACAGCGGTACATACACATTCCACATCGACGACCTGAACGACCCGTGCTATGACTGCGATACCCCAACGGCGGAGGTGTTCTTCTATCACTTCTACCGCGACGACGACGAGGGACTGCCCGAGGCGGTGGTTAATAACAAGGACATTCTTTTGTGGGAAGAAAAGGCGTATGTGATCCCCGATGAGAAATACGACCGCCAAGCGGCGCTTGATTACGCGAAGCGTTATTCCGACGAGAGCTTGGGCTACTACGGCGCTTCTAATCTTTCGGATATTTTGAAGGCGGGCGGCATTTCGGTGGGCTATCCTAATCAATCCGCGCTGTTTTTGCAATTATTGAAGTCAAGACTTGGCGAGGCGTATTCCCAAAAGGTCAGAGCTGACCGCACGGTTATTCTGCCGCAGTACGCGAAGGCGGGCGACATTATGTTCACCTACTGCCCCAACGACGGTATGATAGTTTCCTCGGGGATAATTTCGGGGCGCGACGACACAAGCAGAATGATAGTAGAGTGCACCGACCTCATAAACGACGGCACGGCGGCGTATAAGGTAGACAGCTACTGTGCGGGGTGCGGAGACGATATCAAAGAGGTCATTATTTATTGCTTTGACGATTAAACAAAAAACCGCGCGGTATCACCGCGCGGTCAATTTTTTGTTTCTGTCAAATCATTGACGGCTGCCAGCTTGCGGGGGCTTCAAGCCCGAGCATTTTTACAACCGTAGGCGCTACATTAGAAAGCCCGTAGCTGCCCTCCTTGATCGGGGAGGTCGTGTCCTTGTCGTAGATGATGAAAGGCACGGGATTGAGGGTGTGCGCGG
>CAYSHU010000176.1:0-4851 GCA_964430965.1 uncultured Ruminococcus sp. | reverse complement strand
GGAGCGCGAGGGGAAAACCCGTAGGGGAGCGGGGGGAACGCCCGCTTTTTTCCGAATTTTTGTCTTCCCCCCGCTCCCCGAAGGGTTTGCCCCTCGCAACCCACGACGCAGTGTAACGACCAGACATAGCGGAAGTCGAGTTCAGCGCCAAAAACTTGTCTATCCAACTAAAGTCAAAAAACTTAGAAAAAATTAGTTTTTTACGACGCAGTATAGCGAAAAGACATAGCGGAGGTCAATCTCAACGTCTATACCGAACCGGTCAGTTTCACCCGACCTCTAGTTGTGTAACAACTCCCCCACCCGAAAAGATAACCGTAGTTTCGGGCGGCGCAATATCATCGGGGAACGCGTCGGGGTTTTCGGCGAATTCTCGGAAGGCTAACCACTCGCGCATACGGTCCAGCGTTTCGGGGGTGGCGGCGGTGCGCTCGTCGCCCTTGTGCGTTATCCGAACCGTCCCGCCGCGCACTACAAGCCTGCTCGCAAGCGCGAACGCTTTGTCGGCGCAGGCGGGCATCGCGTTTTCGGCGAGATACAGATTTGTGGTTTTCGAGCCCTGGCTCTCGTCAAGCCGCACCATAAGCCTCCCCTTTTTCGCGGAGAGCTTGTAGTTCACGCGCCTTGGGGAGTCGCCGGGCGCGTAATCGCGGTGCTCGTAGCCCGGCATTCCGCCCGTCCGCACCGTTACGCCCTCCTCGATTTCCTCCTCCTCGGACGGCAGCGTGTTCGGGAGGATTTCGGGACCGTCGTATTCCACAACGCGCGGGAGCACGGCCTTTTGGGTGCTCTGCTCGAGCTTCACGCGCTTTCTCGCGAGTCCGACAAAATCATAAACCACCGCCTGTTCGAGCGTCACGCGGTTTAAGCCGCAATGCGCCGCGACGAAGCTCGCCCTCACGCGCTTTCCCTTACCGAAAAGCAGCGCTGTGCGAATTCTAATTGGATAATCCCCCGCGCCGACGTCCACGCAGAGCTCAATAAACGGAAGCAGGCAAAAGCCCGTTTTTTCGAGCGTAATCTCAAGCTCGATATTCCGCCCGAACTCCGTCACGCCCGAAAGCTCGCCGAGCCTTGCCTTGAAATGACGCAGCGAGATGAAGAAAATCACAAGCGACAAAACCGCCGTGCCGCCGATGATGTAAATCAACGCCCAGCCGATGTCGCCGTTTAGATATAACATAAACACGACCGAAATGGCTATTGCGGTCAGGGTGCCGCCGATATGCATAGTTCAGACTCCTTTCAGAGGTAAGAAGTAAGAGCTTGGAACAAGGGTTATTTCCGTTTTCTGCTTCTCTTGCGGATCAGCTTATAGTTTTGATAGAGCTTCTTCGCGTCGATGCTTTCCGCGCCCGCGCCGTAAATCAGCGCGTCTGCCGCCGAGGTTATTTCCGCCGCCTCGCCGCCGAGAGAGAGCAATCTTGAAATCGTGTCCTGGACCTCGCCCGAGGTGGTGGATTTCGGGTTCTTGCCCGAAATTCCGCACGCGATTTTGCGCGTTCTTAAATACAGCGCCCTTATGCGCTTTTTGCCGCGCCCCAGCTTATAGCGAATAACGAAAATCGCCTCGCCAAGTCGTTTTCTGAAAATCACACACAAAACCGCGACAACGCCCGCCGCCGCGAACATGTAGAACACGATCCGCTGCGTCTGCCTCTGCTCGCTGACGTTCACGGCGTATTTCGTGCCGTCAACCTCCAGCCAGCCGCTGCCCGGAATATACGCCGTCGCGAACGCGTGCGCCTGGTCGGCTTTTATCTCATAGCGCCCGTAAAGGTCCATTGAGGCAACGTCCGTTTTGATGAGAAAGCCCTCGGTGTAGCGCGCGGGAATTCCCGCCGCTCGCAGCAGCAGCGCCGAAGCCGTCGCGAAATCCGTGCAAATGCCGCGCTTGCTTGTGAACAGGAAATATTCCGCCGAAAGCTCCTGCGGGACAAAATTCAAATCATACGCGAAGCTCTGCTCGCCAAACCACGCCTCGATTGCCTTCGCCTTGTCATAATCGTTGTCAAGCCCAGCCGTTATGCTCATCGCAAGACCCTTTATCCGAGGAGTTATCGCGTTGTCGATCGTCCGCGCGTAATAAGTAAACGCCTCAAGGTAATCGTTCTTATACGCCTGCGCTTCGTCCTCGGAGATGACCTCCTCGCTCACCGCCTCGTCAAGCAGCTCGTAATATTCAAGCTGATTTAAGCCCGAAAGATAGCGCGAAAACTCCGCGGGCGGGTCAACTCCGTAGAAGCGGAGCCAGTAGGACGCGTTTCTGCCAAACGGCTCCTCGGTGAATATCTCGTCCTTTGTATTGCGATAAATCGGCAGATTTCGGCTGCTTATCAACGCGGCGAACGTGCCAGACGGGTGGTGAATAACGTTCGCGTTTGAGCCGTCCGTTATCTGAATTCCCATATCATTGCCGTCAAGCTCGTCCCGCGCCGCGGGAATTTTCAAGAGCTCATCGGCGTAGTCCGAGAGCTTTCCGTCAGCCGCCGCTAAGCGCAGCTGCTCGGCAAGCAGCGCGTAGTTCAGCGTTCTTTGCTGCTCCGTCCAGTCACGATGACCCAGCGAAAGGTCGTCGATATGACGCCAGCCGTCCTTGCCCTTGTAGCTGTCAAACGACTGCGAGATGATATTGCGCGGGGTGTCGGTCGAAACGTAAAACAAGATTTCGGTCGACGGCTGATTGTCGCCGACGTTCGGCGTGGAGCTCTGCGAAAAGCCGCTCATCGCGCGGGTGCCGTAAAACTGCTGCGCGGTAAATCTCGTAACGTCGAGATAACGCGCATACGGCGTTCTGTCGCTTCTCGGGATTATCAAAAGCAGCGCGGCGGCAGCAGCGCCCAAAAGCCCTATCGCGGCAAGGCGCTCTTTTTTTGCTTTCGGGTCGTCGACGTAGCGGTTGTCAAGCGGGTATTCCACGCGCGAAACGCCCATTACCGCGACGAAATAGCTCGCCGCCATAAACGCCATTAACCATGCGGGAAGCGCGCCGACTGTCCTCGCGCCGAGAATAAGGGGCGCGAGCGCGGGAAGCAGCAGAAAGCACGGTCTTGGAAGTCTTACCGTGAAATAGAACACGGGATAGGTTATTATAAACGCGAACATCACGATTACCGCGCCCGCAAGCGCTATATCGAATGTTTCCATTTCGCCGTAGATGAACTCCATAAGCGCAAAGCGTCCCCTGACCGCCGAAACGCTCGACACCGTAAGCAGCATTGCCGCAAAAAGCGTCACGAACGTCACAAACGAGATAATGCGCCTGTTTCTCACGGCGTAAAACAGCATATAAACGCCCGCGCAAAGCGCTGTCATAACAAGCGCCGTCGGCAGCAGATAATCCTCGCAGATAATATACATCGTCACCGTGCTTATCGCACAGAGATAAACGATCGCAGCGAGATTTTCCGCGCCGTTGAATACGGGTTTTGATTTCTTCTTCATAGTTAATCCACTTTAAAATAAGTATACAGTCTGCACATCAACATTCCGTTGTAGAGCTTGCGGTTTTTGTCGGCCTTTAAGCCGAATATGCTTTCAAACTCCTCGTCGGGAGTTATCACGTAAAGCTGATTTCCTCGAAGCGGCAGAAGCCTTTTGCCCATTACCGCGTACAGCTCCCGCGCCTCGTTAAGCTCCAGCAGCCGCTCGCCGTATGGCGGGTTTGTGAGGATTTTGGCGGGGCGCTTCGGATTTTCAAAGTCCGCTATCCCGCGCAGCTCCGCCTTTACATATCTCGAAACGCCCGCCTTTTTTGCGTTTTCGTTCGTGAGCTTCACGCACTCGGGGTCGATGTCATAGCCTATCGCCATAAAGTCGACGTCGGTTTTGATTGCGGAGCGCGCCTCTTCTCTAGCCGCTTTCCACGCGCTTTCTGAGAGGAATTTCATACGCTCCCCCGCGAAGCGGCGGTTTAAGCCCGGCGCGATGTTAAGCGCCTTGAACGCCGCCTCGATTAACAGCGTCCCGGAACCGCAGAACGGGTCGATTACATAATCCACATCACGGACCCGCGCGATATCCGCAATGCACGCCGCGAGCGTTTCTCTAATCGGCGCGGCGTTGCTCACCGCCCGATAGCCGCGCTTGTGTAGCCCCTCGCCGCTGGTATCGAGCATCAGCGTGAATTCGTTTTTCATCAGCGAAAAGCGGATTTGACACAAATTCCCGCTCTCGGGGAGAGCGTCCGTTTTGTACGCTTTCGCGAGATTTACCGCCATTGCCTTTTTAACTATTTTCTGTATCGCGGGGACGCTTGTCAGCTTGGATTTCAGCGTGCTCCCCTTGTTCGGGAATTTGTCGTTTTTCCCGATAAAATCCGCAAGGTTCAGCTCCGTTATTCCCTCAAAAAGCTCGTCAAAGCTCTCCGCGCGGAATTGCCCCAGAACGACGCAGATCCGCTCGGCGGTCGCGCAGAAAATATTCGCCTTGGCGCAGATTTCCGCGTCCCCCGAAAAGAACACCCTGCCGTCCTCCGCTCTGACGTTCTCCGCACCCAGCTTTTTGAGTTCAAAGGACAGCGTTTTCTCCAGCCCGAAGCGGCAGGGCGCGACTAAATTCATCATCATCACTTTTTAAGAGCCTTTTGCCCGATATCCTTGCGGTAATGAGCCTTCTCAAACGAAATGCTCTCCACCGCCTTATACGCCGCCGCAAGCGCGGAGCTCAAGTCGCTGCCCGCCGACGTTACGCCGAGAACGCGCCCGCCCGAGGTGAGATATTTACCGTTTTCAAGCCTTGTGCCCGCGTGGAAAACATACGCAAGCGGGGATTGCCCCTTGTCGTCCAGCCCGCTTATCTCCTTGCCCGTTTCGTACTTTTCGGGATAGCCACCGCTTGCCATAACAACGC
>CAYSHU010000175.1:4685-4905 GCA_964430965.1 uncultured Ruminococcus sp. | reverse complement strand
TCCTACCTCCGTATTTAGCGGAAATTTTCCTCGTCAAAGTTATAAACCTTATCCAGAATTTCCTGCCACTGACCGTTTTTCACATATTCCGATATTCCGCTTATCACTTCGTCTGCCGAATAATTTCCGCCGTCTTCTTCAAAGCACGAATACTCCTCCTCGTTGAATTTCAGGAAATCAACGAGCGCGGTCATTACCTGCTCAAACGTCAGATAGCCGC
>CAYSHU010000175.1:0-4585 GCA_964430965.1 uncultured Ruminococcus sp. | reverse complement strand
TGTCGTTAATAGCTTTGCAGCGGTCTGTCCATACTACCCACAAATATGGGTCGGCGCAAACTCTGTTTGTAAATACAAAAGGATCCATCTCATCAAGGATGAACAGTAACTTATTGTCATTTCTCTCATGATGAATTGAAGACAATAGTGTATACGCTGCCCATAACGCGCGCTGATATGTTAATTTCATTTTAGTTACCCTTAATCAAAAGTTGTCTGCCCGTCGCGGAGAATTCCGAGGTGCTTATAAGCGAGTTCTGCAGCAGCCGCAGCAAAAGCCAAAAGCTTAAAAACCCTCAAAGTTATAAACCTTATCCAAAATTTCCTGCCACTGACCGTTTTTCACATATTCCAATATTCCGCTTATCACTTCATCTGCCGAATAATTTCCGCCTAATTCTTCAAAGCACGAATACTCCTCCTCGTTGAACTTCAGGAAATCAACGAGCGCGGGCATTACCTGCTCAAACGTCAGATAGCCGCTGTCGTTAATAGCTTTGCAGCGGTCTGTCCATACTACCCACAAATATGGGTCGGCACACACCCTAGATGTAAATAAAAAGGGATTCATTTCGCTAAGGATCTCACCTATTTTATATGGATCATTATAATTAAATAGCCTTTCCAAAACAGTATACGCTGCCCATAACGCGCGCTGATATGTTAATTTCATTTTAGTCACCCTTAATCAAAAGTAGTCTGCCCGTCACGCAGAATTCCGAGGTGCTTGTAAGCAAGCTCCGTCGCGATACGCCCGCGCGGCGTTTTCGCAACAAAGCCGAGCTGCATAAGATACGGCTCGCACACGTCCTCCAGCGTCACCGCCTCCTCATTCAGCGCGGACGCGAGCGTCGAAAGCCCGACAGGGCCTCCATTGTAGCCTTTTATCATCATTTCGAGCATACGGCGGTCGAGGCTGTCAAGCCCGAGGTCGTCTATTTCGAGCTTTTTGAGAGCGTTGTCGGCGATCTCGCGCGTGATCTTGCCGTCGCCGAGAACCTCCGCAAAGTCGCGGACGCGCTTCAACAAACGGTTCGCGATACGAGGAGTTCCGCGGGAGCGCCGCGCTATCTCCATTGCGCCGTCCTTCATACACGGAATTCCGAGAATGACCGACGAACGCTGAACAATGTCGCAAAGCTGCTCGGGAGTGTAAAGCTCCAAGCGCTGAACAACGCCGAAGCGGTCGCGAAGCGGCGCGGAGAGCTGTCCGGAGCGAGTTGTCGCGCCGATAAGTGTGAACTTCGGCAGGTCTATTCGTATCGAACGCGCCGCGGGGCCGTTGCCCATTACGATGTCCAGCGCGTAGTCCTCCATTGCGGGGTACAGGACTTCCTCGACTTGCCGTGACAGACGGTGTATCTCGTCGATGAACAGCACGTCGTTCGGCTGGAGATTTGTTAAAAGCGCCGCGAGGTCGCCCGCCTTTTCGATAGCGGGACCGCTCGTTATGCGGATATTCACGCCCATTTCATTCGCGATTATGCACGAAAGTGTGGTCTTTCCAAGTCCGGGAGGACCGTATAAAAGAACGTGATCGAGACATTCCCCGCGCTTTTTCGCCGCCTCGATATAAACCGACATATTCTCCTTGACCTTGTCCTGCCCGATGTATTCATCCAAGATTTTCGGGCGCAGAGTAAGCTCCGCCTCGCTGTCCGCTTCATTGAATGACGGCTCCACCAGGCGCTCGCCAACATTAAAATCAAAGTCATCGTTTGACATTTCTATCATTTTTTATTCCCTTTCTATTTGGGCTATTTTTATATGTATTCTTTATGAATTACAAGCTCCACCTGCGAATTTACGCAATTTTCCCCGTCAAAATCAAGTCTTATTATAAACGGCATAAAATCGACTATCTTCTTGAAGCATTTAAAATCAAACTCGGGATAATAGTGATTAAGTATCGTCGAAAGCGCCGTGCCGTGCGTCGCGATAGCGATGCTTTCTCCGTTGTGCTCCGAAATGAGCTGCTTTAAAGCGCGGATATTGCGGGTCTGAACCTCGCGCAGGCTTTCGCCGTCCTTGATGTGATAATCGAAATCCGCCCACTGCTTCTCGATATACTCGAAGAAATTTTCGCCCTGCCAGCTTCCCGCGTTACGCTCGCGAAAATCCTCATAGATATTCACGTCCAAGCCCGTCCAAAGCGAATACAGCCCAACCGTGTCGATTGCCCTTATATAAGGGCTTGACGCGATAAAGCCGACGTTTCTGCTTTTCAGCAGCTCCGCGACCGCCCGTGTGTCGTTTTTTCCCTCGTCGGTTAGCGGTCTGTTTCTGTCGTCGCGCACCGTATTATCCGGCTGCGCGTGGCGAACGAAGTATACTCTTGTCATTTCTTGTCCTGCCCCTTCGCCTCAATTTTGCGGTAGAACAGCTCCGGCAGGTTTTTCTCGTCGTAATCCGTCTTATGGAAGCTAAGCATCGCGTTGATGCGCTTGTTCAGCTCCTCCGGGTCGTGAATTCCGCAGAGCTGCGCCTTGCGGCACTCCTCCTCCGCCTTTTCCGCGTCACCGTTCATCGCGTACCAGTCGGCGAGCTCCGCGTGACAGAGCGGATGGTTTTCGTTGATTTTTACAAGCTGCTGCAAGGTTTCAAACGCCTTTTTATCCTCGCCGCGAACCATCTGTATCTTCGCGAGGCTGAAATACGAATAGCCGTGGTTCGGGTCGTAGCGCAGCGCCTGCTCAAAGCAGTATGTTGCCTGTTCGAGCTTGCCCTCCGAAAAATACGCGTGCCCGAGGCGCGACTGCATTTCGGGATTATCGGGCGCGTATTCCGTCGCCTTGCGATAGCACCACATCAGCTTGGAGTTGTTTTCCATTGCCTCGTAGAGCCTTGCAAGCCACTCAATGCAGAACATCTGGTTTTGCCGCATATCCGATCTGGAAAGCGCCTCCTGCAAGATTTCCTCCGCGTGCGCGAGCTTGCCGCTCAGCAGCGCGTAAATCCCCTTGTACGCGAGCTTCGCGACGGGGTCGCTTCTTACGAGCTTTATCCCGTCCTTGCCGAGCGCCCTGAGCGCCGCCTGCTTCTTTGCCTGATGCGGCACGACGGTGTCCGTCCAGATGACGGCGCAAAGCGTAATGAGTATTACGACCGCGTACCCGCCGAGAACATACGCCGAAACGCTCCAGTCGTCGGTCGAGATAAACGTCACGACCGCGCCGATAAACGCGCCGACGAGTATCAAAAGGCACTTTCTGAAATTAAGGCTGAAGCCGTTGTCGTTTTTTGTGTTAGCGTTCAAAATATCGCCCCCTCACGCCAGATTTTTTAGTCCGAATTTTATCAGCTCTTCAACGGAGCTTGCGGGATCAGCTCCCGACAGCGCCGCGCCGCACTGCGCAGGATTAAAGCCGAGCGTCTGAAGCGCCGTGATTGCTTCGGTAAAGTTGTCCCCGGAGGAAATTGCCGCGCTTTGCAGATCGCTCGCCGAGATTTTCTGATCCTTTGCGACCTTGTCCTTAAGCTCCAGCACTATTCTCTGCGCGATCTTCGCGCCTATTCCCGGAGCCTTGGTGAGCGTTTTATAATCGCCCGACGCAATGCAAAGCGCCAGCTTCGACGGCGTGACGTCGCTTAAAATCGACAGCGCCGCCTTAGGGCCGACGCCAGAAACGGAAAGAAGCTGCTTGAAGCTCGCGAGCTCCGCGTTGTCCGCAAAGCCGAACAGGTCAAGCGAGTTTTCCGTCACGTGCATATATGTGCAGAGCTTTACCTCTTTTTGGTCGCGTATTTTCGCGAGCGTGTTCATCGTTGTTCTGCAAGCGTAGCCCACGCCGCCGCACTCAACGACCGCCAGCCCCGCCTCCCAGTATGTAAGTTCACCCTTTAAGCTGTATATCATAGTTCGAAACCCCTTATTCTGTCATTATTTTTTGGATTTGTTGAGCTGCGTGACCTCGTTGCCGCGCATTATCTCCGAAAGCCTTGAGCCGCCCGTGTGCCCGTGAGTTATCGCGAGAGCCAGCGCGTCGGCGGTGTCGTCGGGCTTTGGGATCGCTTTCAGCCGCAGGATATTCTTTGTCATCTCTTGGACTTGGTGCTTCTCCGCGTGTCCGTAGCCCGTCACCGCGACCTTTACCTGAAGCGGCGTGTACTCGTAAATTTTCACGCCCATCTGCGCCGCGGCAAGCATTATTACGCCGCGCGCCTGCGCAACATCAATTCCCGTTGTGATATTCGAGTTGAAAAACAGCTTTTCAATGCTCATACAATCGGGGCGGAATTTTTCGATTACCACGCACATATCGTCGTAAATCTCGCAAAGGCGTTTATCAAACGGCGTTTCGGAGTCCGTTGTTATCGCGCCGTATTTCACCACGTCAAAGCGCGTGTTGTCAAACTCCAGCACGCCCCACCCGACTATCGCGTAGCCGGGGTCTATTCCCAAGATCCTCATCCGCACTCCTTATGTGTAGCTCTCGTTGTCGGTAACGTAATGCCTCACGCGAAGCGGAATTCCCATGCTCTCCGCCAGCTTTTCGCACTCCGCGGTTTCGTCCGGCGTTATCACGTCCACCACCGTAAACATCGTTTCGATACCCATTTTCCGGACGTCCTCGGCGAACCTCAA
>CAYSHU010000174.1:0-4936 GCA_964430965.1 uncultured Ruminococcus sp. | reverse complement strand
CTCAGGTGCCAGTGTCCGCAAGGACGTGTGGGTTCAAATCCCACCACCCGCACCATAATTATGTCAAGTCGCATTGTTAAGTTGTTTTGCTTGTAATGCGACTTGCTTTTTAACAAATATTTCTCTTTTTGTTTGAATCTCATACCCGTTACCTTTTAAAAATTTATTCTTTGACTTTTTACAGGAGCAAAAATTATGAAAATAATAAACGCTAGTTATGAAATCTTGACTTTAGTAAATCATGATGAGATTTTGAAGAAGTTAGAATTAATCGGAAGAGTGTGCTACAAGAGTGAGGATCAGATTTCTGATAATTCCGCAAGTGGTTTTATAAAGAGGATAATTAAATCTGGTCATGAGTCTGTTATAGAGCACTTTTCTATTAGTGTCAAATTTATTTGTGATCGTGGCGTAAGCCATGAGATTGTAAGACATCGAATTGCTAGTTTTAGCCAAGAAAGTACCCGTTATTGCAACTATATTAAAGATAAATTTGATAATCAAATTACATTTATCAAGCCTTGTTTTTGGAATGAAAGTTCGCAAAATTATGAGATTTGGAGAGAAACTGTTCAAACGTCAGAAAAGAATTATTTTGAACTGATTAGAAATGGAGCTAAACCAGAAGAGGCAAGATCAATCTTGCCCAACAGTCTTAAAACCGAAATAGTGGTAACTATGAATTTAAGAGAGTGGCGACACTTTTTTAAATTACGCACTTCTTCAAAAGCTCATCCGCAAATGCGTGAATTAACTATTCCGTTGATGAATGAATTGCAAGTTCTTTTACCAGAAATATTCTTTGATTTACAAAATGATTAATGGATATCTTAATTAAATCCTATCATAAAATATTATTGTTCAATGGAGTGTTAGATATTTAATTACCGATATGATAGGATTAATTTAATCGCGTCCTGCTTATAATAAAGCAGTAGAGATAACAACATTAATATCTTGTGCGATTTTGAAAGGAAGACTTTTCCCTATGGATAGCTATGGTAATGAGTGTAAATATAAATACAGTTGGTGTCCTGGAAAGCTTTGCGATAATGAGCTAATTAAAGAATGTTCAACACTTTATTCAAATCATTATGGCGTATGGGAAAGTAATAATTCTCAAAATCTAACTGGAAATGTTAAGTTGTCGCCAGAAAGAATACGTGAAATTTTATATATTGATAACACGGATTTATACTATGCTATTGATACACAAAATAATAAAATTGTTGGATATGCTATCGCATTACGTAAGCACATCAAATATCTTGGCGTTTTTTCATGGGTAACACAGTTAGTGGTTCATTCTGAACATCGTAAAAAGGGTATTGCCAAAAATTTACTGTTCTCTATTTGGGGACTTTCTGACGATTATGCTTGGGGGATAGTTACGTCTAACCCCTACGCAGTTAGGGCTTTAGAAAAAGCAACTCGGCGTCGTAGTATCCCATTAAAAATCAAACGAAAAATTGACAGAATTATTACGGTTGGATGTGAAAGTGTTAACTATATTGATGAAAATACTGAGTATATTGTCGATAAAGATAACTCTAAAATTAATACCAATTTTTTCGTAAGTCATGCTGAAATTGAGAAGAAATTATTGGATGTAATATCAAAAGAAACACCATGGTTGTTAGGCAATTTGGATAGTGGGTGGGAATGGATTGCTTTTACTTTCCACGATCAGGAGCAGATATCTTTGACTGAATCAGAAATATCTCAGATGATAGCTACATCAAATGATGTGGTTCAATTGGCATACTCACGAATGATAATATCCGAAAAACAAGTATGGATTAAACATACCAATAACGAGGTGAACTATATTATTAAAAAATCTGGGATCAAAAGAGGAAAAACAATTGTTGATTTTGGATGTGGTATAGGTAGGCACTCTATTGCTCTTAGCAAGTTAGGGTATACTGTATATGCCGTTGATTATGTTAAGCGTAATATTGAAAACATAAAAAAAACTGACAAAAGTATTACAGCAATTGAAGGTGACTGCAGATATATTTCTTTGGATTTAGAGGCGGATGTAGTCATTTGTTTATATGATGTTATCGGATCTTTTGCTAACGAAGCAGATAATTTTATGATTTTGAGCAATCTGTACAAACATCTAAAGATGGGCGGTACAGCATTTATATCTGTCATGAATTATGAGTTAACTGAAAATATTGCAAAACAAAGATTTAACATAAAGTCTAACCCTGACGCTTTATTATCCATTAATGTAAGCAACATAATGGAACAGACGGGCGATGTGTTTAATCCTGATTTCTATATATTAGATGATTGTGAACATCTAATATATAGGAAAGAAAGATTCACCGAAGGACGAGAATTGCCTATTGAATTGATTGTAAGAGACAAACGTTTTACAAAAGAAGAAATAGTAAAAATGTGTTCTCAAGTAGGTTTTTCTATTGAATATGCCCATTATGTAAGCGCGAATGATTGGAATATCCCATTAAGCGCAGTAGATCCACACGCAAAAGAAATTCTTATTAAATGCACTAAAAACACATCATAATTGTTATTTGCATACAATTCACAAAGAATAGCTTTCTCAAATAGGCAAAAAAGGACTACGGCCGCGAATCGTCGCGGTCGTAAATCTTTTAGGTGCACCCTGTTTCGGGGAGTACCGCTTTAGAACGCTTCTTCGAACATCGGCTCCAGCACGATCATAGTGCTATCCGAAAAGTCCCCGTTCATCTCGAAGTTCACGTCCAGGGATTTGTCCTCGTTCTGATGGACTATCACTCCGTTCACCAACATTCTGAGGTTCGCGTCGGATATCCTGCCCTCGGATAGAATGTCATTAAGCAGGGAGGATGTGCTTGTTAGCATCTGTTGTCTTTGTTTGCAAACCTTGTCGTACTCGCGGCAATCGGAGATTTTTCGCTGCAGCTCCGAGATCTCATTCTCGCGCTTTTCGATCATGCTGTCGTAAAATTCGGTGCGGGATTTATCCGTGACCTTGCCCATAATTAAGTCCTCGATTTGCTGTTTCAGCGTGAGGATTTTTTCTTCGTATTGCCGAATTTGCAAGTCATAGGCGGGCTTTTGCTTTATCCATTGCTTGACGATCTCGTCGTACTTTTCGCTCTCGGCAACAATCTTTTCCTTGAGATTTTGTACTTCACCGAACACCAGTTCATCAAGCTGCGACTCGCGGATTCGATGCGGTGTACAGTACTCTTTTCCGTAGCGGTGGTTACTGTTGCAGGTGTATTCAACGTATTCTTTGCCGCGCCAAGTTCGGATTTTTGCTATGAAGCAGGAACCGCACTCGGCGCATTTTATTAGCCCGGAGTAGCGATGAATTTTTCTTCCATTGCTTGCTCGGGGCTTAATTTCGGAACGCTGCTTGAGCAGAAATTGTGCCTGTTCCCAAGTGTGTCGGTCAATTATGGGTTCGCAGAAATTCTCATGACGGTACTGTTCTTCGGGCACTATGAAGGTTTTCGTCTTGTAAATTTTCGAGGTTACGGTCTTGTGATTTACCAAAGTTCCGATGTACATTTCGTTGCTGAGTATGCGCTTGATAGATGTTTGCTCCCATAAATATTGCCGTGAGATCAGCGGTTTCCAATCGGCGAGTTTTCGCTTTTGGTAGTATTCGGGAGAACGTATTCCCTTTTCGTTTAGCGTCTTTGCAATAGTGCATAAGCCGTACCCCTCAACATAAAGTCGGAATATTTCTCGAACGTAGTCGGCAGTTTCAGTGTCGATTTCAATCTTTCCCGTGTTGCGGTCGAGGTAATAACCGAACGGCAAGGACGGAACAAGTCCGCCGTTTTTCTGCTTTTGACGGATTCCTGCGCGTACCTTCTTGCTTATGTCTTTAGCATAAAAATCATTGAAAATCTGTTTGAAACCAATCAACAAATCATCGTTTTCATTTGTGGTATCGATGCCCTCTGTGACAGAAATTACTTTGACTTTATTCTCGCGTAGGTGGTCGATAAAGAGTGCGGTCTGCGTTCGATGTCTGCCTAATCGGGATAAATCCTTGACCAGAACCACCTCGATTTTGCCCTCATCAACCGCATTTTCAAGCTCCGCTAAACCCTTGCGATTGAACGTCATTCCCGAAACATTGTCGTCGAAACTTTCTCCTACAACTTCGTAACTGTTCTGCTCGGCGTAGTCAAGAAGTATCTGCCGTTGATTTTGTAGGCTGTTCATTTCTTCGTCCTCGTCACGGGACAGGCGGTAATATAGCCATGCTTTCATATAAAAAATCCTCCTTTCGGTGTGTCGAAGCACCTGCGGCGGTGCTACGACACAGCATACCACAACGGCTTTTAAATATCCAGCGGAATCGCTTCGGCGTCCGTGAAATCTACTAAATCAACAAAATCTATGGGTGGGTATTGGGGTAATGTATCCGAATTTAGATAATCCGCTGCCATGCTTGAGAGGAATTTTTCAAACTTATTTTGGTCGCCGTTGTAGTGGAATTTTATGATGTTCAACTTTGGAATTTCTCTTATTCTTGCCAATCTGTATCCTCCATAAAATCATAGTCGTCTGTCGTGTACTCGTTCACCATTGCATCGTCATTGGTGCTTTTGACCGATATTTTTTGCTCCGCAAACTCCCGATTGTTCCTCGCAATCAGATCATCAAGGTTGATCTTTCCGCGCGTCCTGCGGACATTTCTGATCGCTTCTTTTCGGTATTCCTCCATAACTTCGGGCGGAATATTTGCCAGCTCGGACAGTATCATGATGATCATCTCGACCTCAACAGCGTAGCGGAACAATCCTTTTGAGATTTTCGTAACTCCCGCTTCGCTGCCCTTGACGATCTCTCCGGCAAGCTCCCTTGCGATGATATTTTTCTGCTTGCCAAGCTCCAATTCCGAAACGTATTTCTGAATTGCCATTGCAATAAATTCGGAGCGTGAGCGCGAATGTTC
>CAYSHU010000173.1:0-4941 GCA_964430965.1 uncultured Ruminococcus sp. | reverse complement strand
CGACGTACTTGCTTACCAGCTCGAAAGTATTCTCGCCGGGCTCTTTTACGGCGATGCCGTCCGCAATGGTGGAAACGCTGTCAAGCCGCTCGATCTTGCCGTCCTTGACCGATTTGTACATCGACGGAGCGCCCGCCGCCTGAACGCCGTACACCTTGATCTTAGGATTGAGCTGCTTTATCGCGAACGCAACGCCCGAGATAAGTCCGCCGCCGCCGATAGGCACGACAACCGCGTCCATATCGGGGAGCTGCTCAAGCAGCTCAAGCCCGATAGTCCCCTGCCCCGCGATGACGTTTTCGTCGTCAAACGGGTGAATGAACGTGTAGCCCTTTTCGTCGCGGAGCTCAAGCGCCTTGTTGTACGCGTCGTCGTAAACTCCCGGCACAAGGCAGACCTCCGCCCCGAAGCCCTTTGTCGCCTCGACCTTGGAGATCGGCGCGCCGTCGGGCAGGCAGATAAGCGACTTTATCCCCGCCTTGGTCGCCGCGAGCGCCACGCCCTGCGCGTGGTTTCCCGCGGAGCAAGCGATAACGCCCTTTTTGCGCTCGTCGTCGCTTAAAGTAGAAATCTTATAATAAGCCCCGCGAACCTTAAACGAGCCCGTTACCTGTAAATTCTCCGTTTTCAGATAAACCTCCGCCTGTTCGTTGATTTTCGGAGCCTTTATCAAATCGGTGCTTCTGATCACTTCCTTAAGAACGTGCGAAGCCTTGTATATAGTATCTAATGTCAACATTTTTCCTCCTGATGTAACGCGAACAAGTTTTTTTTACTTAAAGCTGGTCTGCAATTCCGTAGATGAGCTTCTCGGACTTCTCCCAGCCGAGGCACGGGTCGGTAATGGACTTGCCGTAGGTTCCCTCCTCGATCTTCTGCGCGCCGTCCTCTATGTAGCTTTCGATCATCAAGCCCTTAACGATATGGCGGATCTCAACGGAGTGGCGCATCGAGTGGAGAATCTCGTTCGAGATTCTCACCTGCTCAAGATACTGCTTGCCGCTGTTGGAGTGGTTTGTATCTACGATAATCGCGGGGTTTTCGAGCTTTTTCTCCATGTACATATCGCAGCAGAGCTTCAAATCCTCGTAGTGGTAGTTCGGCAGCGTCTGGCCGTGCTTGTTCTGCGCACCGCGCAAAATCGCGTGAGTGTACGGGTTTCCGTCCGAAACGACCTCCCAGCCGCGGTAAATAAACGTGTGGCTCACCTGTGCCGCTTGAATTGAGTTGAACATAACGGAAAGCGTCCCCGATGTCGGGTTTTTCATACCCACGGGACACTCCATTCCGCTTGCGACAAGGCGGTGGTGCTGATCCTCAACCGAGCGCGCGCCGACAGCTACATAAGAAAGCAGGTCGGACAGGTAGCGATAATTCTCGGGGTAGAGCATTTCGTCCGCGCACGTGAGGTGCGTTTCGGCAATAGCCCGCGTGTGGAGCTTCCTCACCTCGATAAGTCCCTGGAGCATATCTTCGCCCTTCGTGGGGTCGGGCTGGTGGATAAGCCCCTTATAGCCCGTGCCGTTCGTGCGGGGCTTGCCTGTATAAATTCTCGGGATGATCAAAATCTTATCCTTTACCTTCTCCTGAACCTTAGCAAGGCGGTTTACGTAATCCATTACGGAATCCTCGTTGTCCGCCGAGCAGGGCCCGATGATAAGCAAGAACTTATCGCTTTTGCCCTCAAACACATCGGCGATCTCCTTATCGCGGGCAGCCTTTACGCTTTTAATCTCCTCGCTGATCGGGTGCATTTCCTTTATTTCCTTAGGAATAGGCAGCTTTCTGTTAAACGTCATTGACATAGTTTTCTCTCCAGTCTGTTTCTTTAGTGTAATAAAGAGCAAAAGCTCCAAACGTAATTATTATAACATATTTAGACATAATTGTCAAGGGGTTAGGGGGCAGAAGTTAGAGGTTAGAGTTTATACTAAAACACGCTTGCAATTTGTATGAAAAAGTTGTATAATAGAATTAAAGAAAATTACAAGAGGTAGAAAAAATGATTTTAGCAAGCCAAAGCCCTCGCAGAAAAGAACTGTTAGGGTATATCGCAAGCGATTTTCGGATAATTCCCGCGGTCGGCGAGGAGAAAGTGCCCGCGGGCGCTTCTCCCGAGGAAACCGTGCTTCTGCTCTCGCGGCAGAAGGCGGAGGAAATCCACGAGAAATACAAGGGTGAAACGATAATCGCGGCGGACACTATCGTCAGCATCGACGGGGAAATTCTCGGAAAGCCGCGCGACGAGGCTCACGCGTTTGAAATGCTTCGTAAGCTCTCGGGGCGGACGCACAGCGTTTTCACGGGAGTTTGCGTGATCTTCGCGGACGAGAGCGTCGAGAGCTTCGCCGAGGAAACCAAGGTCGAGTTCTACGAGCTTTCCGACGCGGAGATAAACGCCTACATCGCGACGGGCGATCCTATGGACAAGGCGGGCGCTTACGGAATTCAGGAAAAGGGCGCGGCAAACGTCAAGGGCATCGTCGGGGATTTTTATAATGTAATGGGCTTGCCCGTAGGCAGGCTGTCGAGGATTCTGAGGAGGCGGATATGATACTTACGGAATTTCCGTTTGAGTATTTTTCCGATAAGGAGCAGTTTTTAAAGAGGTGGGCAAAGACGCTTTCGGAGCTTTCAGGACGTCGCATCGTCAACATCTTCGGCGCATGGGACGAGCTTGACACGAAGTGGTTTGACGACGCGCCTATGCTCATTGAATTTGAGCATGGAACGCTTGCCGTAAATGTGCGCTCCGAAAGGTATCTCGCGCTCGCTTGGAACGAGATATTCCCGACCGAAAAGCCGCGCTGGTTCGGCGAGGCTCCTCCTGTGCCCGAATGGCACGAGGACTTATCTTGGCGGGAATACTCGCCGCTGGTGAAATTCAACGGTGCGGAAATTTTTGGCGTTGAGGTAATTGAGGGCAAAAACGTACTGAACGGTCTGCGCTTTGAAACAGACGTCGGCGTATTTTCAATAATCGACAACGGAGACGTTATCGCGGGTATTCCGTTATGAAACTATCAATTAAGAAAGGACATGATCATTATGACAAAGTACAAATTTTCCACAAAGCAGCACAAATACAAGCTGAGCTACAATTCGCCCGTGATTTTGACCTACGCGGCGATTTGCGCGGTTTCGCTTATTCTCGGGTTTATCACGAAAATGGGCTCGACGCGGCTGCTGTTCGTGTGCTACGGGCACGGAAAACTGTTCGATCCGCTCACGTACCTGCGGCTGTTTACTTATGTATTCGGGCACGCGAGCTTCGCGCACTTCGCGGGGAATATGACGA
Source organism: uncultured Ruminococcus sp. (assembly GCA_964430965.1). Taxonomy (GTDB): domain Bacteria; phylum Bacillota; class Clostridia; order Oscillospirales; family Ruminococcaceae; genus CAG-115. The sequence goes on along the minus strand of CAYSHU010000173.1, from coordinate 1,643 downwards.
TGCTGCTTCTCATAGGCCCAGTCGTCGAGGAGCGCTACGGCAGCTGGAACCTCACGATTATGATGGGGATAACGGCGCTGGCGGGCGGAATTCTCAACACGGTGTTTTTTGACAAGGGAATTCTCGGTGCTTCGGGCATTGTGTTCCTGCTGATTATCCTCTCGGCGTTCGGGAATATGAAAAAAGGCGAGATCCCGCTGACGCTTATTCTGATCGCGGCTATTTACCTCGGGCAGGAGATTTACGCGGGAATTGCCGTTGACGACGATGTTTCCCACTTCGGGCACCTCTGCGGCGGAGTTTCGGGGCTGGGCTTCGGGATTTGGTTCCATAAGAAGAAGTTTGAGATGTACGGCGGTTAGAGGTTAGAGATAAGAAGGAGGGCTATATGATCAATCTAGGCGGTTCTGATGGTTTTACGGCGGCAGGTTGGATCTTTTTGATTGTTATGATTGTGCTGGCGGTGTTTTTTATTTCCCTGCCGATCTTAACGCTTGTCAATCAGCATAGAGTAATGAACGGCAAAGAGCCGCTCAACAAGGGCAAGGTTCGCAAAATCGTGGTCGTACATAAGCACGTTTCGGAACGCGCGTTTTTTGACGAGGAAAACGGTATTTGGCGTACTCACAGCCCCGTAAACTCAGAAAGTGTCCCACCTGATCTCGCACAGGAAAAATGCGTCGATTTCCGAAAGGTCGGCGGGAGGGTGCTCTACACAAAGTCAATTGACGACGAGCTCTTCGACCAAATCGAGATCGGGAGAACCTACAAGGTGCGTATCCGTTACGGCTGTATCGACAAACTGTTCGAGAAAGAAAAAATGAAAATGTAGAAAAATCCCCCGCTTCGCGGGGGATTTTTTCACAATTGTTCCATTATGTTGCCCAGCGCCTTGAATGCCTTGGCGGTCGCCTTGCGCTTGAGGCGGTGGTTGCCGGTCAGCGACTTCACCGCGAGGAATGTCAGCCCGCCCGTGATAACGCCTGCCGCCGCGCCCTTGATATAGCTCTGCGCCTGTCTGCTCATTTCAACTCCCCCTTTCGTGAGGTTTACGGTAATATTTTCTGCAGGATTTGGCGAATTATCCTTGATTTGGGCTTGGTAAATCGTGGGAGATTATTTAAGTTTTCCCCCGCCTACGGCGGGAGAAAACTTGGGATAATATTCTTGATTTGGCTTGGAGAATGGTGGTATTTTCGACCGTGGTCAAAGTATTTCGCTTGGCTTTTGTGGAATTCCGTGCAATTTTATCCTTGCGGTAAAATATATTTGTGTAATTCTACAAATTGCAAGTTTTGAAATAAAATCTTGCAAAAATCACTTGACAAATCAGCTCGAACGGAGTATAATATAGACATAGCAAAGGGGCTATGAAGCACGCGTTTTGACGGAAGCCGCGTGTTTCATAGCCTTTTTTGTTTATAAACGGCAAATTATACAGAAAAGAAAGGAGCGGTCTTAAATGAACGCGATGTATTTGGCGCTTGCAGAAATTACAACCGAAAGCGCCGAGGAGGTCGTCAACCGAACGATGTTCAACGTGGGTGACGGCAACGGTATTTGGTATTTGATAGGAGCCGCGCTGGTGTTCTTTATGCAGGCGGGCTTCGCAATGGTGGAAACCGGTATGACAAGAGCGAAAA
>CAYSHU010000172.1:0-4992 GCA_964430965.1 uncultured Ruminococcus sp. | reverse complement strand
TTCGCAGAGAATATATGTCTTGAAAAGTTCGCCGATCACGCGTATCGGCGGGAGCTCCTTTGGTAATGGGGGCGTGGGCTGTTCGACACTTTCTTCTCTCGGAAATTCGGGCTCTTCCCTTTTCTCAAAGGATTTTTTCGTTAAATACGAAAACCCCGGAAGCTCCCCAAGCGGCGTTTCCTTTTTCTCTTTAGCCGTTGGCGTAATCTCGGATATTATTTTCTCAAAGCCGGGGAGCACGGACTGCTCGGTCGGCTTCTGCTCAGCCGCGGGCACGGAGAATTGAAACGGTACGGAAACGCGCGTAAAGCTCTCCGCGTTTATTTGATCGGGCTTCGGCTCTTGCTTCGCGACGACCTCCGCTCCCGTCGGGATAGGAACTGTTTGGGCTTTCGGGAGCTCCTGCGGCTGCACGTCAGTCTGCGGATTTAAATTATCTGCGCTCGGGAGAATGATCTCGCGGCTTTCGTCGTAGCCCAAAAGGCTGTTTTTCACCGCGTAATATACCGCGTCGAAAACCGCCTTGTCATTCGAGAACCTTACCTCGGTTTTCGCGGGTGAAATGTTCGCGTCCAGCGTCGAGGGGTCGAGGTTGATATTCAAAACGCACGCGGGGAATTTTCCCGTCATAATGCTGTTTCGGAATGCCTCCTCAAGCGCCGCGCAGCAAATCGCGTTTTTGACGCTTCTGCCGTTCACAAAAAAGCTCTGCATCGTGCGGTTGGAGCGCGTGAACAGCGGCGAGCTTACAAAGCCCGTCACACCAACGTCGCGATAAACATTCTCAACGGGGATCATTCCCGCGGCGAACTGCTTGCCGAAAACCGAGCGGACGGCGTTGAAATAGTCAGCGTCGCCGGGCGTGAACAGCGTCTGCTTGCCGTCGCGGATAAATCTGAATGAAATGTCGGGGTGCGACAGCGCGAGCTTTTCAATTATATTCGCGCAATAATTCCCCTCGGTCACGTCCTTTTTGAGGAACTTTAAACGCGCGGGGGTGTTGTAAAACAAATCGCGGATAATTATCGTTGTGCCGTCGGCGCAGCCCGCACGGTCGTATTCCAGCGGCGCGGTGCCCTCGATTTTGTAGCTCGTCCCAAGCTCATCCTCGGGGCGCTTTGTAACGGCTTCTATACGCGAAACCGCCGCGACGGACGCGAGCGCCTCCCCGCGGAATCCGAGCGTGTTGATATTCTCCAAATCAACAGCGGCACGCACCTTGCTTGTCGCGTGACGCATAAAGGCAAGCGGAACGTCCTCGTGCGCGATGCCGCAGCCGTCGTCGGTTATGCGCATATAGGTTATCCCGCCGCGCTTTATTTCCACGGTAATAATATGCGCGCCCGCGTCTATCGCGTTCTCGGCGAGCTCCTTAATAACCGACGACGGGCGCTCTATGACCTCGCCTGCCGCAATAAGCTCGTATACGCTCTTGTCAAGTTGATTGATTTTAGGCATAATTATACCCTCTGCTCCATTATCTGTTGAATGTTCATATGTTTCTTTTTCTTATTACCCCGCAAATCATCAGCGTTATCGCGCCCGCCGCTAGTATTATCGCCATATCCACGGGCGCGAGGACTATCGCTCCGAGCTTCTCGAAGAAGAAGCCGCTGCCGAATCTGTAAAGATTGCCGTTCAGCAAAATCATTTCGCCGATGTACATCGCTGTCGTCGCCAAAATCGACACGGCACTTGGTATCGCCATTGAAAGCCCGCGAGCTTTTCCGAGCGTCAGCGAGCCGACACACACGCCGACGCACACCCCGAACAGCGCGAAAAACGCCGCCATAAGCGCCGCGGAAAGCGGCGAAACGGTGAGCTCCCCTGCGCGGTAAAACGACGTAAAGCACGCCCAGACGCACATTCCGAGGAACGCAAGACTTATGATTGTCTGGATTATCAGCGCGGTTTTCCTCGTGTAATCTTCATTGCGAAGCATTTTCGCGAAGCCGTAAAAGCAGTTTAAAATCGACAGGATTATTACCGCGGAAATCAAGTAAAAATGCAGCTTGAACGCGGGGTTGTATCCGCCGAGAAGAACGTCCACCGCCTCCCACACTCGCGTGCGATACTCCTGCGGCGGAACGTAGCAAAGCGCCATTTGCCAGCCCTCAAGAGGGACAGGCTCGGTGGTCTGGACGAGTATTTTTGTTTCCATAAGCCGCTCGGCAACGAAAAATACCGCAAGCGAAAACACCCCGCCGAAAAGCAAATCGAGCCTTTTCGACAGCCTCTGAAACAGCGGAATAAGCGCCACTCCGAGAATTACCGAAATCGCAATCGGCGTGTAGGGAATAACGTATTTCGGGTAGTTTTCCAGAGAAACAGCGCCGTTTTTCAGCGTTTCGGAAATCACGCGCACGCCCATTAAAATCGGATAAAACGACGCGGCGACTACTCCCAAAAGCGAAAGGAAATAAAATGCGCGGTATTTTTTTGCGTTCATAAAATGCTCCTAAAAATCAACTATCGAGGCTCTCTTTAAGCTCCTTTATCAGCATCAGCGCGTCCAGCGGGCTTATCGTGTTGATGTCGAGCGAGCGAAGACGTGCGATAACGTTTTGCTCGTTTACGGCGGCAAAGCTGAACTGGTCGCTGCGATTGTTTTCAATGGCCTCCGAAAGCCGCATTTTTCCGCTTATCTCGAGCTCCTTTAATTCCTCCTTGGCGCGTTTTATTACAGCCTGAGGGAGCCCCGCGAGCTTCGCGACTTCAATGCCGTAGCTGTCGTCCGTGCCGCCCTGTATTATCTTGTGCAGGAATTTAATATCATCACCGCGGCGCGACACCGCGACGCTGAAATTCCGCACGCCGTCCATTTCGCTTTCCATTGTAATAAGCTCGTGATAATGCGTCGCGAAAAGCGTTTTACAGCCGATTTTTTTGACGATGTGCTCCGCCACCGAGCGGGCGATTGAAATCCCGTCGAACGTCGACGTGCCGCGCCCGATTTCGTCTAAAATAACAAGGCTGTTTTTCGTCGCATTTTTGAGAATTTCTGCGACCTCGTTCATCTCCACCATAAACGTAGACTGCCCCGCCGTGAGGTCGTCCGACGCGCCTACTCTCGTGAATATTTTGTCAACCACGCCGATCTTCGCGTATTTCGCGGGGACAAAGCAGCCTATCTGCGCCATTAAAACAATAAGCGCGGTCTGGCGCATAAACGTGGATTTTCCCGACATATTCGGTCCAGTAATTATCAGCAGCTTGTTGTCGAAATTGTCAAGAAGCACGTCATTTGGCGTGAAAGTGTGATCCTGCATCATTTTCTCGATTACGGGGTGTCTGCCGTCGCGGATATCTATCACGGGGTCGAGCGTTATTTCGGGCTTTACGTAGCCGTATTCCAGCGACACCTGCGCGAACGAGCACAACGCGTCGAGCCTTGCCGCCGCGCCAGCGGTTTCCTGAACCTCGGTGAGCTTTGTCGCAATATAATCGCGAATCTCGTTGAACACCGCCTGCTCAAGTCCGAGAATTCTGTCGTTCGCGCCGAGGATTTCTCCCTCGACTTTTTTCAGTTCTTCCGTTATGTAACGCTCGCCGTTTGTGAGCGTCTGTTTGCGGATATAATGCGCGGGAACCTGGTCGATGAAGCTCTTCGACACCTCGATATAATAACCGAAAACACGGTTGTAGCCGACCTTGAGTGTTCGGATATTCGTCGCCTCGCGCTCGCGCTGCTCGATTTGCTTCAGAATATCCTTGCCGCCGCCCGTTATTTCGCGCAGGCGGTCTATCTCCTCGTTGAAGCCGGGCTTTATCACTCCGCCGTCCTTCAACGTCGGCGGAGGCTCGTCCACTATCGCGTTGCCTATAAGCTGAGAAACCTCCGTAAGCTCCGAGAGCTGTGAATTCAGCTCCACAAGGAGCTTGGATTTCAAATCCGAAAGCGTTGCCTTTAGTGCGGGGATTTTCGAAAACGTCTGCCCGAACGCGTAAATATCCCTCGGCGTTGCGGAACGGTAGATAATGCGGGACATCAGGCGCTCCAAATCATAAACGCCCTTAAGCTCGTCGCGGATATCAGATAACAGCGAGGGGTTTCGCACAAGCTCGTCCACCGCGTCAAGCCTTGAAAGAATCTGCGTGTGAGAAGTCAGCGGGCGCTCTATCCACGCGCGGAGCACTCTGCGCCCCATAGCCGTGACTGTTTTGTCGATAACCCAAAGCAGCGAGCCGCGCTTTTCCTTAGAGCGGAGCGTTTCGCAAAGCTCAAGATTCCGCCGCGCGGTCAGCGACAGCTCCATATACTCGTCGCCCGCGTGAACCGAAAGCGTCACAAAGCGCTTTACGGTCAGCCTCTGCGCGGTGCAGATATAGCGAAACAGCGCTGCCAGCGACATCTGCGCTAAATTAAGCGCCGCGATACCAAGGCTTTCAAGCGTGGCGTCATTGAATTGAGATGTGATTACCGTCAGGTCGGAGATGTCAAAGCAGTCATCATCTGACATTTCCACGGAGCAGCCCGAAAGGCGGGTTTTCACGAACTCGTGAACCTCTTTTAAGTCAAGAAAGCCGTTGTTTATCAGAAGCTCGACAGGCGCGAAGCGCGAAAGCTCGGAGATAGTTTCCTGCTCGCGGTTTTTGCCCTTTTTCTCGAAAACGTGCGCCTCGCCCGTTGAAATATCCGCGATAGCAAGCCCGACAGCGTCATTTTCCGCGTAAACGCACGCGATATAGTTGTTGCTGTCCTCGGAGAGCATCGCGTTTTCCGTCACCGTGCCCGCCGTTACCAGCCGAATTACGCCGCGCTCTACCAGACCTTTCGTGAGCTTCGGGTCTTGCAGCTGCTCGCAGATTGCGACTTTAAAACCCCTGTCGATAAGCTTCTTGATGTAAATCTCGGCGCTGTGGAACGGCACGCCGCACATCGGAGCGCCCGCGCGGGACGTGAGAGCAAGCTCCAGCTCCCTTGAAACCGTCACCGCGTCCTCAAAAAACATCTCATAAAAATCGCCCAGTCTGTAAAAGAGTATACAATCC
>CAYSHU010000171.1:0-5042 GCA_964430965.1 uncultured Ruminococcus sp. | reverse complement strand
ATCTGCGCTGACCCGCTTGACTATCTCGAGGGCGAGCACATCTTCGCGCCCGTACTTAAGCGCGAGATCCCCAAGGGGAGCTATCCCGCGGAGGTTTCTATCTGCCGTGCGGATTATATCGGGATAAGAATGTGTACGGCGCGGCTGAAGATAAAGGACACCAAAGCGATCCGCTACGAGCAGGCGGAAAGCGAGGAAAGCTCGGCTGCGATGAAATGTTCGGACGGAATTCTCCACGGTTTCCCCGTGGACGCGGGAATGATGTGCTTTATTGACGCGGGCGCGGCGAAAAGTTATCAGAGCTTTTTCCAAAAATGGCACGCCGAAAATCCCGACGGGAACAACTACGAGGACTACTTCAAGGCGTTCTTCGCGGAAAGCGACAAAAAGCTCCCCGCGTATCAGCGCGAGGGCGGCGACTTCATCGAGTGGGCAAACCCCGACACCGGCGAGAGAATGGTTCAAATCGCCTCCGGCTTCGGCGACGGCTTTTACCAGAGCTTCTGGGGCTTTGACGAGGGCGGCGAAATCTGCGAGCTTATCGTGCCGCTGGTTGACCCGGATCTGTTTGATAATTGATAGGCGTGAATGGGGGGAATGAGCCCTTTGAATAGATTGAAATACGTCCTTGTTCTCGCTGCCGCTCTTTCGGTATTGCTTTGCGGCTGTTCGGCTATGATCGGCGAAAGCTCCGGGAATTCCGAGGTGTCGGAAATGTTTACTCACGGCATCTCGAAAGAGTACTGGAAATCCGCGTCGTATTCTATGGACGACATAAAGGCAAAGGTTCACCCGACGCTGTATAACGACGAGCGCGAGTTCAAGCCCGACGACTATTCGGACGGCGCGTTGCGGGCGTACAATTCCATGCTGGGATATGCGGAGAGGATAGTGGGAACGGAATATTACGTTTACGATTACTACTATGAGGATTGGACGGAGCCGCCATATTCGTGGGTGATAAAAATCGTGCCTTATGAGATGGAAAGGACGGCGGAGAGCGAGGAACGCAAGCTTTACTTCGACGAGCCGATCACTCTGTTTTATAAGGAGGACGGCAGCTCGGTGCAATCGTGTCTGGGATCGTATCTTATGGAACAGAAGTGGTTTGACGATCTGTCGCGTGAGCTGACGGAGAGCTTCCCGGATTATCGGACGGAGCTTAGAGTTTCCGTGTTTGAAGTAATATATCCCAATGTTCTGGAAACACAGTTTGACGCCCCCTCGGATTATACCTATATTATAAATGACAGCTTTTATGACAGGCATGACGAGAGGAACCACGATAATGTCATTTGCGTTATTCTTCCAAGCGATATGAGGCAGGACAGCGCAACAGAGGTCTTTGAGCAGATTAAGCCGCTGCTTACGCGTTATTGTGTGACCGATGTCGATATCTGTACGATTACCGAGGATTGGGTTGAAAGTTTTACGATAATATAAGCGCAATTGGCATTAAAAAATAAAAGCAACGAAACGGCGGCGCATAAAAGCAACGCCCGATATAAAGCAACATAACGGCGTTGCCGTGCAAAATCCGCAATATCGCTCGGCTAGTGAGGCGAAGCGTAGCCGAACGGTGCGCAATTTGCTTTTAGATAAGGAGATACTATGGCAGACAAACGTGATTACTACGAGGTGCTTGGACTTGAAAAGGGCGCTACGGACGCGGAGATAAAGAAGGCGTACCGCAAGCTCGCGAAGCAGTACCACCCCGACCTCAACCCCGACAACCCCGAGGCGGAGGCGAAGTTCAAGGAGATAAACGAGGCAAATCAAGTGCTTTCCGACCCCGAAAAGCGCGCGAAATACGATCAGTTCGGTCACGCGGGCGTTGACCCGAGCTACGGTGGCGGCAGCGCCTGGGCGGGAGGTTTCGACGGCGTTGACCTCGGCAATATCTTCGCGGATATTTTTGGAGGTGGCTTTGGCGGCGGCTTCGGAAGCAGAGCGTCCAGCCCGAACGCCCCTCGCCGCGGCGCGGACATCGCGGTCGCGCTGGATATTTCGTTTATGGAAGCGTGCACGGGCGTTGACCACGATATTACGATAAACCGCGCGGAGGAGTGCCCCGATTGCAAGGGCTCGGGCGCGGAGAGCGGCTCAAGCGTTAAGACCTGTCCCGAGTGTAACGGCAAGGGCTACGTGACGTTCCAGCAGAGAAGTATGTTCGGAATGATGCAGTCGCAAAGACCGTGTACAAAATGCGGCGGCAAGGGCAAGATCATCGAAAAGCCGTGTACAAAATGCCGCGGCAAGGGCAGCGTAAATATGAAGAAGACCGTTTCCGTTAAAGTGCCCGCAGGTATCGACGACGGACTTACGCTGAACGTCCGCGGACAGGGAAATGTCGGCTCTAACGGCGGCAGCCGCGGCGATTTGAAGGTAAGGATTTCCGTCCGCCCCGACCCTGTTTTCAAGCGTGATGATTACAATATCCGCATTGATTTCCCCGTGACGTATTCCCAGGCGGCGCTCGGCGCGGAGATTGAAGTCCCGACGATTGACGGGCCCGTGACGTACAACGTCCCTGCGGGAACTCAGCCGGGCACGGTTTTCAGACTTCGCGGAAAGGGCGTTCAGAAGCTCCAGAGAAGCCCCGGCGACAGGGGAGATCAGTACGTAACGATAAGCGTCGAAGTCCCAAAAAACCTCAGCAAAAAGCAAAAGGAAGCGCTTGAGGCGTTTGAGGCGACGCTCGACGAGAAAAACTACGAGAAGCGCAAGAGCTTTTTTGACAAGATCAAGGAAAAATTCAGCAAATAACCCAAAACCCGCCGACAAAAATCGAAAGTCGGCGGGTTTTTGTAACCTTTTGTAATCTTTTGTAACCAAACTGTAATGAGATTGTAACCGTTTTGTTGTTGATTTCTACAATATCTTGTGTTATAATATAATTACAGAAACGGAAATAAACCGTTTCGATTATCCTAGTTTTGAATTTATTAACGAAATTTAATTTCCTCATTCATACTTTTGCCCTCCGTTCTCCAACGGAGGGCAACCTTTATAGAAAAGCATTTTCCCCGCCTTCGGCGGGGAAAATGCATACTTGTTTGGCGCTGTTCTCCGTCCTGCACGGAGAACAGCTTTTTTAAAAAAACATATCCCCGCCGCAGTCGGGGATATGTTGTTAAATTATCAGCATACAGTCGCCAAAGGAGAAAAAGCGATATTTTTCGTCTATCGCGGTTTTGTAAGCCGCGAGCGTTTTTTCTCTGCCGAGGAACGCGCTGACGAGCATAATCAGCGTGCTTTCGGGCAGGTGGAAATTCGTGATAAGTCCGTCGATGCATTTGAATTCATAGCCGGGGTAAATGAAAATTGAGGTGTCATCGCTTGATTTCCCGCTTTGCGCCGCGCTTTCGAGAGTGCGGCAGGAGGTCGTCCCGACGGCGATGACTCGCCCGCCGCGCTCTTTACATTCGCGTATTTTAACGGCAGTCGCATCAGGTATAGAAAAATGCTCGGTGTGCATTTTGTGTTCGAGAATGTTGTCCTCCTTGACGGGTCGGAACGTACCAAGCCCGACGTGGAGCGTCACGAACGCGGCCTCCACGCCCATTTCGCGGCATTTTTCAAACTCGGCTTCGGTGAAGTGAAGCCCCGCCGTGGGAGCCGCCGCAGAGCCCGTTTCGTGGCAGTATATCGTGTTGTAGCGGTCGTTGTTCTGTAATTTTTCGGTAATGTACGGCGGCAGCGGCATTTGACCGATGCGGTCAAGAATATCGTAGAAATCCCCGTCAAACGCGAACCTTACAAGCCGATTGCCGCCCTCAAGAGTTTCCAAAACCTCCGCGGACAAGTCCTCCGGGAAATCCACGACCGCGCCCGGTTTTAAACGTCTGCCGGGCTTTACCATAGTTTCCCACTCGCTCAGCGAGCGCCGCTTCAGCAGCAAAAACTCGCACGGAACTTTGGTGTCGTGCTTTTCGCCGTAGATACGCGCGGGGAAAACCTTGCTGTCGTTCATCACCAGCAGGTCGCCCTTTCGGAGATAATCGCATATATTAAAGAAGCGGTCGTGCGTTATTTCGCCGCTTTGTCTGTCGATCTTCATCAGCCGAGAGCTGTTGCGCGGCTCTAAGGGAGTCTGCGCGATAAGCTCCTCGGGGAGGTCGTAGTAAAAGTCACTCTTTAACATTTTTTGTCCTTTTCTTTAATAAAATTCATTGGTTTGATTTTCCGATAGTCCAACATTCGGACGTTTTTACAAATCCCAGTTTTTCAGCCAGCTTTTTTGAGGCAATATTATCGGCGCGGCAAGCCCATACGGGTCTTTTTTGCTGCTCAAAGCAATACTCCATCATCTTTTCCGCAACGGCGGCAGCCAGACCGAGATGCTGATATTCCAAAGCGGTTTCTATGCCTATGTCGATCTCTTTACTGCTGATCGCGGCGGCAAACGCCCACGAAGCCGCGTTGTTTCTGTCAACGGCGCAGAAACCTTTTCCTATATTCAAAAAATCGGTCGGATTATCCCAAGAGAAAAACGGAGTAACGCTTCCGTTTAATTTTCCAAGCAATTCATCGTCGAGCTCGCGTAAATCATATCCGGCGGGCAATGCAAAATCAAACGAGGGCTCGTTTCTTCCGTATTCAAAAAATATCCTGCGCCCGACATCGACGTTTTCCGACTTGCGAAAGTAACTCTCAACGTAACTGTCTGCTGTAAACAGTATAAATCTTCTTGGATTATCCGATTTATCGTTAAGCAGCAGGGCAGATATGTCTTTAAGAAACCGCTCGTCGGGATTGCCGTAAATAAACGCAAATCCGCTGTAATGCCAAAACAAAACGGAAGACGAATCGGAAAAAATATCGCCGCTTTGAAACCCCTCCGCAATGGAATAAGGATAAACCGCTCCGCAGCTTGATTCGTCAATACATTGAATGTAATTCAAATAGTCTTTTGGCTCTGCTTTGTACATATTACATTTTTCGTCCTTTTCTTTATTACTCTTCAACTATGTAGGTATCCATAATAATCTTTTTGCAATTATCACATTTATAAGCAGCAACAGCAGGATAACCAAAATTGT
>CAYSHU010000170.1:0-5072 GCA_964430965.1 uncultured Ruminococcus sp. | reverse complement strand
GATAAGCCGCGCCGAGATCGGCGCAACGTCCTCGAAAACCTCCAAGCCGTTTTCCTTGAGCGTCGTTCCCGTTTCAACGATGTCGACAATGCCGTCTGAAAGCCCGACCAACGGAGCGAGCTCCACCGAGCCCTCGATTTTTACGATATCAACGTCAATGCCCTTTGATTCAAAGAAATTTCTCGTCACCTCGGGGTATTTTGTCGCAACGGTTTTCACGCCGTAGCCGTCATAAAAATTATTGCCCTTCTTGACGGCAAGCGCAAACTTGCACTTCCCGAAGCCCAGATCAAGCACCTCAAAGAAGCGCCCGCCGTGCTCCATAATCGTGTCCTTACCGACAACGCCGAGGTCGCACACGCCGTGCTCGACATAAGTAATAACGTCCGCCGCCTTTGCGAGAACCACTTCAATGTCCTCGTTCGGGATAGACAAAATAAGCTTTCTGCCCTTGTTGCGGAGCTCCGAAACGTCGTAGCCTATCCTTTCAAGAATATCGACAGCCTTGTCTTCTATGCGCCCTTTGGTGAGAGCAATTCTAACCTTTCTGTTTTCCATGCTCACACCTCCTCGGACGTAATTTCGCCGTTTGCTTTTACAATATCCATACGCGAAATTCCGTGCGCCTTAGCGTATTTCGCAGCGCATTTCGGACATTCGCCGAGGAAGTTGTAAACGGATTTCCCCTCGGAAATCAACCTCTCACAATGCTTCAAGGCCGCGGTTTCCGCGCCCTTTTCGCCGTATACCACCACGTCGGTTTTTTTCATCAAGGGCGTTGACGCTTTCCTTAAAAAGACTTTAGCCGCCGCCTCGACATTCACCGCGAACCCTACCGCGCCCGCTTCCCGACCGAAATCGCCGAGCAGCGTGTCGTAACGCCCACCCGAAAGCGCGGGCTGACCGTAGCCCTCGACATAGCCGCGAAACATCAGCCCCGTATAGTAGTTTCTCTTGTGAACAAGCCCCAGATCAACGCGGATTTTATCCGCGGGAATAATTTTCGCCAAATCCTCGCAAAGCCTTTTAAGCCGCGCGAGCTTACCCTCAAGCACCTCACCCTTGAGGAATTCGCGCGCCTTATCGAAAACCTCCATTCCGCCGAACAGCCTCGGGAGCGCCTTCAGCGCTCTTTCTGCCGGCTTGTCCGCGTCATTCAAGGCGCTGTCAAGCATCGGGTATTCTTTAGTTTCAATCCAGCCGTGGATTTTTTCCGCGAGCTGTTCGTCGCAGCTATAATTCGCCATAAGCTCGCGGAAAATGCCGCTATCTCCTAATTCGAGCCTGTAATCCTCGTCGCACGCCGCAAGAGCCTTCGCGGCAAGCACAAGCGCCTCGTAATCGGCAGCATCGCTGTTCCCGCCGATTATCTCAATGCCGCTTTGGGCGATTTCGTCATCACGCCCGCTGTCCTTCGGGTTTACGAGAAAAATGTTCTGATCGTAGAACAGCTTAAGCGGCAGCTCCTCGCCGCGAAGCCGCGTCGCCGCTACTCTCGCTATCGGCATTGTGTTGTCCGGTCTGAGCACCATAAGGCGGTTCTTGCCGTCGACCAGCTTGTACATATTCTCCTGCGGGAAATATGGCGTCTTGCCGTTGAACACGTCGAAAAACTCCAGTCCCGGGGTTACCACCTCGGAGTAGCCGTAACTCTTGAAAATATTCGTAACGCGCTCCGAAATCTCGCGCTTTGCCGCGCACTCCTCAAAAAGCAGATCCCGCGTTCCCTCGGGGGTAAGCAAATCGTTATTTCTCAATGTTTCCGTTTCCTTTCATTCTGTTCGCATTTTGGATTTTTTAGGTTTTCCCCGCCTTCGACGGGGAAAGCCCCTGCTGCTTTAGCCTGATAATGTGGTAATGTGATAGCATATTACTATAACATAGTATCACAAAACCGTCGTTTTGTCAAGTTTCACAAAAAATATTCAGCAAAATCAACATCGTTATTCCACCAACACGCCGCGCGATTGTGGAATTTAACGCCGCTTATAAATCAAACAGCGAATACTGCGCCGACTGATGAAATCCCGCGAAAACGCCCATTTCCTTCAGCTTTTCGATAACCGAGCTGTTCACGCCGCTTATCTGCTGAATCTCGTCGATACTGAGGTCATCGTCGCTCTCTATTGCTTCCTTCAGCCGCACAGCCGCGCTTTCTCCACAGCCCTGGACTATTACCAGCGGCAGGCGGATTTTTCCGTCCTCAACGCTGTATGCAGTCGCCTTGGATTTCCGCGCGTCCACGGGAAGAAGCTCAATGCCGCGGCAGGTAAGCTCCAGCGCGAGCTGCAGCGCTTCGATTTTGCCCACATCCTTAGCGGTGGGCTTAGGAAGAGCCTTCAAATCCGCAATACGCTGCTTAATCGCCGATTTGCCCTTAAGTATCGTTTCTACCTCCAGATTATCGGTGTGCTTGATAAGCGTCGCGGCGTAGAACTCCGCAGGGTGATAGATTTTGAACCACGCGAGCTTAACAGCCGCCATAACATAAGCCGCCGCGTGCGCCTTCGGGAACATATACTTGATTTTAAGGCAGCTTTCGATATACCATTCGGGCACATCGTGCTCTCTCATTGCCGCGTAAATCTCATCAGTAAACTTCTTTTTCGCGTTGCCTTTTCGCGTTATCTCCATTATGTTAAACGCCATAGAAGGGTCAAGCCCCTTGTGCATAAGGTAAACCATAATGCTGTCACGCGTTCCTATAACGTCGCTGATTGTACACGTTCCGTTCAGGATAAGGTCCTTTGCGTTTCCAAGCCAGACATCCGTGCCGTGAGACAATCCCGAAATCTGCAATAAATCGGAGAAATTTTTCGGCTGCGCGTCGATAAGCATCTGCATACCAAATTCCGTGCCCGATTCGGGAATCCCCCACGTACCGCACGGAACTCCGATGTCGTCCTTTGTAAGTCCTATCGGCTCTGTTGATGTGTAGAGCTTATACACCTGCGGGTCAGACGTGGGAACGTCCGCAATTTTAATGCCCGTCATATTTTCGAGATGCTTGTAAAGCGTAGGAACATCGTGACCCAGCTCGTCGAGCTTCAGAATAGTATCGTGAAGCGCGTGGAAGTCGAAGTGCGTTGTTATAACGTCCTCCTCGGTCTTATCGGCGGGGTGCTGAACAGGAGTGAAATCATAAACCTCATAATTGTTCGGGACAACAACCATTCCTCCCGGGTGCTGAGAGGTCGTGCGCTTTACGCCCGTACAACCGACAGCAAGTCGCTCAATCTCTGCGTTGTTGTACACCAAACCGCGCTCCTCGCAGTATTTCTTAACAAAGCCGTATGCCGTCTTGTCCTGAACGCCCGAAATCGTTCCCGCTTTGAATACGTGGTCTTTACCGAACAATTCCTCGGTGTATCTGTGAACCTTGGACTGAACCTCGCCCGAGAAGTTAAGGTCAATATCGGGCGACTTATCTCCCTTGAAGCCGAGGAACGTTTCAAACGGAATATCGTGTCCGTCGCGGATCATATCCGTGCCGCACTCCGGGCAAGCCTTCGGCGGGAGATCAAATCCCGAGCCGACTGAGCCGTCCGTGACGAACTCGTTCCAGCGGCACTTCGGGCAGCGATAGTGCGGCGGCAAGGGATTAACCTCGGAAATCCCCGACATAATAGCGACAAACGACGAGCCGACAGAGCCGCGCGAGCCCACAAGATAGCCGTTGTCCTCCGAGAATTTCACGAGCTTCTGCGCTATCATATAAAGCACCGCAAAGCCGTATTTTATAATCGAATCAAGCTCCTTGTTAAGGCGCGCCTCAACAAGCTCGGGGATTTTGTCCTGATAGCCGTACCACGCCATTGCTCTGTCCCAGCAAAGCCTTTGAAGCTCCTCCTCCGCGCCCGGAAGCGACGGAGTGTACGTGCCATTCGGGATAGGACGCAAATCGTCGTTGCTGTCTATCATATCGGCAATTGCATTTGTATTCGTCACAACGACTTCAAACGCCTTTTCCTCGCCAAGATACTTAAACTCCGCGAGCATCTCGTCGGTTGTGCGGAAAAACAGCGGCGCTTGATTGTCCGCGTCTTTATAGCCCTGCCCCGCTTGAAGAATTTTACGGAACACGCTGTCCTCGGGGTCTTTAAAATGCACGTCGCAGGTCGCGACGCATTTTTTGCCGAGCTTGTCCGCGAGCTCCACAACGCGCTTGTTCAGCTCGCGGAGCCCGTCGTCGTTTTTGACCTTGCCGTCGCGCACTAAAAACTCGTTGTTCGCAATCGGCTGGATTTCGAGATAATCATATGTTTCGGCGATTTTCTCAATTTCCTCCTGCGGCTTGTTGTCGAGAATGGCGCGGAAAAGCTCGCCCGCCTCGCAAGCCGAGCCGATTATCAAGCCCTCGCGGTGATTCTGGAGCACCGACAGCGGAATTCTCGGTTTTTTGTGGAAATACTCGAGGTTAGAAAGCGACACAAGCTTGTAGAGATTTTTAAGCCCGACTTTGTTTTGCACTAAAATTATCATATGATACGTCGGCAGCGACTTTACGTCCTTGCCGCCGATAAGCCCGTTAAAATCACCGAGCTTCTCCAGCTTGCCGAGTTTTGACGCGTTGGCAATCAGCCTCTTGAAAATCTCCGCGAGTATCTTCGCATCGCTAATCGCGCGGTGGTGATCGAAATCCCCGAGCTTGAATTCCTTCACAACGGTATCGAGCTTGTGATTTTTGAGATTCGGCAGCGCCGCTCGGCAAAGCGCGAGGGTGTCAACGGATTTGAATTTGTAATCTATCCCCTGCCGCTCGCACGCCGCGCGAACAAATCCCGTGTCGAAGCCCGCGTTGTGCGCGACAAGCACGCCGCTCCCCGCGAACTCGATGAACTTTTCTATCGCTTCCCGCTCTTTGGGCGCGCCCTTAATCATCTCCTCGGTAATTCCCGTGAGGTTTGTGGTTTCCGCGGAAAGCGGGCGCTCGGGATCTACGAACGTCCGGAATTCCTCAACGACCTCGCGGTTTTTCAGCTTCACCGCACCGATTTCGATAATGCGCTCGTCACGGCTGTTGAGCCCTGTGGTTTCGAGGTCGAACACGATAATTTCATCGTCAATCGGAT
>CAYSHU010000169.1:0-5096 GCA_964430965.1 uncultured Ruminococcus sp. | reverse complement strand
CGAGCAAGTCCTCATCGAAGTGAATTTCCTTACCGTCAAAATCCTCGTTGACGAATGTCCCCAAAATGCCGAGAGTGAAGCTGCCCTTAGCCTTAAAAACGCCGTCGTCACAAATCACTTCAATCATCTGAAACACTCCTAAAAACTTATTATTTTCTGGCGGATTTTCCCCGCCTCCGGCGGGGGAAATCCGCCAAGAGGTTTACCTGCAAATATAGCCCATAGAACGCGGATATTGCTTCGCGGAGAAGCTGGTGTCAATGCCCCACGCCGCCGCGAGCTCGAGGACGTAATCCTCATCGGGGGTGTCGTGCGTCTCCCAGTCGGCTTGCTCGTTCGGGAGGAGGTTGGTGAAACCTAAACGGCGCTCTTCGGGAGTGAGTTCGCCCCTATTCAAAAATACGGTGCCGTCGCAGCCGCACCAGCCGTAGCCGCGGATCATCTCGCCGCCCTCGTACTTCGCCCACGCGTGATAATCCGAAACGCGCTGCGTTACGAAAAACTGCACCTCGGGGAAGATCTTCGCGGCGTTGTCAAGAAGCTCCGGCGCGAGGGTCAGCGTGTCCATTCCGAAATTCACGACAAGCACGTAGCCGTCCAGCGCGGGCGACACGAAGCGATAGCCGTTGTACGCCATTTCAATTCCCCTGTCCCAGTTGGAAGGCTCGGCGTTTTTGAGTCCGAGCTTTTCGATTACGTCAAGCGGAGAATCGGATTTTACGCAAAGCCAGTTGCACTTGTAGCCGAACGCCACGGGAAAATCCGCGTTGCTGCCCGTTTCGGGAATAAAAGCGGGCGCGGGCTGCGCCTGCTGAAATTGCGGCGCGGGGCTCGGCTGTGGCGCAGGGCTCGCCTGTTGAACAGGCTTCCCCTTTTCCTTATTGTTCAAATACTTGCTGTTTCCAAATAAATCGTCAAGAAATCCCATAATAACCTCCGTTAAAGTTTTTCGATATAGTCAATAATTTCGGCGATAGCGCCGCAGTTGTTGTCGCAGACAATCAAATCCGCGGCTTGTTTAACACTTGGCTGAGCGCTCGCGACCGCGCAGCCTAAATCTGCTTTTTGTATCATCGCGGTGTCGTTCATATAATCCCCCGCCGCGACGGAAAAGCGCTTCTCCGCGCCGAGTATTCTGATAAGCTCCGCGAAGCCGCGCGACTTGTCAACGCCCTTTGGCAGGCACTCAAAATAGTGCGGCGCGCTTCGCACCCACTGCGTTTGCTCAAAGCCGCCTCGCTCCACCGTTTTCTGAACCTCGTCGAGCTCGCTCGGCTCGGCGGCGATGACGAACTTCAGCCAGCCGCCGTCGGGAATATCGTCAAGCGGTCGTCTGTCGGGAGTTACCTGCTCCATTTCAAGGTGCTCCTGCTCCGTTTGATTGATAAACGGCACGTAAACCGTCTGCTCGTGCAAGACCTCAAAGCCCAGCCTTTCGGGGAACAACGCGTTCAGCTTTCGGATATAATCCCGCGCGATTTCGCCGATTTCGCATTGCCAGAGGAATTTTCCCCGCTTGAAATCGTAAACTCCCGCTCCGTTGAAAAGCACGCTCGGGATTTCCAAATGCAGCACGTCCTCGACGATGCGCCGCGCCATTGCGTAGCCGCGCCCCGTCGCCGTCGTGAAAAGCCCGCCTCCCCTTTGAAAGCGCGTAATCGCTTCCATATCCTTATCGAGAATTCGCTTGTCGTCGGTGAGCAGAGTGCCGTCGAGGTCGGTCATGAAGATAACATTTTTGAAATCCATTTCCAAACCTCCGATTTATACTGATTTTCTTTTTTCGTTATTTCCCGCCTTCGGCGGGGAATAACGAAATCAGTAGTTATTACAGCGCCAGCCACTCTTCCATATCAAAATAATTCAAAAGCCCGCCCTTGCCAGATTTTATCAGTTTATTTTCGAGGACATCGTCGCGCTTGTGACTTCTGTCGAGCTTTCCCGAAAAGCGCTCCAGATGCTCCATTTTCAGCAGAGCGTCCGCGATTTTCGTGCCCGTTAATTTGTCCGCCGCGAGTGTCAGGTCAAGATAACGAATTGCCGATTTTGCCAGAATTTCCAAATCGTTCAGCTTGTGGAGCTCGTAGATTTTCAGCCCGTACAGATTTGGCATTTTCGCGAGATCGGGGAGCTTTTCAACGCCCGAAAGCGAATTCAAATACAGCTTTTTCAGCCCCGTAAGCTCCTCAACAAACGACAAGTCCGAAAGCCCACGGATATCCGAAAGCTCAAGATATTCTAAGCTCTCGGTGAGGAGATTTTCCCGGCCCTCGCATAATTTCTTGCTAAGCGAAAGGCTTGTAAGCGCGGGGATTTTCAGCCCGCCTAGCGGCGTGTTTGACTCGAGATAAAGACACAGCCAGTTCAGCGATTTAAGCGAGTTGATATCGTCAACGTTCGCAAACTCCCCGCTTAATATCAGCTTTTCGACGTTCGGATAATCCGCGAGCAGGCTCAGCTCGGCGGACTTTACGTAGCCGTAAATGATGAGCGTCTTCACTTCTTCGGGCTTTTGCCCAAGCAGCTCAACAGCTGTTCCGCTCTTGCCTATTTTTATTTCGGGATTTTTCGGTTTAATTTCCATTTCAACACCTATTTATTGCATTATTCTATACTTTTCAGAAATTTCAAGAAATATTCGGGCAGCTCAGACTCGAACTCCATATACTCCCCCGTCCTCGGGTGAACAAAGCCGATCTTCCTTGCGTGGAGGCACTGCCCGCAGAGCCACTTCGGCTTGCCGTTTCCGTAGACCTCGTCCCCCGCGATGGCGTGCCCGATGTAGCTTAAATGCACGCGTATCTGATGCGTTCGCCCTGTTTCGAGCTTGACGTTCAAGTGCGTGTAGCCCGCATAGTTTTTCACGACGGTGTAATGCGTAATCGCCTCGCGGGAGTTCTCGAGCGTGACGCACATCTTTTTTCTGTCCGTTTTGTGCCTGCCAATCGGCGCGTTCACAGTGCCGTCCTCTTTTATCGAGCCGCACACGACCGCGCTGTATTCCCGCGTGAACGAGTGCGCCTTTATCTGCTCGGAGAGCGCCAGATGCGCCGCGTCGTTCTTCGCTATCATCAAAAGCCCGCTCGTGTCCTTGTCGATACGGTGGACTATCCCGGGGCGAATTTCCCCGTTTATCCCCGAGAGCCGCTCACCGCAATGAAACATCAGCGCGTTTACAAGCGTGCCCGAATAATGCCCCGCCGCCGGGTGGACGACCATTCCTTTCGGCTTGTTGACGACAAGCACGTCGTCGTCCTCGTAAACGATTTCCAGCGGAATACTTTCGGGGAGAATGTCAACAGCCTCGGGCTCGGGGATTTCAACCTCGATCTCCGCGTCGAGCCTCGGCACGTCCTTTTTCTCCGCCGCCTTGCCGTCAACGGTGACAAGCCCGCGCTCGATAAGCCGCACCGCCGCGCTTCTCGTAAGCTCGGAGCTCTGGGCTATCTGCTTGTCAAGGCGGTTTTCGCCGTCGGATTCAAATCGAATTATATCCATATTTATTTTTCGGTTTCGGGGGCTTCTTCAAGAGTTTCTTTCTCGGCTTCTTCATCGGCCTTTTCCTCGGATTCGCTTGACGCCTTTTCCGACTTTTTGCGCTTGTGCTCGCGGATCTCGTCGGATATTACCGTAAGCAAAAGCAAGCCCGCGCCGCACACCGCGCAGATGTCCGCGAAGTTGAATATCGGGAAGTTGATAATTCTCACGTCGATAAAATCCACGACCAGACCGCCGTTGAAAATCCTATCGATAAGATTTCCGATGCCTCCGCCTAAAATCAGCGAAATTGACGCTAGATAAACGGGGCGGTGAACCTTTTTCGCTATCATCAGAAACAGCAGCCACAAAATTACGGCCGACGTTATTATTATCAAAAAAAGCGTCTTGCCCGAAAGCCTGCTGAACGCCGCGCCGTTGTTGAGTGTGTAGTAGAGATTAAGCACCTCTTTGTCGCCGATTTTTATCAGATGTATCGTGTCGCTCGGCTCCATATTTGTTACGACAGCCCACTTTGTAAGCCTGTCGATTCCCACAAGCACCGCCGAGATAAGTAACCAAACGTAATGCAAGAATATCCTCTTTTCTGTTTTTAAATACAAAATGTAGGAGGGAAGAATGTCCCCTCCTAGCTTGATATTTTGTTATTCAAAGTTGAGCGTAACAACGTCCGCGCAGCGCTTGCAGAGGTTCGGGTATTTGCTGTCGCTGCCGACCGTGTCATCGAACTTCCAGCAGCGCTCGCACGCGCAGCCCGATTTCTTTGTGACCGTCACCGAGAAAACAGAACCACCCTTGTACTCGCCCGGGGCAGTATCTGCAAGAGTATGCGCGTTAAGCACGTTCACCTTCACGCCCGAAACGATGCACGCGTCGGCGAGCTCGCCTTCAAGTGCCTTTATGCTCTCGTCGTCGGTGAATATCTCGACCATTGCCTCAAGGGATTTTCCGATAACCTTGTCGGCGCGCTTGATTTCCAGCGCCGCCAGAACGTCATCTCTTATCGCGTGGATTTTCTCCCACTTAGCTTCGTCCGCCTTTACACCCGTCTTTTCGGGCATCTGATTGAAGATTACGGAGCGCAGATCGTCGTCCTTCTTGTGCGGCATAAAGCTCCAAATCTCGTCGGCGGTATAGCAAAGGATCGGCGCGATAAGGCGCACTAAACTATCCAGAATGATATACATCGCGGTCTGAACGGACTTTCTCGCGTGAGAATTCTTCGCCTCGCAATAGAGTACGTCCTTTACGATGTCGAGATAGAAGTTCGACATATCCACAACGCAGAAGCCGATAAGCGCGTGATAAGCAAGGTAATAATCGAACGCGTCATACGCCGCTCTCACCTTTTCAATTACCTCATCAAGCCGCGCGAGCGCCCACTTGTCAACGTCGCGAAGGCTTTCGAGCGGAACCATTTCGGTGTTCGGGTCAAAACCCTTGGCATCGCCGAGGTTTCCTAGGATATAGCGCGCGGTGTTTCTGATCTTGCGATAGCTCTCTGAGAGCTGCTTGAGCATATCCTTTGAAACGCGAATGTCCGCGTGATAATCGAGCGACGCTACCCAAAGGCGCAGAACGTCCGCGCCGAAGTCCTT
>CAYSHU010000168.1:2459-5097 GCA_964430965.1 uncultured Ruminococcus sp. | reverse complement strand
ATAATTTCACTTCTGGTCTAGCTTGCAGGCGCTTTCGGAATGAGAGGTGGACAGACGCTTGATTTGGAAAATGAGGGCAGAAAGCCCGACGTGCCGATAATCCTCGAAATGTACCGTATGAAAACAGGTGCGCTTCTGGAATTCAGCTGCCGCGCGGGGTGCATTGTCGCAGGCGCGGGCGCGAATAAGCAGCTCGCGGCGGGGAGCTTCGGGCAGAGATTAGGTTTGGCGTTCCAGATAATCGACGATATCCTTGATATTACCGCGGACGAGGAAATCCTCGGCAAGCCCGTTGGCAGCGACCTCGAAGAGGGGAAGTACACCTACGTCGCGGCGGTGGGGCTCGAAAAGGCTCGCGAACGCGCCGCGGTGCTCACCGCGCAGGCAAGAGAGGCGCTTAAGGAATTCTCCGACAATGAGTTCCTTCTTGAGCTCACCGGAATGCTTTTAAACAGGGTGTATTGATTAGAGGTAAGATGTAAGAGGTTAGAGGTAAGAATAGCCCTGCGGCGGCGAATTTTACTAACTAATTCTGTTTTCTTCTTACTTCTTACCTCTTTAATTCTAACCTCTAATAGACTAGTTAAGGAAGCACAGATTTATGAAAAACTTCTTTTTGAATCCGATAATAGTTGTTGGTCTGGCGTCGTTTCTGACGGCGCAGATAATCAAGACTGTTATCTACGCGATAAAATTCAAGACGTTTAATCCCGAGCGCATTACGGGCGCGGGCGGAATGCCCTCTTCTCATTCGGCGCTTGTTATTTCCGTTATGATCTACACGCTGCGGCTTTACGGAATGAAAAGCTCGGAATTCGCGTTCGCGATGCTGATTGCGGGGATAGTTATCTACGACGCGCTCAGCGTGCGATACAACGCGGGGCTCCACGCCAAGGAGCTCAACAAGCTGCGCAAGATAGTCGACGAGCTCGACGACGAGATTTCCCAGCTTTCCGGCGGCGACGAGGACCCCGCGATAGACGAGCTTGTAAGCCAGAAACAGCTCCAGGAATTCCTCGGGCATACGCCTATTGAGGTAATTGCGGGGGCGCTGCTGGGGATTATAATGGCAATGGTCTTTCCCAAGTAGCTGCCGGAGAATAGCAGTTAGTAATCGGTTCTCGGGGGCGGGGCTTATCCGCTCACGAAATTTATATTTTTGACAAAGTTGGTGTACAGTATTGATACTAAACGACGACTTAACTCACGATAAATTAAAGCAGCTGAATCCCTCGCAGCTGAAGCAGCTTTGCGGGGAGCTTCGGGGCGTTATTATGAAGACCGTTATGCGAAACGGCGGGCATTTGTCCTCAAATCTGGGCACGGTTGAGCTGTCCGTGGCGCTGCACTGCGTTTATGACGTGTTCGGCGGGGACCGCGTGATTTGGGACGTGGGGCACCAGGCGTATGCGCACAAGCTGCTTACGGGGCGCTTTTCGAGGTTTAAAACGCTGCGGCGGCGCGGCGGGATTTCGGGCTTTACGCGGCGCTCCGAAAGCGAGGCGGACGCGTTTATCTCGGGGCACTCGAGCACGTCCCTTTCGGCGGCTTACGGCATTTCGACGGCGATGCGCTTAAACGGCGAGGGCGGCTCTGTCGCGGCAATAATCGGCGACGGGGCGTTCGCGGGGGGAATGGCCTACGAGGCGCTTAACAACGCGGGGAAAACCGCCACGAACCTCACGCTTGTGATAAACGACAACGCGATGTCGATAGGCAAAAGCACGGGTGCGCTTTCGCGGTATCTCGCGCATATCCGCTCGACGAAAAAATATTTCACCGCCAAGGAGCGCGTTAAGAACGCGCTTTCCGCTGTGCCGCTTGTCGGCGCGAGAGTTCAGCGGCAGGTGACGGCGGTCAAGGTTTTCCTTAAAGAGCTGCTTTACGAATCCTCAAACCTGTTTGAGAATATGGGCTTTTACTACATCGGCCCCGTGGACGGTCACGACCTTGAAAACCTCACCGAGGCGCTTTCTATTGCGAAAGAAATGAAGCGCCCGTGCGTGGTGCACGTGTTTACGAAAAAAGGCAAGGGCTACAAGCCCGCGGAGGAAAACCCCGGGGAATATCATGCGGTGGGGGTAAACGGTTTTGTAGAGGAATTTGTGTACGACGACCCGTTTACGCATTTCCCAAGTTCGTTTTCGGAGGCGTTCGGGCGGGAGCTCGAGCGGCTTGGCAAGGCGGACGGGCGAGTCTGCGCGATCACGGCGGCGATGAAATACGCGGTGGGGCTGAACTACTTCAAAAACAGCTGCCCCGCGCGGTTTTTCGACACGGGCATTGCGGAGCAGCACTCTGTGACGTTCGCGGCGGGGCTTGCGGTTCAGGGAATGCTGCCTGTGTTCGCGGTGTATTCGACGTTTTTGCAGCGCGGCTTCGACCAGCTTATTCACGACTGCGCTATCGAGAACACTCACATCGTCCTCGCGATTGACCGCGCGGGCTTTGTCGGTGCGGACGGCGAAACGCACCAAGGCATTTTTGACGTGCCGATGCTGCGCCTTATCCCGAACACGACGATTTACTGCCCCGCGTCTTATGGGGAGCTCAAAAGATGCCTTTACAGGGCGATTTATCAGACGGACGGAATCGCGTGCGTGCGTTATCCTACGGGTGAGGAGCCGTTTGTCCGCGA
>CAYSHU010000168.1:0-2449 GCA_964430965.1 uncultured Ruminococcus sp. | reverse complement strand
CCGCGAGGAGCTTTCCTCGATGTTCGAGTACGACGTTGACTTTGCGTACTCGGGGAAAAGCGGGAAAGTCCTTGGGATTACCTACGGGCGCATTTCGGCGGAGCTTGGCAGCGCGGCGCTGATTAAAAGCGGCGGCGCGGATTTCCTGCGGCTTGTCGTAGTAAACCCGCTGCCCGAAAGAGTTTACGAGATCGCCTTGCAATATGAAAAAATCGTATTCTTTGAAGAGGGCTCGATAAGGGGCGGCGTTGGCGAGGGCTTGCTTTGCGAGCTCTGCAAGCGCGGCTTCCGCGGAGCGGCGGAGATCGTCGGCGTGGACGGCGAGTTTGTCCCCGCGGCGACAATGGGGGAGCAGCTCGCGATGTTCGGGCTTGATGAGAGCTCGATGCGGGAAAAGCTGACGGAGGTGCGCCGATGACGGTATCCGACAGAGAGAGGAGCTTTCGATATGAGGTGCGGGACGAGGCGGAGCAGTCGATAAAGGCGCTGAACATAGACCGCGCGAACTTCCGCGAGGCTCCGAAAACCGAGTGGGAGCGCGTTATAAAGCGATTTTACTATACGTTCATCGACTATGAGCATTATCCGAAGATACATCTGAATTATTTGTGGCTGCATTTTCGCTCCGATTTGCGCTATACGGGGCATATTCAAAACGGAATCCACGCTGCCGACTGGGCGGAATTTATCGGAAAAATCGACGAGCTTATCCCGAGGGAAAACCGCCCCGCAGAGTATTACTACATAAACGACCACGGCTGGGTGTATGAGGGAAAGCTGCCCGAGATAATGCAAGTTCTCGGCGACTGCTCCGCGAGGATCGAGGATTTTTACATACTCCCCAAGCGCGAGCGATTTGACTGGGTGGTGTGCTACTGCGGCGACGGCGACAGTATGGGGATTTATCTGAGGTAACAAAAATGCGTCTGGACACGTACTTAAGCGAGAAAGGGCTCTGCAAAAGCCGCGCGGCGGCGCAGGAGCTGATAAAAAGCGGCGGCGTTTCGGTGAACGGAAAACCCGCCGAGAAAAATTCGCTTGACGTGTCGGACGGCGACGAAATAACGCTTGATGAAGCGAAGCAGCTGAAATACGTCGGGCGCGGCGGCTTGAAGCTCGAAAGAGCCCTGAAATTGTGGAAAATCCCGCTTGACGGGAAAATCTGCCTTGACGTCGGCGCGTCGACGGGCGGCTTTACGGACTGTATGCTCCAAAGCGGCGCGGCGAGGGTTTTCGCGGTGGACGTGGGCAGAGGTCAGCTCGCCGAGGCGCTGCGAAGCGACAAGCGTGTAGTTTCGCTTGAAAACACCGACATTCGGGAATTCGACCTGCAAGAGCCCGCCGACTTCATCGGCGCGGACGTGTCGTTCATCTCATTAAAGCTGATTCTCCCGCATATTTACCGATTGCTGAAAATCGGCGGCGCGGCGGTGGTTCTGATAAAGCCGCAGTTCGAGGCGGGAAAGAACGCTCTTAACAAAAGGGGCATTGTAACTAATGAAAAAACGCGGCAAGGGTGCGTTGAGGATATCAATAATTTCGCGGCGGAATGCGGCTTCGCGATTGTCGGCGCGGAAAAATCCCCGATAACGGGCGGGGACGGAAATGTTGAGTATTTGCTCGCGATAAAAAAGTAAGGCGGTGTGAGAATGCAAACGAGGGTTCTTATCGGCTATAATTCGGGCAAGGACGGCTCGGTGGAGCTGTCCGCGAAAATTGCCGCTCTGCTGTGGGAGAGCGGCTTAACGCCGTGCGTTTACGGGCACAACTCGGTTTACGCCGCGAAAATCAACGCGGAAATTGTCGAGAGCCCGGGCATTTGCAGCTTTATCGTGACGGTCGGCGGCGACGGCACGATAATCAAGTGGGGCAAAATCGCCGCGGAGCATAACCTGCCGCTGCTCGGCGTGAATATGGGGCGGCTTGGCTTTATGGCGACGCTGGAGCCCGACGAGATTTCGCGAATTCCCGCGCTTCTGAACGGCGAGCCTTCATTAAGCCGCCGTATGCTTCTCGATTGCAAGGTGCGGCGTGGCGACAAGATCATTTTCTCGGAGAGCGTCGTCAATGACGTGATTGTTTCGCGCTCCAGCGTGTCGAAGCTCCCCGAATATGTGATAAGCGTCGGCGAGGCGGAGGTTTCGCGCGTCCGCGCGGACGGCGTGATTTTAAGCACCCCGACGGGCTCTACGGCGTATTCCCTTTCGGCGGGCGGACCTATCCTCGCACCCGACATTGACTGCATAGAGTTCACCGCGCTTTGCCCGCACACGCTGTTTAACCGTCCGATGATATTCTCGGCAAATCAGCTCGTGACGGTCAATGTCTGCCATTATCAAAATAGCCGCGCGACGTTCTCCGTGGACGGCGGCAAGGGAATTCCGTTTTTAGACGGAGCCTGGCAAAGTCAAGGCGGTAGGATATAAGAATGGCAAGAAAGTCAAAGAGA
>CAYSHU010000167.1:0-5146 GCA_964430965.1 uncultured Ruminococcus sp. | reverse complement strand
ACTGACATTCCTTGAGTTCAACTATATGATTATGCAGAGCTATGATTTCTACAAGCTCTACACGGACTACGGCTGCAATATGCAGTTCGGAGGGGACGACCAGTGGGCGAATATGCTCGGCGGCACGGAGCTTATCCGCAAGAAGCTCGGCAAGGACGCTCACGCGATGACGATTACGCTGCTGCTCAATTCCGAAGGCAAGAAAATGGGCAAGACGGAAAAGGGTGCGGTGTGGCTTGACGCGGACAAAACCTCGCCCTACGACTTCTTCCAGTACTGGAGAAACGTCGCGGACGCGGACGTTATCAAGTGCTTGAAAATGCTGACATTCCTGCCTATCGAGCAGATAAGCGAAATGGAAAAGTGGGAGGGCGCGGAGCTTAACAAGGCAAAGGAAACGCTCGCCTATGAGCTGACGGCGCTTGTCCACGGTGAGGACGAGGCGAAAAAGGCGCTCGACGGCGCGAAGAGCCTGTTCGGCGGCTCTGGGAATACCGAAAATATGCCGACGGCGACGGTTGAAACGGTCGATAATAAAATCGGCATACTCGACCTGCTTGTGAACACAAAGCTCGCGCCGTCCAAGCGCGAAGCCCGCAATCTCATTTCGGGCAAGGGAATTGCCGTGGACGACGTTATAATCGAAGACCCGACCGCGCAGATAGACCTCACGAACGAGGTTATTGTACGCAAGGGCAAGAAGGTATTTTTGAAAGTTTCAAAAGCATAAGCAGGCGTTTTGTATCCCCCGCCGGAGGCGGGGGATACAAAATAAAAAACATATTACCAAAGGTGATTTTATGGAACAAAAAGAAACATACAACTCTCTGTACGAATATATCAGCGCGAAGGCGAAGCCGTTTTTAAAGGACGGCGGCGAAATGGACTTCACGATCTCGGACGACTTCAAGGACAACGAGAGCAACGGAATCCCGTTTGCGGACGGCGCTTATGACGGCATTGCGGTGTACCATATGGGCTCTCCCGAGATGTCAGATGAAACACGCGAGCTGATGATAAACGCGCTGAAAACCGCCGCGAGCGGTGACAAGGAGGCTGCCGAAAGGGCATTCACGGAGCTTGGGAAAGCGCAAAGGGCGATCCACGTAATAGACGCGATGCAGGATTACATCATCGAACACCAAGGCGAGCTCCCCGCGAACACGCTTTACAGCTTCGCGGTTCACGCGATAACGCGCTCGTGCGATATAGAGTGCGTGAAGCTCGGGCTGGGGATTCTGGAGCTTATCATCGTCGACGAAAACGAGGAGCTGAAGGATGTTATCACGATGCTCGGCTTCAGCGAGGAGTTTGCGCTGTTCGCGCTTTTTGTAATGAGGCGCTGGAGCGACGGCAGCGACCGCATTTTCCGCCTTGCGAGAAAAACGCACGGCTGGGGAAGAATTCACGCGATCAGGGATCTTGAGGCGGACGACGACCAAAAGCGCAAATGGCTGCTCCGAAACGGCGTGCACAACACCGTTATGCCGTCTTATTCGGCGCTGCATTGCTGGAACAAGTCGGGCGCGAGTGAGCTCCTTTTCGGCGGCGAGCCGCTTTCCAAGGAAGATCAAGATGGGCTCCGCGACATCATTGACGCGCTGCTTGACGAGGGCCCCTGTTCGGGGATTTCCGAAATCGAGAACGCCAACGACGCGCTTCTGAAATTCCTCGAAAAGGCAGAGCTTAGCACGATTGAGGACTTCGAGGTCGTTCGGAATATTCTGAATTACAATAACGAGGACAACGAGCACAGCTCCAACAAAATCGACGAAAAATGCCGCGAGATACTGGGCTCGGAAAAGTGCCGCGAGGCGGCTTTGAAAGCCGTTCAAGAGGGGAAGTCCGTCGATCTGGCGCTCTCTCTCGGGATTGACTGCCGCGATAATATTTTGAAAATTCTCGAAAGCGATTTTGACGACAACGCGCACCTTTGCCGTTACCTTATGGACGACAAAAGCTATCGCGAAAAGGCGCTCGCTCTCTTCCGCGAGAAGCTCCCGCTTGACACGATGAAAAAAGCGCCGTCCGACCAGTTGTGCCTTGGGAAGGAATTTGAAAACGACAGAAATCTTGTGTTCCTTGTTCAGGAGCTGAAGCGGTTTCCGCTGGAGGGCGCGGACTTGGTGGAAGTTTCGCTGCAATGCGCCCCGCCGCAAAACCGCAATATGGCGCTGCGAGTGCTCGGAGAGTGGACAGGCGCGACAGTCGAGCCGCTTGCGACATTGCTTCCCGAAATGTGCAAGCTGCTGAAAAAGCTCGTCGAAATCGAGCCGAACGAGCGCACGCGTGTCAGAATGACGGAGCTTATCAACGGCGAGCTCGGCGACAAATGAGGTACTTTTCAACGGGAGAGAAGCTGCTTTGGGGCGGCTCGGTTTTGCTGATTTTGGCGGCGTTTTTCGTGTTTGACCGTTCGAATTACCTTAACCTCGCCGCGTCGCTTATCGGCGTAACGTCGCTTATTTTTGCTGCGAAGGCGAACCCCGTTGCCCCCGCGCTGATGATTGTTTTCAGCGCGCTTTACGGCATGATCTCGTTCGGGTTTTCGTACTACGGCGAGATGATAACCTACCTCGGAATGACGCTGCCGATGTCCGTGATCTCGCTTGTTTCATGGCTTCGCAACCCGTTTGACGGGAAGAAGTCCGAGGTCAGGGTAAACAGAATTCACCGCGGGGAAGTGCTTTTGATGTTCGGACTTTCTCTTGTGGTGACGGTCGGGTTTTACTTTATCCTAAAGGCGTTCGGCACGGCGAATTTGGCGCTCAGCACGCTTTCCGTCACGACGAGCTTTATCGCCGTCTACCTTACATTCCGCCGCAGCCCGTTCTACGCTGCCGCCTACGCCGCAAACGACGTTGTGCTTATCGTCCTGTGGATTCTCGCCGCGCGGGAGAGCCCGCAATACGTTTCCGTCGCGGTGTGCTTCGGGGCGTTTCTTGTGAACGATCTGTACGGACTTATCAGTTGGCGGAGAATTCAGAGAAGGCAGGCTACGGGCGAAAAATAATCCCCTCGCAAGAGGGGATTTTGTTATTTTTTGCGATTGCAGGCCCGATATATAAGGAACCAGATTGCCCACATCAGAAACGCGATAATCAGCACGATTATGAGTAGTCCAATCGGCTCCGGCAGATCGGCTGCCCTGTCCATCAACGTTTGCTTCGCTTTCAGCGTGAAGTTCAATTCGCCGTCGGGAAGCCCGTCAAACGATGCCTTGTATCCCGTTTCGGTTTTCTCGAACGCGTAGTCGTCGAGCAGGAAATACGGCGTGTTTATTACAATATCAAGCTTCCCAAAATCCGCCCATGTCTGCGCAGGGGAGAGCAGGTAGGTGTACTTGCAGAGAAGTGTGCGCTCCGTGTGAATGTCGGGGTAAATCGGCGCGGTGACGGTGTTCACAATTTTCTCGTGCGGCGGGATTGTGATCTCGTATTCATACCACCGCATAAGCCTGCCCGTTTGCCCGTCCATAAGCACCGAGTTCTTGATGATTCTCTTGCCGTTGTTTTCTCTGATG
The DNA here is from genome assembly GCA_964430965.1 of uncultured Ruminococcus sp. Lineage (GTDB taxonomy): Bacteria > Bacillota > Clostridia > Oscillospirales > Ruminococcaceae > CAG-115. The sequence continues at coordinate 1,623 of CAYSHU010000167.1, read as the reverse complement.
TAGCGCAAGGAAAGCTCGTCGACGAGTGCGTTGTACGCGTCCATTTCGGAAATCGGGAAATCCTCGGCGAACAGGGAGCTTGCGAGGGCTTTGAGGGTCGTTGTCTCGCTCGAAACGAGCTTTACTTCTCCCTCAACGCGGTGCTTGCACTCCTCGTCGCTGTAGAACGTCCACTTCGGCGTGAATTGCCCTCCGAAAACGTAAACCTCGCGGGTTTTGCTCGACCACGCGCGGTAGAAAACGCGGTAGCCGTCGCTAAGCTCGATGATGTTCGCGCCGCCGGAATACAGGCGAGTGTCCGCTCCGGTGGAGAAGTCGAACGCGGCGTAGTTGCGGTCGCTGTCGGAGTCGTATTCGCCGATATCGTAAACATATTTCGTCACGGGCAAATCGGGCGAGAAAAAGTCGCTCTCCGTAAAGCCGTCCTCAATTCTCGCGATGTCGCGCCTGACCTCAAAGCTGCTCTCACCGATATAGGTGTGGCGCAGGCTCTTGTCAATCGCCGCGCCGTTCACGGTGATGTCGTATTTCGTCAGGTCGTTTCTGTCCGTGCCGTAGCGGGGCGCCGTCCCGAACGGGAACTCCAGCCGCGCCGTCACCGTATAATCCGCGGGGTTGTAAAACGTATACTGCGCGGTGACGCTTGCCCTGTAACCGGGATTGCTCCCGGAGCTCGGGAAGTCGGGAATGTCGAACGTCAAAAGCTCGCTTTCCACAGTAATCGGGCAGTCCTCGTCCGTAACGATAGCCCCGTAAGCGTCCGTGCCGCGAAAGAATTTCGGCGCGGAATTCGCCGAGGCTTTGGGCGAGAATAATAACGCGAGTGTCAAGGTCAGTAGTGAGGCTAAAAGCTGTTTTGTTTTCATAATTTTATCCTTATATTGTGCCGAAACTATTCCGCGCATTTTTGACGGAGCAGAGCTTGCTCGGACGAATTCTCCTCCTTTTTATCCGAGAAAAGAAACCGCTCGGAGCGTTCTCCTTGGTCGCTCAGTTCCTTTGCCAACGCGTCGAGTGCCGAGAGGTCGCTTTCAAAAAGCCGATACTCCTCTTCGGTTATCTCGAAAAATCTGTCGTACCAAACGATCCACGTCACGACGCTCGCCAACACGTATTTGTCAATACACGCGATATATCCGACGCGGTATAGCTTTTCGGCGCGGATTTTTTCTTTTTCCAAACGCATTACTTCGCGAGGCACTCCTTAAGCCAGCCGAGCAGCTCGCCGTACTCCTCAAACGCGGGGAGATTCGGATAATCCTTCTTGATCTGCTCGGTTGAGCGGAACAGGAAGCCGTACTTCGATGCCTGTATCATGCCGAGGTCGTTGAAGCTGTCGCCGCCCGCTATCGTTTCAAAGCCTATGGATTGCAGCGCCTTTACGGTCGTGAGCTTGGATTTCTCGCAGCGCATTTTATAGCCCGTTATCTCGCCGTTCTCCGCGACCTCAAGCGAGTTGCAGAAGATAGTCGGCAGCCCGAGCTTTTCCATAAGCGGTCCGGCAAACTGTGCGAACGTATCGCTGATAATAATGGTCTGCGAAAGCGAACGCAGTTCGTCAAGAAATTCCTTTGCGCCGGGCATCGGGTCTATCTTCGCGATAGTCGCGCGTATTTCCAGAAG
>CAYSHU010000166.1:0-5170 GCA_964430965.1 uncultured Ruminococcus sp. | reverse complement strand
GGACCTATCGTGCGCTACAGCACAATAGCGGAGGAAATCAACAACCGCCGTACTACCCTGCGGGATTACAGCGAGGGCTTTACAAGATTTGTCGTGGGGCTCGCGAAAAAGGTCGTGCTTGCCGACCAGCTTCATAGAGTCGTCGATGATTTCCTCGGCGGAAATGTCGGGGCGCTGACGATAGGCGGCACGTGGTATGGAGTGATTTTGTACTCGCTGTATATCTATTTCGACTTCTCGGGATATTCCGATATGGCGATAGGAATAGGCAGGATTTTCGGATTTCATTTCAATGAAAACTTCGACCACCCGTATCTCTGTAAGGACATCGCGGAATTCTGGCAGCGGTGGCACATCTCGCTCGGGTCGTTCTTCCGCGACTACCTGTTTCCCGTAACATTCTTCGGGCACCGCAACAAGTACCTCAGCCTCGCGCTTGTGTGGCTCTGCACCGGAATATGGCACGGCGCAAGCTGGAATTACGTCATCTGGGGCGTATATTACGGGCTGTTTATGGTGCTTGAGGAGCTCATCGGCAAAAAGCGCATGAAGAAGATACCGCTCGTTATCCGCCACATTTACAGCAAGCTCGTCATAATCATCGGCTTTGGGATTTTCTACTTCGAGGACGTGAAGAAGCTCGGGCTGTTTTTCCGAAATCTCACTCCCGCAAACCCGAACGGCTGGCTGGGGCTTTCGGAGAAGATCTCTGTCTGCAATAATCTGTTCCTTATCATTATCGCGATAATCTGCACGTTCCCGCTGATTAAGTGGTTCAACAGGCTCGCCGAAAAATCTGATTGGACAAAAACGACGGTGTCAATCGCGGGCACGGCGGTTTCGATCTGCCTGCTGGTTCTGAGCAGCATTTTAATGGTCGACGCGACAACGCAGGCGTTCCTCTACTGGCATTTTTAGGGGGTGGTTTTTTGAGTAATAAAGCTAACAATAATAACGAGAAAAAGCTCCCGAACAGCGAAAACGAGAAACGCGAGCGCCGTTTGATGATAATAAACGCCGCCGCTCTTACGATAGTGTTCGCGGCGATAGCGCTGTTTATGACGTTCGGCAAGCGCCCTAACGTTTCCTATGAGGAAAACCGCGATCTCGAAAAGCCGCCGAAGTTCACGTGGTCGGAGTATTGGAAAGGCAACGTAACGGAGCAATTCGGGAAGTACTACAACGACACCGTGCCGCTTCGCTCTACGTGGAAGCTCGTCATCTCGGAGTTCCGCGGGCACTTGGGAATAAAATACGACGGCGGCGTGAATATCGTCGGAAAGCTCCCCGTTATTGACGAGCCCGACCCCGATAACACGAGCACTCCCGAGAATTCGATCCCCGCGGTCGTAATTCCAAAGCCCGAAAATTCCATTCCCGCGGTGGTAATTCCCCCGAAGCCCGGCGAGCAGAATAATTCGCAAAGCGCCTCGCAGGACGGCGAAATCTCGGGGAGGGTTATGGTGTTAAACGACGGACGCGCGTTCCTCTTGTTCAAGGACGCGGACGGTGCGGCGGAGTTCGGGGCGAATGTGATAAACTCCGCGAAAGAAGCGCTCCCCGATTTGAACGTCTACTCGCTTATCCCGCCGACCGCCGTGTCGTTTTACCTCCCCGAAAAGTACGCCGAGCTTTCGGACAGCGAGCGGGATTATATTGAGAGAACTAACGCGCTGCTGAAAAACGTCACGGCAATTGACGCGTATTCCGCGCTGGAAAGCCACACAAGCGAGGATATTTATTTCAAGACCGACCACCACTGGACGCAGCTGGGCGCGTATTACGCGGCGGAGAAATTCGCCGAGGCGGCGGGAGTGCCGTTCGACGAGCTCTCGCAGTACGAAAGGCGCGAAATTCCGAGCTTCGTCGGTAAAATGTACGCGATGAGCGAATACGACGCGAAAGTCAAGGACAATCCCGAAACGTTTGTTTACTACGTTCCCAAAGGCGGGCACCAAACGACCTTCTACGACGGCAGCCTGCAAAACCCGCGCGAGCATTCCTACTTCTACGAGCAAGACGAGCTTTTTGAGCCTAACGATTTTTACCTCACGTATATGAACAGCAACTGGGATATAATTCACGTAAGCGGCGGCGCGCAAAACGGAAGAAAGCTGATGATACTCAAAAACAGCTACGGCAACGCCCTCGCGCCCTGTCTTTTCAATTCGTTCGAGGACATCTGGGTAGTTGACATCAACTGGAACGACATTGACATCACGGAATTTGCGGAGCAAAACGGGATTACCGATTTGCTTTATTGCGTCAGTACGTTTCAGTATATTAACGCAAACGAACAATAACAATAATTTCCCGCGGTTCTCCCCGCCGGAGGCGGGGAGAACCGCATAAAAACACACAACATTTTCACACAGCATCACATAAAAAAGGAACTCAACATGAAAGCAAAAGCAACGGCAATTCTCGCCGCGGCGGTTATTCTTGCAATGACGGCTTGCGGCAAAACCGACGCACCAAGCGAAATCAGCGCTCAAAGCACGGAGAGCTTGACGGAAAGCACAAGCGTGCCGACAAGCGAGGACTTGTCCTTTCTTGACGGCGAGCTTGTGGGGAGCGTTATTGTCTTGAACGACGGGCGCGGCTTGCAGCTTTACGGCGGGAGCTATGACAACGGGCGGGAATACGCCGCGACGCTCGGCGAGTATAAGCAGCGCCTCGGGGAGAACGTCAACGTTTATTCTATGGTTATCCCAACCGCGGCGGCGTTTTATCTTCCCGAAAAATACTACGACGAGGGTGCTGCCGCAAGGGAGCCTCCGCATATTGACGACATCAACGCGCATTTGAGCGGCGTTATCCCGATTGACGTTTATTCTGCGCTGAAAGATCACACCGAAGAGGAGATATACCTCCGCACCGATCACCACTGGACGCAGCTCGGATCATACTACGCGGCGCAGTCATTCGCCAAAACGGCGCAGGTGTCGTTCGATGAGTTTTCGGAATACGACAGGCACGAGCAAAGCGGCTTTCATGGCTCTCTTTACGGCGCGATCAGCGATTCGCATATTGAATCGAAATGTGAGTTGTTTGTCTGGTATGTGCCGAAGCGCGAGGTTACAACGATACACTACGACACAAAATGCGAAAACGGCGTAGAGGAAAGCTATTTTCGCAGCAATGAGTCTTATTATATGGTATATGCCGGAGGATCAATAACCCAAGTGAGCACGGGGCTTGATACCGAAAGAAGGCTGATGATCATCGGAGATAGCTTTCCATGGTCGATCGTGCCGTTTCTTTTCGGTTCGTTTGACGAGATATGGTTCGTTGACTATCGCGGCTGCGAAATAAGCGCGGTCGGGCTTGCCGAGGATAAGGGGATCACGGATCTGCTGTTTTGCAGCAGCATAAACACCGCGACAACGGATTCGCAGAAGATGTTTTCGGAGATAATGTAACGGAGCGTTTGCGCTGCGTTTAAACTACAAAAAAACAAAAAATATTTACAATAATGGGGGAAAATAATTATGAAAAAATCACGCACAGCAATTTCGGTTTTAGCTTCGGCGGTTATGCTCGCAAGCCTTGCGGGCTGCCGGAGCACCGACACACCAAGCGTCCCGACGACGATAAACGTTTCGGGGAACTCCACAAGCGAGCCCGAAACGCCGAGCGAGCCGACCTCGGCGAATGTCGGAGGCAATATTGAAAATAGCGGAGCTTCCGACAGCACTACATCTCAACCCGGCGAGGTGAGCCAACCCCACCCCGATACAAACGTCGCGAACGACGGCGAGGTTGCGGGTTCCGTTTTCGTGTGCAGCGACGGCAGAGGGATCCCGCTGTTCGGCGGCGGCACGGGCGCGAGATACATCGAGGCGATAAATGAAGTCAAGGCGCAGGTCGGGAGTCAAGTGAACGTGTTCTCAATGATAGTGCCGACGTCCGGCTCGTTCTATATGCCGAAGGATTACAAGAATTTGACCGCAAGCGAGTGGGACTGCATACAGAAAATCAACTCGCAGTTCGTCGGGATAATCCCCGTGGACGCTTACACGGCGCTTTCCAAGCACACCAACGAGGAGATCTATTCGAGAACCGACCACCATTGGCATCAGCTTGGGGCGTATTACGCCGCGGAGGAGTTCGTGAAAACCGCGGCGATAGACGTGCCGTTCGCGCCGCTTTCGGAGTACGAGCGGCGCGACATCGAGGGCTACATCGGCACGCTGTATGCTTCCAGCAACGACAGCAAGGTAATGCGCGACAACCCCGAAACGTTTACGTATTATATCCCGCCGAACGACTTTACAACAAACTATCTCGACCCCGAAAGCACGAGCTTTTATCAAGCGTCAATGTTCGTCAAACAGGATGTGCCTCAATCCTACTGCACGTTTATGGGCGGGGACAACAAGGTCGTTCACGTAACAACTGATGTGAACAACGGGCGCAAGCTGCTGATAATCAAGGACAGCTACCCGAACGCTCTTGTGCCGTGCCTTACGGGCTCGTTCCAGGAAATCTGGACGGTTGATATGCGCTGGCTGAAAGGCATAAAGCACTTCCCGCACAGCATTTCGCAAATAGTCCGCGAAAACGGAATTACCGATGTGCTGTTTTGTATGAACACGTTCAGCGCCGTGGGCGACAACGCGAACAATCTGCAGCTCTATCTCAGCGAGCAATGGGTTGAGGAAATCTCGCCAATCAGAGAAGAAATATCTGAGATAGCGGTCAACGAAAGAGGGCAATAAAATGCGTGAGCTTTGTTACCCGTTTGACGGCGATGAAATAATGCGCACAAAAAAGAAGCTGCTGCGCGTTTTAAAGGAACACGAAGCAGGAGCACCGCTTCGCGTGGCGGTGCTTGGTGGCTCTACTACCTCCGATATCGTAAAGGTTCTGGAGCTGTTCTTGCGCAACCGCGGGATAGCTCCGAGCTTTTACGAGAGCGAGTACGCGCAGTACTGGAACGACGCGGTTTTCGGAAACCCCGAGCTTGCGGAGTTCAGGCCCGAGGTGGTTTTCATTCACACGACCTCGCGGAATATCGAGGAAAAGCCCGTCGTCGGCGAGGACGCGAATTCCGTTTCCGAAAAGCTGGAGCGCGAGTATCAGCGCTTCGAGAAAATGTGGAGCGCTTTATACGAAAAGTTCGGCTGCGTGATAATTCAGAATAACTTTGAATTGCCGAGCGAGCGCC
>CAYSHU010000165.1:0-5193 GCA_964430965.1 uncultured Ruminococcus sp. | reverse complement strand
TCCCCCCGCCTGCGGCGGGGGAAGATAATAAACGGCTGAATAATGCGGCGAGGCTGCGTTATTTATTTTTCGAGGCTTAACATTCTCGCTATCACGCTGCCCTCATAAACTATCGGGTACTCCCGGAGCGAGAAGATAACTCCGTCGACGGGGGCGGTTATTTCCTGCTCTACCGTGCCCGTAATCGGCGTTACAATTTCGCCGAGCACGGAGCCCTTTGCTATCCAGTTGTTGTGCTCGACGCACGGGATAAAAATGCCGCTGCTGTCGGCGTGGATAACGTGCACCGCGCCGTCCGTGGAGATCATCGGGTGAGAAATTCCGCGCTCCTCGACCGTCCATATACCGAGCTTGTTCATAAGATTAAATATGCCGTGGAGAAGCTGCTCGCAGTATTCCACATCAATGCGGTGACCAACGCCCATTTCCACGACAAGCGTCGGGATATTCTGCGCTATCAGCGACTCGGCAAGCGAGCCGTCGCCGACGGCGTTGCTTTCGTGCACCCATATCATATCGGTGTTGAGCATTTTCGCGTAGTTCACAAGCTCCCCCGATTTTTCGGAGCGGATTCTCACCTGCGGAATTTCGCGGATAAAGATGTTGGAGGCGTGAATGTCAACACAAACGTCCGCACCGCAGATGTCATCGACAAGCGCCTTCGCTATGCTCTCGGCAAACGCACCGTTGTCCGAGCCCGGGAAAACCTTGTTCATATCCGTGCCCGTCATCGGCACGGCGCGCGAGGCGGATTCCATTCCGAGCGGATTCACCGCGGGGTAAATGTCGACCGTCCCGCGGAGATTTCCCATATTCGCCGTGATGTGATTTACAAGCCGATAGCAGATATACTGCCCCTCCAGCTCGTCCCCGTGAATTCCCGTGACGATTGCGATACGCTTGCCGTCGGGATCATTGCCGCGCAGGGAGTTCTTTTTTATCGTGAGCTCCTCGTCGATATTAAGCCTGTATGTCGCGATGTTCTGAAGCATTTTTTTACCTCCGAATTTGTTGGAGTTTTATTTTTTTCACTCCGTTTCTCCCCCGCCAAAGGCGGGGGAGAAACGGAAATTACTTTATTCTACGGATTTCAGCGATTCAACCATACTTATCTTTTTAAGCACTCTCGTCATAATTAAATTAACAATAAGCGAGAACGCGGCGGTTACTAAAAACGCCCAGAGATAGCTTATCGCGTGGATTTTTCTGCCGAACATAATCTCGTCTATCTCGGCGGTGTTGATTACGAACATACAAAGCGCCACGCCAAGCCCCAGCCCGACAAGCGCCCCGAGCAGCGACAGAACAATGCTCTCGCGGAAAACGTAGCTTGACACCTCAACGTCGTAAAAGCCGAGGACCTTAAGCGTCGCGATTTCTCGAATTCGCTCGGTGATGTTTACGTTCGTGAGATTATAAAGCACGACAAACGCCAGCGCCGCCGCCGAAACTATCAGCACGAGAACCACTAAGTCCATTATCTTCATCGTGTCGTGAATACTGTTGAGCGAGGCGGCGTTCATCATAACCGCCGCGACGTTTTTGTTTTCGAGAACGTGCTCGGTAAACTCCGTCTGCTCGTCGTCGTCCATGGAAATTCCGTTTTGGAAATAAATCATATTGTACTTCGGCAAGCTCCCAAAAACGGTCTTGTAATCGCTTTCGGAAACGTAGAGATAATGCCCCGCGTAATGCTCGGTTATCGCCGAGATCGTAAGTTTTCGATTAACGCCGCCGCTCACCTTTACGGTTATCTCGTCGCCGATTTTAGCGCCCAGCATCTTCGCCAGCTTTTCCGTAATAACCGCACCGCTCTGCTCGCTGAATTTTATCTTGTCCCCCGATTTTCTCTCGCGCATATCCACAAACGTTTCAAAAAGCTCGGGGTTTTCAACGGCGGTGATGTAGCCCTGCATACTGTTCCCGGAGTGCTCCAAATCGTACTGTTTAATCAGCGCCCGCGTGTATTCCGTTTCGGGCTCGTAATCGGTTAGAGTTTTATAAATTGAGTTCAGCTCCGAGAGCTTTATGTCGTCCTTATACGCCAGATAGCCGCTGTACTGATAAATGTCTGTGTACTGCAAATCGGCAACGTCCATAATCGAGTTCTTCAGCCCGAAGCCCGTAAGCGACAGCGCCGTGCAGCCCGCGATGCCGACGATAGTCATCAACATTCTGCGCTTATAGCGAATGAGATTTCTCGCGCTGACCTTCGCGAAGAAGTTCATTTTGCTCCAGATAAAATTGATTTTCTCAAGGAAGATACGCTTACCCGCTTTGGGCGCCTTCGGGCGCATGAGCGAGGCGGGGGTTTCCTTAAGCGCCTTGTCGCACGAGAAGTAAACCGTAAGCGCTATCGCGAGCGTCATCGAGCCTATCGACAAAATCAGATTGCTTGCCGTAAACATATAATGAATATCGGTGATTTTGTACAGCATCGAATACGCGTATACGATAACGGACGGGAACAGATAGCACCCGCCTATCGCGCCGATAACTCCGCCGACAAGCGCCGCCGTTACGGCGTAGGTCATATAATGCCGCATAATCGCGCCGCGCGAATAGCCCAGCGCTTTCAGCGTTCCTATCTGCGTGCGCTGCTCCTCTACCATTCTTGACATCGTGGTAAGGCAGACAAGCCCCGCGACAAGCAGGAAGAACAGCGGGAAAATCGCCGCAATTCTATCAATTCTCTCGGCGTTTGATTTATATTCCGAATAGCCCTGATTGTCGTCACGCGTAAAAACATACCACTGCGCGTTGCCCGCGTCCTCTATCTTCTCGCGGGCATCGGCAAGCTCCTTTTCCGCGTCGGCGATTTTGGTGTTGTATTCCTCTAAGCCGTCCTCATAATCGATAAGCCCTTGCTCGTATTTTTCCTTTGCCTCGTCGAGAGCCTTCTTGCCCTCCTCGTATTGATCCCAGCCCAAATCGAGCTTCTCTTTATTCACGGAATATTCCGTGTAGCCGTCGTAATATTCCACCTCGCCCTCGGCGTATTTTTCATAACCGTCGGTGTATTTCTGAAGTCCGTCGAGGTATTCCTCCAGCCCGTGGTCGTAGCTTCGTCTGCCGTTGTAGAGATTCAAAAGACCCGTGTTGTATTCCGAAAGCCCCTTTTCGTATTCCTTCCGCGCGGCGGCGAGAGTTTCCTCGGCAGCATTTATTTGAGCTTCTGCTTCAAGCATCTCCTTGGATTGTTCGTTTGCATACGCAAGCGCCGCCTCTGCCTGAACAAGACCATCCTCCGCCGCCTTTCGTTCCTCCGAGCCCTCCGGCAGGGTTTCAATCGTCTTTTTTAATTCTTCAATCCCTCTCTCCAGCAGCTTGATGCTCGTCTTAACCTCTTCGGGATTAACGCCCGCTTCGGCAAGCGACTCCTCGAATTTCTTCTTGTTTTCGGCAAGCTCTTTCTCGCCCTGCTCAATCTGCTCCAGCGCCGCGTCGAGCTCTATTTTGCCTTTTGCCAGCTCGTCCTCGCCGTTGTCCAACTGCTCCCGGGCCTCGTCGAGGGCTTTCTTGCCGTCGTCGAGCTCCTTCTTCGCGTCCTCTAATTCTTTCTTCGCGTCGTCAAGCTCCTTTCGCGCATCGGCGAGCTTTTTCTCCGCGTCCTTCAGCTTCGGGTTGCCGTTTTCGATCTCCTTCTTCGCGTCCTCCAGCTCCTTCTCGCCGTCCTCTATTTGCTGCTTGGCTTCGTCCAGCTGCTTTTTCGCGTCGTCAAGGTCCTTCTGCCCCTCGATTTTTGCCTTTTCAAGCTCCCTTTCGCCGTCGGAGATTTTCTCCTGCGCCTCGCCTAAAACCTCGTTGTAACGAATAACGCTGCGCTCCTCGCCGAGCTCCTCAAGGCGCTGGGAGATTTCCTCGCGTAAATCCTCATACTCGTCCGAATAGCTTTGCATATCTTTCAGCTTGTTTGACTTTATGTAAATCTCGGTGTAGGGCTCCTGCGTGAATTCCGTTTCGGGGACTATCATCAGCGCGTCGATAACGCCGTCGCCGATGTTTGTGGAGCCGCGCTGAGTTTTCGAGATAAACATCGGCGTGTTGTACATTCCGACGACCTTATATTCCTTCCGTTTCAGCGGGAATTCGTCCGCGTTTGTCGGGTCTTGGAGAGTTATCGTCTCGCCGATTGTAATGATTTGCTTTTCGGAGAACGAGCCGCAGTTGACAATAGCCTCGTCGTCCGCCTGCGGAGCGCGCCCGCTGTATATCTCGATTTTGTTGATATCATCGGGGGTCTGCGAGTAAACGCGCGTGATGTATTCGTTGTCACCGCTGTGCATCAATAAGTCGGTGTATTTTGAAGCAACAGCGACGTCAACTCCGTCTATCACACGAATTGCGTCAAGGTCGTCGTCGGTAAGCCCGAACGTCGAAAGCACGCGCAGATCAAACAGATCGTTCGCGTCGTAATAGTCGTCCGCCGAAACTCTCATATCCCCGCCCGTAGCGCGAACGCCGCTGAAAAATCCCACGCCGATCGCGCAAATCAGCAAAATCGAAAAGAAGCGGCTTTTCGATTTGGTTATCTCGCGCAGAGTGTTCTTGCCGTAAGCCCTCACCGCGGCGTTACCTCCTTTCGTAAAACTTCTTTTTACGGTTTCCCCGCCTCCGGCGGGGAAACCGCAAAAAGCGGTTTTTACCATTCAATCTCCTCAACGGGAGTAGGGTTGTCATTTAAAAGCATCTTGCTTACCTTGCTGTTTTTTATTTTGATAACTCTGTCCGCCATAGGAGTTATCGCGGTGTTGTGCGTGACGAGAATTACCGTCATTCCGTCCTCGCGGCAGGTGTCCTGAAGCAGCTTTAAAATCATCTTACCCGTGTTGTAGTCCAACGCGCCTGTCGGCTCGTCGCAGAGGAGCAGCTTCGGCTTTTTCGAGAGCGCCCTCGCTATCGAAACGCGCTGCTGCTCGCCGCCCGAGAGCTGCGCGGGGAAGTTGTGAAGCCGCTCGCCAAGTCCGACCTTCGTCAAAATTTCCTCCGCGGGAATGTAGTCGTCCTTAGTCTGCGCGGCAATTTCGACATTCTCCTTTGCCGTTAAATTCGGGAGCAGATTATAAAACTGGAAGATAAAGCCGATGTCAAAGCGGCGGTAGAGCGTAAGCTGCTTTCGGTTGTAGCCGTCCACACGGGGGAAGAGAGAATTACAATTAACTCACTGTTGAGATGGGAGAAAGAGAATGTATA
>CAYSHU010000164.1:0-5207 GCA_964430965.1 uncultured Ruminococcus sp. | reverse complement strand
CGAAGTTCTCGAACGATCTTCGGCTGCTGCAAAACTTCGAGGAAATGGCGGAGCCGTTCGAGAAGAAGCAGATAGGCTCTTCGGCGATGCCGTACAAGCGCAATCCCATGCGCAGCGAGAGAATTACATCGCTGGCGCGTTATGTGATGATAGACAGCCTCAACCCCGCGTTCACGGCGGGGACACAGTGGTTTGAGCGGACGCTCGACGACAGCGCTAACAAGCGCGTGTCCGTTGCGGAGGCGTTCCTCGGCACGGACGCGATACTCAACATAATGCTGAACGTTACGGACGGGCTTGAGGTATATCCCGAAATGATAAGGCGCAGACTGATGACCAAGCTGCCGTTTATGGCGACGGAGAATATAATGATGCGGGCGGTAGAGCGCGGCGGAAACCGCCAGGAGCTCCACGAGCATTTGCGGGAGCACTCTCACGCGGCTTCTTATGAGATAAGAGTAAACGGCAAGGAAAACGACCTCGCGGACAGGATCGCAAATGATTCGATGTTCAACGTAACGCGCGAGGAGATAGAGGAGTTTTTAGTGCCCGAGCTGTACGTGGGCAGAGCCCCCGAGCAGACGGAGGAATTCTTGACGGAGTTTATCAAGCCCGTTCTTGATAATAACGCGGATTTGCTTGGGGAAAAGGCAGAGCTTAGCGTGTGACATAAGTCAGCACTCCAAGACAAATTAAGCAAGTCGTTTACTGAAACAAGCACCGCACCCCAAGAGCAGTGGGAGCGAAAAAAGTGCCTACTAAGGTGGAGCGAGCGAAGCGATCGGAACCTTAGTAGGCGGCTAGCGAAGCGAACGGAGCGGTTTTTCGCGACTTTTAAATAAGGAGTGATATTTTGAAAAAGTGGATAACGTCCGCCGCTCCCGTCAGCTCGGGCGGTGATGTGATAAACGAATTCGGCGATTTTTTCGGCGGGATTCTGGTGCGCCGCGGCATCGGCTCGCTTGACGCGGCTAAGGAGTTTTTCGGGTGCCGGAGCCTCTCCGACCCGCTGCTGATGAAGGACGCGGAGCGCGCCGTGGAGATTATCCGCGAGGCGCTGGACGACGGGCGGAAAATTACGGTATACGGAGATTATGACTGCGACGGCGTAACCGCCACGGCGATGATGTACAGCTATCTTGAGGCAATGGGCGCGGACGTGGAGTATTATATCAACACGCGCGACGAGGGCTATGGAATGAACCTTGAGGCGCTGACGAAAATCGTTGACGGCGGCACGGAGCTTGTTATCACGGTGGATAATGGAATTTCAGCTGTTGAGGAGGCGAAATTCTTAAAGAAAAAGGGCGTGGAGCTTATCGTCACCGACCACCACCAGCCGGGTGAGGAGCTGCCCGAGTGCGCCGCGTGCGTCGACCCGAACCGCGCGGATGACAGCTCGCCGTTTAAGGATTTGTGCGGCGCGGGCGTGGCGCTGAAGCTGCTTATCGCGCTGGAGGAGGACGAGGAGTTTGTGCTCGATACATACTCACACTTAGCGGCGGTCGGCACAATCGGTGACGTTATGCCGCTAAAGGGCGAGAACCGCTATATTGTGCAGCGCGGGCTGCGCAATATCAGAAACGAGCAGAACGCGGGGCTCACGGCGCTTATCCGCGCGGCAGATACTAAAATCAAAACAATCACCTCAACCGATTTGGCGTTTACCGTCTGCCCGAGAATAAACTCCGCGGGGCGAATGGACACCGCCGAAAAGGCGCTGCGGCTTTTGCTTTGCGAGGACAACCCCGCCGCCGCGGGCAATCTTGCCGAGGAGCTTGGCTCGCTGAATTCCAAACGCAAAACGGTCGAGGACAAAATCCTCGCCGATATTGAGGAAATAATCGCGAAGGACCCGATGATAGTCAAGCAGCGCGTTATCGTTTTAAGCGGCGAAGGCTGGCACCACGGCGTTGTCGGCATTGTTTGCTCTAAAATAATGGAAAAATACGACAAGCCCGTCGTAATAATTTCAAGCGACGGCAGCGAGGCGCGCGGCTCTATGCGAAGCGTCGAAGGCTTTTCGGCACACAAAATGCTGTCGGCGTGCTCGGCATATCTCACGAGATTCGGCGGGCACCCGGGCGCGGGCGGGTTTTCGCTGAGGGCGGATAAAATCAAGGCGTTCACCGAGCGTATTCACACATATACAAGGGAATACTATCCGAAAATGCCCAACGCGGTTTTAAGCGCGGATATGGAGCTTGGAGTAGCGGATTTGACGCTCGATAATGTAAAAAAGCTCTCGCTTTTGGAGCCGTGCGGAGAGGGCAATTCAAGGCCGCTGTTTCTGTTCAGAAACTGCACCTTAAAATCCAAGAGAGCGCTCAGCGACGGGAAATTCACGTCGTTTGAAATCGCGCACGGAAGCTCTTCGCTCCGCGTTATTACGTTCAAGCTGCCGTTCGCGAAATTCCATCCGAATGTCGGCGATAAAATAGACGTGATAGCTTTCGCGGAGATAAACGAGTACAACGACAACGTGAGCGTTCAGCTTAAGCTCGAGGACTATCGCCCCGCGGGATTTCCCGAGGAGAAATTCCTCGCCGCGGAGCGCACCTACGAGGCAATCTGCCGCGGCGAGGGCTGCGACAAGCGGCTGCTCCCGCGGGTAATCCCGCAGGCTCGCGGTGAGCTTATGAAAATTTATGACCTCATAAGAAGCTCGAACGGCGCGAAAACGGCGGAGGAGCTCGCGATATTCGACGGCTCGGTAAATCTCTGTATGTTGAAAATAACGCTGGACGCGTTCCTGCAGGCGAATATGATAGAATACAAAAACGGCGCGCCCGTGCCGGTTCCGGTGAGCGAGAAGGTGGACTTGTTCAATACGGGGCTGTTAGCCGAACTTCGCAAGGCATTATCTTAAACTCTCGTGTTTCCCCCGCCGTAGGCGGGGGAAACACGGAAAAATTTAACCTTATTACAAGAGGTGGGCAAAATGGATAATCCCGTTAGCTTGGATAAAACCATAACGATTGAGGATTTAATGCAGAAAATCGACGCCATAGACAAGCGCTATGACGTTGAGAAAATTATGCGCGCGTATAAGGTCGCGGACGAGGCGCACGAGGGGCAGATGCGCTCCTCGGGGGAGAAGTATATTTCTCACCCGCTGGCGGTCGCGAGTATTCTGCTGGATTACTGTATGGACACCGACACTATCTGCGCGGCGCTTCTGCACGACGTTGTGGAGGATACCGACACCTCTCTCGACGACGTGAAAAAGCAGTTCGGGGCGGACGTTGCGCTTATGGTGGACGGCGTTACGAAAATAGGTCAAGTTCCGCTTAATACCAAGGAGGAGCAGCAAGCCGAAAATATCCGCAAGATTTTAATGGCAATGAGCAAGGATATCCGCGTTATTATCATAAAGCTCGCGGACAGACTTCACAATATGCGGACGCTGTACGCGCGCCCTCCCGAGAAGCAGCGCAAGACCTCGCTCGAAACAATGAACTTCTACGCGCACATCGCCCACCGCCTCGGTATGAGCGACGTCAAGGAGGAAATGGAAAGCATCGCTATCCACTATCTCGACCCCTATGGGTGCAAGGAAATCGAGCGGCTTCTCGACGTGCATAAGGAAGAGCGCGACACGTTTATCGACCATATCACCGAGCGTATTCGCTCGAGAATTACGGATATAAAGCCCGAGCCGAGCATCGAGGGGCGCGTGAAGTCGATCTACTCAATCTACAAAAAAATGTATCTCAAAAACAAGCCGTTTGACGAGATCTACGATATTTACGCGGTGAGAATTATCGTGCAAAGCGTCATTGAGTGCTATAATGTTCTCGGCGTAATACACGACCTGTTCAGCCCTATGCCCTACCGCTTTAAGGACTACATCGCGACCCCGAAGCCGAACCGCTATCAGTCGCTGCACACGACGGTTATCGGCAAGGAGGGAATTCCGTTTGAGGTGCAGATAAGAACGCAGGAAATGCACAACACCGCGCAATACGGCATCGCGGCACACTGGAAATACAAGGCGGGGCTTAAGGGCGGCGTCGCGGGGGAGCGGCGCTTTGACTGGATAAGACAGCTTCTCGAACGCCAGCAGGAGGCGGACGACGTTGAGCAGATAACCGACGCGATAAAGAATGATTTGTCGCAGGACGAGGTGTTTGTGTTCTCGCCTAAGGGCGACGTTTTTGCGCTGCCGAACGGCTCTAACGTTATAGATTTCGCCTACGCCATTCACACCGAGGTCGGGAATAAAATGACGGGCGCGAAGGTCGGCGGGCGAATGGTTCAGCTTGATTATCAGGTCAAAACGGGAGATATAATCGAGATTTTTACAAGCGGCTCGCCGAATTACGGACCAAATCGAAACTGGCTCGAAATCGCTAAAACGACAGAGGCAAAGGCGAAGATACGCTCTTGGTTCAAGAAGGAGCGCCGCGAGGAGAATATTGTGTGCGGGCGCGAGGAGCTTGAAAAGGAATTCAAGCGAAACAATATCCCGAACTCGTCCGAGCTTTTAGAGGACGCGGCGAAACGCGCGCGCTTAAATTCCGTCGACGATTTGTACGCCGCAATAGGCTACGGCGGCGTGTCGATGTCAAAGATAATTCAGCGTATTAAAGAAGCGCAGCTCCGTGCCCAAAAGGAGCACGCTCCCATTCCCTCAACCGAGGAAATTACCGACGCGACAAACAGGCGCTCTCAGCAAAAGGGCATTGTCGTTGAGGGTGTGGATAACTGCCTTATTAAATTCGCGCAGTGCTGCAACCCGCTCCCCGGCGATCCGATAATCGGCTTTGTGACGCGGGGCTTCGGCGTTTCGATACACAAGCAGGACTGCATTAACGTCATCAATAATATGGACAGCGTCGAGAATAAGGACCGCTGGCTTAAGGCGTCGTGGGCGGGCGTTGAGGACGAAACCTACCGCACGACGATTGATATAATCGCCGAGCAGAAGTCCACCGTCATTGCTGACATCACGGCGGCAATAGCGATGAATCATATCCCGATGCACGAGATGAATATGCACCGCCTTAAAAACGGCAACACAAACCTTGTCGTCACTATCGAGATCGCGGGCGTTGAACAGCTTGCTAATCTTATGCTGCGGATTAAGAAAATCCCCGGGGTTATTTCGGCGGAACGCACGGGCAAACAGTAAAAAACTTACGCAGCACTCCCGGCGAAGTGTAAATTTCAAAAAGTGTCATAATTTTGCGAAGCAAAATTATGAC
>CAYSHU010000163.1:0-5291 GCA_964430965.1 uncultured Ruminococcus sp. | reverse complement strand
CGCTGAGGGAACCGGTCAAGATTTTCTTCGAAAATCTTGACACTTTTTGAAATTTTACGCTTCGCTGGGTTTGCTGCTTAAATTCTAACCTCTAAACATCATAAACCGCCCGCATATGCCTCTTTGCTACATACTTCGGCAGCGCGAACGCGGGCTTTACGAGAACCGACGCGAGGCACGCGACAAAGCTCGCCAGCGCGAAAAATCCCAGCGCGAACAGAATTCTTGACGGGAGGAAATACCGCCCGAACTCGCTCCAGAGCCCCAGCAGCATCGCCACGCCCCCGAACGCGATACCCGCGCTCGCGACAAACAACGCCAGCGCCGCCGCAATAGCCACGGGCACAAGCCAGATCCACAACAGCACATCAAGTATTATTTCGAAAACCAGCCGCCCCGGCTTGACGTTCGGCGTCAGCTCCGAAACATCAACAAATTTCGACGCGTCCTTTGTTTTGAATTTCCTGCTCTGCGCGTTTTGCCCCGGGATCTCGCCCTTTCTGGAGCTGCTGACATTCCCGCGGTAGCTGTCGCTCGGGCTGAACAGCGGCGTTTTCTTCAGCGCTTCGCCGACCTTGTCCTCCGCCTTGACAAACGCGCCGTTCAGCGCCTGCCCTGCTTTGTCGCACGCCGCGTCGACCCGTTTCCCGAGCCGCTCAAACACGCCCGTTTCGCTTGCCTCCTGTGAATTGCTTTGCGATCCTTCGCCTGCCAAATTTTGTGAATTGTCAGCCTGCGGATTTTCCTGTGAGCTGTTATTCTGCGAAGCGTCAGCCTGTGAATTATCGGCCTGTGAAGCGCCCTCGGGAGCGGCGCTGCTCGGATTGCTCGGAATAACCTCCTCGGCGATATGCTTCGGAGTGACTGAGCGCACCGCGTCCTCTTGGTTTTCCTTGGGCTTCGCGAGCGACGGGTCGGCGGGAACGTCGCGCCCCGGCTTTGTGAGGCTGACCGCCTTTTTCCGCGAGGCTTCATGCGCGACCATGCTGTTTATCGCGCTGCTCCTGATATCCAGGCAGCTCCGCGCGATTTCCCTTATGCTCCCAAGCTCGCGGCAGACCTCGCCCTCGCTTATCCCGCGGCGCTCGCCCTCCGCAAAGTGCTCCTCCAGATCCGCGAAAAGCTCGCTTGTGTCCTCAACACCGAGCCGTTGGAGCTCCCGCTCGAGCTCCTCGAAAAATTCCGCCTTATTTTCAGCAATCATCGTTGTTCTCTCCTTTAACGTTATTTTCACCAACCGCCGAATCTTAACCCAGGAGCTCGTTTACGCTTCTCGTGAACTCGAACCATTCCGCGCTCAGCCGCCCGAGCTCCGCTTGCCCCGTTTCCGTGATCCGATAATACTTCCGCGGCGGCCCCTCCGAGCTCTCCACAATATAGCTCTCGATCAGCCCGCCGTCTTTCAGCCGCTTCATCAGCGGGTAAATCGTACCCTCCGTGATCTCCATACATTTCGAAATCCGATTAACGAGCTCGTACCCATAGCAGTCGCCGCGGCTGACGACGGAAAGTGCGCAGAGCTCCAGAGTGCCACGTTTTAATTGTGAATTCATGTTGTTTGCGCCCCCTTTATTTTAAAGTCGCGGGGAATACTGTTTTTGGTCGGCACGCGCCCCTGACTTCTCCCCCAAACACTGCACGCGGCGGTGTTTATTTTAAAGTCGCGAAAAAACGGCTCACTACGCGCTTCGCGCTCCGTTCGCCTAGCCGCCTGCTAAAGTTCCGCTCGCTTCGCTCGTTCCACTTTAGCAGGCGCTTTTTTCGCTCCACACTTCGCGGGGAGTGTTGACTTTGGTTTGAACACAGCTTTTGACGCGCCGCCCAAATTAACTGCTATTCTCTAATTGCTATTATACCACACAGTACTATGTAATGCAATATACATAATCAACAAAACTTATAGGGATATTTAGTTTAAAATTACCAAAATGCCGATTGGCCGAGCAAGCAGCGCCTTGCGCTTGCAAAAATACCACTTGACAAATCCCTCGAAAGAGTTTATACTTTATAATAGAGGATTCGCTCAGCGGGAGCTGTTACAAACGGGAGGTTGCTATGTTAGTTTATTCGCAGGACAGAAAGAGCGTCCTTGACGCGGACACTATTCAGATTCAGAAAAACATCAGCGGCAAGGAGGCAAAGTACATAATCTCCGCCTCGGCGGGAGCTCGCGGCGCGATTGTAATGGGGCAGTATCTCGAGGAGGAGGACGCCACCCACGAGCTCGAAAAGGTTTTCGACGCCTTTGCGGGAGGCGCGGCAGCGTACAAATTTTGATTAACGCGATTTTGAATTTATGTGGTTTCCCCGCCTTCGGCGGGGAAAACACGGGTATAGAAAAAGCCGCTTTTCAGCGGCTTTTTACTTATCACCTCCATAACATTTCCCCAGAAAATCTTCCGCCAGCTCATAGGCGTGGATTTCGGAAGCCCCAAGACGGTTTAGCAGCCGAACGAACTCTTGTATCTTCTGTCTGTCCGGCGTAAGGTCGTTTATGACGGTCGCGTTTATGCGGATGCCGTAGGTAACGAGCTCTGTGCCATTTTCGGCTGCCACGCGGGATGAAGTTATTTCCCACATTTGCAGTCCCTCCAGAGAATATTGAACCAAAAGAGGTTCGGAATTCTATTGTAGCATTTTTAAGCGTTTTCTTCAAGCAAATATAGTTGACTTTGGCGTTTTTGCCGAACAAGGAAAAAATTTTCTTCAGCCCCTTGACTTATCTGCTTTATTGTGCTAAAATGAATCTAAGGCTATTTTCGGGGATAAGTCAATGGCGCGTGCCGACCAAAAGAAAATTCCCCGCGAGCAGTTAAAGAGCAGAGTGCCGACCAAAAACAGCGCTCCCCGCGAAGTGTGGAGCGAAAAACGCGCCTGCAAAGGTGGAGGGAGCAGAGCGACCGGAACCTTTGCAGGCGGCGAGCGCGGCGAAGCCGCGCGCTTTTTCGCGACTTTAAAATAAACACCGCCGCGTGCAGTGTTTGGGGGAGCTGTTAATTTCAAATCATAATTTAATTAAGGAGAGGAAATATGAAAAAAACCGATGAAAATCTCAAGCTGCTTTACAAGGCGGTGCTGTCGCTTAAGGACGAGAGCGAGTGCAGGGCGTTTTTTGAGGATCTGTGCACGCCGCAGGAGCTCAGCGCGATCGCGCAGAGGCTGAATGTCGCGAGTATGTTGACGGACGGGTGCGTGTATAATAAGATCGTGGACGAAACGGGCGCGTCAACCGCGACTATTTCAAGAGTGAACAAAACGCTGAATTATCAGGCGGCGGGCGGGTACAAAATTGTGTTCGACCGCATAAAGGGCAAGAAGTAATGGGCGGGTACAGAGAGTTCGCGGACGCTTACGACGCGCTGACGTTCAACGTGCCGTATGAAAGGATAGCCGCGTATTATTCACAGATAATAAGGAGAACGACCGACGGGCGGCGCGTGCTGGATCTGGGCTGCGGCACGGGCAATCTGTCGACGCGGCTCGCTAAGCGCGGATTTAAGGTCGTGGGAATGGACGCGTCGGAAACGATGCTGATGTACGCCGCACAAAAAAGCAGCGAGGTCACGTGGCTTCGCGGAAAAATGGAAAACGGCGCGCCGGGAGTCCGTGCGGACGCGGTGATTTCCACATTGGACAGTATAAATCATCTCGAAAACCGCGAGGCGGTGGAAAGCTGCTTCAGAGGCGCAGCCAAGGCTCTGGAGGATGGCGGCGTGTTCGCGTTTGATGTGAATACGGTCTACAAGCATCGCGAGATACTTGGCGGCAATACGTTCGTTTATGATGTGGACGGCGTTTATTGCGCGTGGAATAACGAGTTCTGTGAGGACGACAACGGCGTGGATATGGAGCTTGATTTGTTCTTCGAGCGGAGCGACGGCACGTATGTAAGAGGCGGCGAGCGCCTTCGCGAGATAGCCTTCACCGAGCAGGAACTCTGCGAAATGCTGGAGGCGGCAGGCTTTGAGGTGCTGCGCGTGTGGGAGTATCTTACGACAAAAGCACCGACGGCGACGAGCGAGAAGCTGATGATAGTAGCTAGGAAATAGCTGCCGGAGGCAAGAATTCGGCGGCGCGGAAATGGCGCGTAAAAATTGCAGTCAACTTTCCCAAGACAAGTTAAAAAGGCGCGTACTAATTACAATCAGCCTCCCCCGTGAGCAGTAAAATTCGAGAAAGCGAGTAATGCTTCGCGCTCGGAGCGAACGCAGTGAGCGGAGAGTGCGAAGCGTTACTCGGCTAGCGCAGTCCGCGCAAAGCGCGGACTGCGCGCTTCTCGAATTTTAAATTTAGAGAAAGGGTAATTATGGGACGTATTATTAGGGCGTTATCCGAGGACGGCGGTATGCTTTGCTCGGCGGTGGATTCAACGGATATGGTCCGCGAAATGGCGAGTATGCACGAAATGTCGGCGGCAGTCACCGCGGCGCTGGGGCGCGTGGTGACGGTCGCGTCGATTATGGGCGGAATGCTTAAGTATGAGGGCGACAGGCTGACGCTGCGGATAAACGGCGGCGGCGCGTGCGGAACGCTCACCGCCGTGGCGGATTACAGAGGAAATGTGAAGTGCTGCGCGGGAAATCCCAAGGCGGACGCGCCGAGCGTTGAGGAGCTGGTCGGGCGCGACGGCTCGCTGACGGTAATAAAGGATATGGGGCTTAAGGAGCCGTATGTCGGGCAGGTGCCGCTGGCGTGCGGAAATATCGCGCAGGACGTGACGGCGTATTACGCGGAAAGTGAGCAGCTCCCGACGGTTTGCAATATGGGAATTCTCTTCGGTGAGAGCGGCGAGGTCGAGGCGGCGGTCGGGTATATGGTGCAGATAGTTCCGCCGATTTCGGACAAATCGCTGCAAATTCTCGAGGAAAACCTCGCTAAAATGGATAAAATATCGCAGATGCTGGAGCAGCGCTTAGCTCCCGAGGAAATTGCGCTGAAAGCCCTGTCGGGGCTCGGCGGGGAGATTTTAGACAGCTGGGAAGCAAAGTATTTCTGCGATTGCTCGCGAGAAAGAACCCGCGGAATTCTTATGGCACTCGGCAAAACGGAGCTTGAAAGGCTCGCCGCCGAGCAGGAGGAAACCGAGGTTTGTTGTCATTTTTGTAATAAAAAGTATCGCTTTTCGGCTGATGAATTGTTGAAAATGCTGAAAGAGTAATTTTTTTGGAAAACCGCTTGACATTTTGGCGCGAAATGTGTATAATATAATAGTCGCCCGAAAAAACGGGCGGTTAATTTTGGAAGTTTAGCTCAGCTGGGAGAGCATCTGCCTTACAAGCAGAGGGTCATAG
>CAYSHU010000162.1:0-5298 GCA_964430965.1 uncultured Ruminococcus sp. | reverse complement strand
GCGCTTGCTTCGCATGTAAGAGGTCAGGGGTTCGAATCCCCTTATCTCCACCAGTAACACAAAAAATGCCCTCGCGAAGCGAGGGCATTTTTTGTGTTACGCTAAAGGCAGTAAGCAAAAATCCACCTCGCTTCGCGAGGAGGATTTTGTGCATACCGCAATGGCATTTGCACACGCCGCTGTGCGGCGCACGCAAACGCTCATTGCTAGCATTGTTTTTGCGATTTCGCTTCGCGAAACCGCAAAAACAACGCGGTGTTGACACTTCGCTGGTCAGTGGCTGCGTGTCGTTTCTTCGCGGCTTGGGTCTTGCTTCTTAATTTTTTGCTTCTAAAAGGTGGTGACACTATGGCTTCGTCTGTTTCCGATAATGTAAAGGACGACCTCACGCAGATGATTGTGGGCGATGCGGGGACTATTCATATTTATTATTCGGCGGCGGACGACACCTGCGTTCAGCTTAGCGGCGAGGTTTTCCCCGATTTGACGGGCGGGCTTCTTGATTATCTCTCGAAAAGCGAGCTTGTTGAGGAGCAGTCGCGCTCCGTGCTTAAGGTTTTCTCCGCCAAGGTCGATGACGGCATACAAAACGGCACGGACGAGAATTCCGTTTCTACCGTTATTTCAATAAAGCTCCCGGGCTCGGGTTCCGATGCTTTCAAGACATGCCATTTGCACGGGCTCTATCTGCGCGACGAAACGGGCAAAATCACCTCTATTCACTACAATATCCGCGCGTTTTCGCCGACCGAGGAATTCAACCGCGACGTGCTGAAAATGTTCTCCTCGGATAAAAACCCCAAGCTCTACGCGGCGCGGTGCGCTAAGGTGATAAAGGACAATCCCGATAAAGAGATCGCGTTTATTCAGTTCGACGTCGAGCGCTTTAAGCTCATCAACGAAACCTACGGCGTGGAAACGGGCGACGATTTATTACAGTTTATCAACGATACGCTGGCGCTTGTCTGCACGGACGATCAGCCGTTCTGCCGCCTTACCGCGGACGTGTTTATGATTGTAACCGTCTTTGAAACCAAGGACACGTTGGTTGAGTTTATCCGCAAGGTGGAGAGCACGCTGCTCGGGTTCCGCGATATGGAATACCGCCTTGTTTTCGGCGTTTGCGTTGTTGAGGACCGCGCGGCGCACACCCGCACCCACGGCGACAACGCCTCCCTTGTGCGGCAGCTCATAAAGGGCAACGCGCTCCAGAATATCGGCTTTTTCGAGAGCAATATGAAGGAGAAGCTCCAGCGCAAGAAGTCCATTGAGGACGATATGCACAAGGCGCTTTCCAACAACGAGTTTGTGATGTTCCTCCAGCCGAAGCACTCTATCAGAACGGGAAAAATAATCGGCGCGGAGGCGCTTGCGCGGTGGCAGCACCCGACAAGAGGAATGGTTTCCCCCGCGGATTTTATCCCCGTGTTTGAGGAAAACGGCTTTATCATCAAGCTGGATATGTTCATCTGGGAGGAAGCGTGCAAGCGCATCAGAGCGTGGATTGACGCGGGCATCGAGCCCGTGCCCGTTTCGGTAAACATCTCCCGCGAATATATTCACACGTTCGACGTAAAAAACACGCTTTTGGGTCTTGTCGAGAAATACAATATCCCGATTTCGCTGCTGGAGCTTGAAATAACCGAAAGCCTTGACAGCGCCGGAGTTGAGGAGATCGTCAAGGATATGAAATCCTCGGGCTTTAAAATGCTTATGGACGATTTCGGCTCGGGCTATTCCTCGCTGAATATGCTGAAAAGCACGCCGTTTGACGTTCTGAAAATCGACAAGAGCTTCTTAGACGAGTTTATGGAATCCGACCGCGGCAGAAAGATAATCGAGCATACAATCCTTATGTCGCAGGACATCGGGCTTGACATCATCGCCGAGGGCGTTGAAACCGGCGAGCAGGCAAGGTTTTTAAGCGAGTGCGGCTGCGACTCCGCGCAGGGATTTTTCTATTCAAAACCAATTCCCGCGCACGAGTTCGACCAAAAGCTAATCGAAATCAATACAAAATAAAATTCAATCCCCCGCCTGTTTCAAAAGGGCGGGGGATTTTTTCGGTATTGACAAAAGCGGGAAAAAATGGTATAATATAAGTGCAACACAATTCTATATAAACATGTAAAGTATACACTTTGCCATTTCGGTAAAAGTGCATGCTCTATTTTCGTATACTTTATATGGTTACGGAATTGTGTTGCAGCAACGGAGCTTTGCATTTTTCGGTGCGCAGCTTCGGCTGCGCACTTTTTATTTTATGGAGGAAAGGGTAATGAAGTTGAAAAGGATTGCGGCGGCGGTTTGCGCCGCGGCGTTGGCGCTGACGCTTTCGGCATGCAAGAATGACCACAATTTTGATTATTCTTCGCAAAACACATCGCAAAACGGGCAATCAAGCGGGGCGGCTTCAAAGCCCTTACAAAACAGCCAACCCGAAAGCCAACCCGAGGAAAGCGAGCCCGAGGAAGGCGTGTTTGGAAATTTACCGTTTGCCAACGAGAGCGATTTTGTATATGGGGACGACAACGGTAATGGAGTTGAAATTACGAAATATACAGGAACAGATATTAAGCTGCGCATACCGGAAACTTTAGGAGGGAAAAAAGTAACCCGCATCGGAGGTTATGCTTTCAGTAACTGTACAAGCCTCACAAGCATAACAATCCCGGACAGCGTGACCGAAATCGGCGGGTGGGCTTTCAGCTCCTGCCTAAGTCTCACAAGCATAACAATCCCCGACGGCGTGACCGAAATCGACGAGGGTGCTTTCAAAGGCTGTAAAAGACTCACAAGCATAATAATCCCCGACGGCGTGACCGAAATCGACGCTCATGCTTTCAACGGCTGCACAAGCCTCACAAACATAAACATTCCAAACGGCGTGACCAAAATCGACGAGGGTGCTTTCAACTACTGCACAAGCCTCACAAGCATAACAATCCCTGACGGCGTGACCGAAATCGGCGAAGGTGCTTTCAAAGGCTGCAAAAGCCTTACAAGCATAACAATCCCCGACGGCGTGACCGAAATCGGCTATGAAGCTTTCGACGAATGCACAAGCCTCACAAGCATAACAATCCCCGACGGCGTGACCGAAATCGGCGAGCGTGCTTTCTTAGAATGCAAAAGCCTCACAAGCATAACAATCCCCGACGGCGTGACCGAAATCGGCGAGCGTGCTTTCTTAGAATGCAAAAGCCTCACAAGCATAACAATCCCCGATGGCGTGACCGAAATCGGCAAGTATGCTTTCGACGGCTGCACATACCTCACAAGCATAACAATCCCTGACAGCGTGACCGAAATCGGCGGGTGGGCTTTCAGTGCCTGCCCAAGCCTCACAAGCATAACAATTCCCGACAGCGTGACCGAAATCGGCGCTTGTGTTTTCGACTGCTGCACAAACCTAAAAAGCATAAATGTTGCAAAAGACAATCCGTACTTCTTTTTTTCTGACGGAATGTTATATTGCAAGGATAGTGATGGCGGTGTCATTCTCCATACATGCCTTCCTACAGAAAGCGGGAGTGTAAAAATCCCCGACAGCGTGACCGAAATCGGC
Organism: uncultured Ruminococcus sp.; assembly: GCA_964430965.1. Lineage (GTDB taxonomy): Bacteria > Bacillota > Clostridia > Oscillospirales > Ruminococcaceae > CAG-115. The sequence goes on along the minus strand of CAYSHU010000162.1, from coordinate 1,730 downwards.
GAGTTTGCTTTCAGTGACTTCACAGCCCTCACAAGCATAACAATCCCCGACAGCGTGACCAAAATCGACCAGTTCGCTTTCGGCAACTGCCAAAGCCTCACAAGCATAACAATCCCCGACGGCGTGACCGCAATCGACGAGGAGGCTTTCTACGGCTGCATAAGCTTCACCGGCATAACAATCCCCGATAGTGTGACCAAAATCGGCAATGATGCTTTCCGCTTATGCGAAAATATCCAAGCCACCTACAAAGGGCAAACCTACGACTACGCCCACATACAAGACCTCTACAAAGCCATAAACACCCACTAAACAAAATCCCCCGCCTAATCCAAACAGGCGGGGGATTTTTTATGCTCTCGCAGGAAGACTTGCGTGCTCTGTCATCAGCGCCATATTCTTCTTGTCGTAGGATTTGTAGAAGCAGTTGAGAATTCTGTCGACAACCGCCTCGGCGGTTTCCTTGGCGGGCTCGGTTATCACGACCAGATACTGCACGCTGCTGAAGCGGAACGTGATTACCGTTTCGTCCTTTGTAATGTCAATAGCGTTCTGGAGATACTCCATTGCCTCGTCTCTATCGGAAACGGCGGGAGTTATGCCGAGCGTCGGCGTTACCGTGATAAGCACAAGCTGAATTTCGCTCTTCTTTTCCTTATAGATATTCCGCACAAGCTCGTAGATTTTCGCGACGCCGGGGTAATCCGCCTCGTATTCCGTGAGCTTCGAGTTGTCGCTGACGAGCTTGCCTATCATTTGCTCGAGGCGGTTGCCGCTTGAATACTCCCCAAAGACGCTCGCCTCTTTTTTATAAAGATAGCAGCCCTTCTTTTCGAGCTCCTTGATGTAGAACAGCGCCCTGTCGGCGGCGACGAGCAGCTTTTGGAAATCGCGCCCGACCTCCTTTGAAAGCGCTCCGCCGACGCAAATCAGATTGTTCTCGTATTCGGGAGCCTTGCGGAGCGTTTTGTTGATATTCCCGCAGATGCTCGACATCAGCTCGTCGAGCGCGCCGTCCATAGTGACCCCGGCCGCGAAGCACAAAAAGCTGCTCCCCGAGAAGCGCGCGACGATAAGATTATTTTGATTCGCAAGCGCCTCGGCGGTGGTTTTGATTATCTTGTCGCCCGCGACTATTCCGTGCTTTTCGTTTACGTCCTGGAGGTTTGTTATATCAACGATAAACAGTCCGCCGTCCGTTTCCGCAAGCGTCAGAGCGACTTCCTTTTCGCCCGCGTCGCGGCTTAAAAGCCCCGTTAAATAATCGTGGTCGGTATCATACGAGCTGTTTCCGAAGCCGATGACGCTTTGCAGCAGCGCGGCGCTCTGCTCGGCAATACTCTTTGTGGAGGACTCGGGCACAGCGTCGGGGCTTATCTCGTTGAACTTGCCGTCCTCTATCATCTTAACGAAAATCTCCGCGAGCTTCGGGTCAAACTGAATCCCGCTGAAGCGCTTTATTTCGTCGATTACCTTCTCGTTGGAGAGGCGCTTTCTGTAAACGCGGTTGCTTGTCATCGCGTCGTATGCGTCCGCAAGCCCGATTATTCTCGCGACCTCCGGTATCTCCTCGCCCTTTAAGCCCATAGGATAGCCGCGACCGTCGTAGCGCTCGTGGTGGAATTTCGCGCCCTCGTCCATGCCGTCTATCATATTGTTTCCGCTGAGGATATTTCCGCCGATTTCCGCGTGCTTTCTCATCAGCGCGTCTTCGCTGTCGTTCAGCTTGC
>CAYSHU010000161.1:0-5325 GCA_964430965.1 uncultured Ruminococcus sp. | reverse complement strand
GGAAAGCTCCACGCCGCCGCCGGGCGTGAACTGCTTGCCCGACAACGCCTCGCGTAGCGGGAACAGCACAACGCCGTTCTTCACGCCCATTTCTCCGATGAGCTTGAAAAGCGCGTCGTGAACGTTTTCCTGTGTGAAATCCTCTACGCCCTCAATAACGGGAAGTGCTTTCTTAAGCGCGTCCAAAGAAGTCTCGCAGGTGGTTTTCATTTTCTTGTTGACGTACAGGTCGAGCGAATACTCGGGCAGCGCGTCGATAAAGTCCACCTGCTCTGGAATATCGGTGAACAGCTCGCAGCGCGGCTGCAAAACGCCGCACAGCAACCCGATATCCACATCGGCGCGCTTGCAGGTCTCGCGGATATACGGCGTTGCAGTCTTCGTGAACTCGTCAAGCGGCAGCGCGCGGACATACTGCGCGTTTATCGCCTTTAGCTTCGCGGGATCGAAGATCGCGGGGGACTTCGAGATACCGCTGAGATCGAACGCTTCTATCATCTCGTCCAGCGAGAATATTTCGTTCTCGCCCTTGGGCGCCCAGCCCAGCAGCAGAATATAGTTCAGAATAGCCTCGGTCATATAGCCCTTGGAGAGCAGATCCTGGAAAGAAGCGTCGCCGTCGCGCTTTGCCAGCTTGTGCTGCGCGTCCTTCATAATGTGCTCAACGTGAATATACATCGGGGGCTGCCAGCCGAACGCCTTGTAGAGCAGCTCGTACTTCGGTGCGGAGGAAAGGTACTCATTTCCGCGGACAACGTGAGTTATGCCCATGGTGTGGTCGTCGATGACGTTTGCGAAATTGTAGGTGGGCATTCCGTCGGTCTTTAGCAGCACCTGGTCGTCAAGAATGGAGTTCTCAACGGTGATGTCACCGTAAATCTCGTCGTGGAACGTCGTCGAACCCTCCTCGGGGATAGCCTGGCGAATTACGTAAGGCACGCCGTTTTTAACGTTCTCGTCGATTTCTTCCTTAGACAAACGACGGCAATGGCGGTCATACATCGGGGAGATGTTCGAAGCCTTCTGTACCGCCGCAAGCTCCTCAAGGCGCTCCTTCGTGCAGAAGCAATAATAAGCCTCGCCCTTTTTGACAAGCTCCTCGGCGTAATCCTTGTACATTCCCATACGCTCGCTTTGGATATACGGACCGAAATCGCCGCCTACATCGGGGCCCTCGTCCCAGTTAAGCCCGCAGTCGCGGAGCGTTTTGTAGATAACGTCCACCGCGCCCTCGACATAGCGCTCTCTATCGGTGTCCTCAATGCGAAGAATGAACTTGCCGCCCTGCTTCTTCGCCAAAAGATAAGTGTAAAGCGCCGTTCTCAGGTTTCCTATGTGCATATAGCCCGTAGGACTGGGCGCAAATCGTGTTCTGACCTCTGCCATTTTTATTATCTCCTTTCCCGCTTCGTGGGATATTATTATCTTCGTTGTGTTTCCCCGCTTGTGAGGAAACATCATTTTATTACAATTCAGCTCCAAGAAGCCGCGTCCCTTGCAATTTGATTTTTCAGCTCCTCAATGCTCGAAAACCTTGTTTCGGGGCGAATGAATTTGCACAGCGCGACTTCAATATTCTCGCCGTACAAATCGCCCTCGAAATCGAGAATATGCGTTTCGCAGATTACGCCGCGGCTGTTTTCAATAGTCGGGCGAATTCCGATGTTCGTAATTCCGCGATAGTTTTTCCCGCGAACGTGAACGTAGCTTTGATAAACGCCGAAGCGCGGCAAAACAACGGTTTCGGGAAGAATCTGGTTTATCGTCGGGAAGCTGAGCGTCCGCCCTATCTCGTTTCCGTGGACGACGGGCAGCTTGAACTGCCACTCGTAGCCCAGCAGCCTGTTCGCCTCCTCGATTTTACCCATTCTTATCAGCTCGCGGATTTTGGAGGAGCTGATAAGCTCGCCGTCAAGGCACACGTCCTCGACAATCTCAACGCGAAATCCGCAGCGATCGCCGAGTTTTTTCAACCTCTCGGGAGTGCCTTGACCGCCAAGACCAAAACGAAAATTTCTTCCGCAGCAGGCGTAGCCCGCGTTCAGCCTTTCGCGGAGAATTCCGCGCACGAAATCCTCGGCTGTAAGCGTGCAGACCTCCGCGAAATCGGGCGCGTAGATATACTCAACGCCCGCGCGCTCCAGCAGCTCGCGCTTGTTCTCAAACGAGATTATGTCCTCCGGGCTTTTGAACTTCGGCAGCGTCGTGTCGCAATTAAACGTGAACACGGCGGGCTTTAAGTCCCGCTGCGCCAGTGCCGCGCCGATAACTCCCATATGCCCGGGGTGCAGCCCGTCAAAATATCCAAGCGCGACCGCGGTTTTTTCACACATCGGCGCGCCATAAGTTATATCAATCATAGTTGAATTTAATCACCGTTAAAACGCTTTATGGAAATCAGCTCTCCGTTTTGGATTTTCGCGAGCCCGATAAAGCCGTCGCCGTAAATCCGATAAAGTCCCTCGCCGAAATCTCCGCGAAGCCTTTTTGTATCCAAGCGAACGCCGTTTAAGTAAAGCCGCGTTTGCGTTTCGTCAAGGCTTATCACGGGATAATCCGAAAACACGCTCTCAACGGGCTTCAGCAGCTTTATGCGCTCCTCGTCGGAAAGCGCCCGCAGCTCGTCTATCGAGATGCTTTCGCCAAGCGAAAAGCCGCACGCCCTTGTGCGCTCGAGCGCCGTCATAACTGCGCCCGTGCCAAGCTCCCGCCCGATGTCGTCCACAAGCGAGCGAATGTACGTCCCCGAGGAGCAATCCACATTGAGAACGCCGTCGCGCCCGTCGAAGCTCACCAGCTCCAGCCGTGAAATCGTAACCCGCCGCGGCTTGCGCTCAACCTCAATTCCCTTTCGGGCAAGGTCGCAGAGCTTTTGCCCGTTGACCTTTAAGGCGGAATACATCGGCGGTATCTGCTCAATCTCACCGCTGAATTTTCCGAGGATTTTTAAAATCATTTCCGCGGAAATATCCACGTTGACTTGCTCTGAACAATTCCCCCAGATGTCAAGCGTATCAGACGTTATCCCCAGCCGAAACCCCGCACGGTAGCTTTTGTCGTGGTCGGGGAGAAGCGAGATTGCCTTTGTCGCTCCGCCGACGAACACGGGCAGAACGCCCGTCGCCATGGGATCGAGCGTGCCCGAATGCCCCACCTTTTTCGTGTGAAGGCAGCCGCGCGCCACCGCTACAACATCAAACGATGTGAACTCCCGCGGCTTGTTTACGACGATTATTCCGTTCATTTGCCCAAAGCCTTTCGAACCGCCTCACAAGCCGCCGCGACGATTTTTTCAACAGCCTCGTCAACCGTCACGCCCTCAAAAGAGCAGCCCGCCGCTCTCGCGTGTCCGCCGCCGCCCAAGCCCGCGCAGACCTCCGCGGCGTTTACAATGGAGCTCGTGCGCATCGAGGCCTTGAAAATCCCCGACTTCTTTTCCTTGACGCAAATTCCCACGTCCACGCCCTCAATCTGCCGCGGGATATTAGCCAGCGCACCTATGTCGTCGCTGTCGATGCCCTCTATACTGTTCAAAAGCGCCCGCGTGACAGTCACAAGCGCGACGCGCCCGCTCTCGAAATACTTTATATTGTTCAGCACCTCTTGCTCGAGCCTTATGCGCCCCTGCGTTTTGAGGTCGAAGTTCACGTAGTTTATCATCGCGAAATCCGCGCCGAATTTCATCATCTCGGCGGCGATAAGGTGCGTCTGCGGCGTTGTGTTCGAGAACTTGAAGCAGCCCGTATCCGTAGCCGCGCCCGTGTAAATGCAGTTCGCGAGCTCCTTGTCAAAAGGCACTCCAAGCGCGTTTATCACCTCGTAAATAAGCTCGCAGGCCGCCGCGTAATCGGGCTCTACTAAAACCCGCTTCGCATAGCCCGTGTTCGTTTCGTGGTGATCAAGGCAGAGCTCCGCCTTGTCGCCAAGCTCTCTCATATCTCCAAGGAGCTTCGTGTCGGCAACGTCCACGCAAACGATAGTTTTCGGCTCGAATTCCTGAGCTTCCGCCGCCGCGAACAGATAATCGAACTTGTGTGGTATCTCCTCGGGGCAAACCGCCTTTGCGCGCTTGCCCATTCTCTGGAGCGCCCCGCAAAGCGCAAAGCCGCACCCGAGTGTGTCGCCGTCGGGGTTGGCGTGCATAAGAATCAAAAAGTCGTCGTTGGACTTTAAGAACTCGCACGCCTCTGTCAAATTAACCTTCATCGTCGCCCTCCTCTTCTTCCGAAGGCTGAGAAGGCTTCGGAAGGTGCGCGATAATGTCCTCAATATGCTCGCTGTATTCAAGCGAGTTGTCGGGCTTGAAAATCAGCTCGGGGATTTTGCGCATACGGACAGCGCCCGCAATCTGCTTCTTGAAATAACCGCTTGCCGCCGTCATTCCCTCGACCGCCCTTGCGGTGCGCTCCGAGCCGCCCATACAAGCCACCCACACCTTGCAGTAACTCATATCGTTGGAAAGCTCCACGCGCGTGATTGTCACAAAGCCCTCCGCGACGCGCGGGTCCTTAACCCCGCTAACCGCCGCGGAAATCTCCCGACGAATATCCTCCCCAAGCCGTTTAATGTTGAAATTTGCCATATTTTGCCTCCTTTGTCAGAGGTAAGCCGTTGTTAATCCTTAACTTCTTCCATTATATACGCCTCGAAAATATCTCCCTCTTTGATGTCGGTGAACTTTTCGAGACTGATGCCGCACTCGAAGCCCGCGGCAACCTCCTTAACGGAATCCTTGAAGCGCTGAAGACCCGCGATTTTATCATCGCCGAGGATAATTCCGTCGCGGACGCTGCGAACCTGACCGCTTCTCGCGACCTTGCCGTCAAGAACATACGAGCCCGCGACAATGCCGATGCCCGTGATTTTGAAGACCTGACGAACCTCCACGCGCCCAAGCTGAACCTCGCGGAACTTCGGCGCGAGCATACCCTTCATCGCCGCCGTGATGTCCTCGATTGCGTCATAAATAACACGATAGAGGCGAACCTCCACACCCTCGCGCTTTGCGCTTTCCTCCGCTGACGGGTGCGGTCTTACGTTAAAGCCGACAATGATAGCGCCCGCCGCCATAGCGAGCATTACGTCGCTTTCGCTCACCGCGCCGACCGCGCCGTGGATCACGCGCACGCGGACCTCGTCGTTCGTTATCTTCTCAAGCGACTGCTTTACGGCTTCTACCGAGCCCTGAACGTCCGCCTTTACAATAATCGGCAATTCCTTGACCTCGCCCTGCTCGATAGACGAGAACAGATTGTCGAGCGTAACCTTCTGGTAGCTCTTGAACTGCTCCTCCTTCGCCTCGTGCTTACGCTTCTCGACAAGCTC
>CAYSHU010000160.1:0-5330 GCA_964430965.1 uncultured Ruminococcus sp. | reverse complement strand
GCGAAGGGCACTCCCGAGCAGATAGCGAAAAGCAAAAAATCCTACACGGGGGAATACCTGCGGCGTATACTGTAAAAATTCGCGATTTGAGGTTGACAAATTTGGAATAATGTGGTAAAATTGTAGTGTAGCTTTTCACCATAAAAAAGAAAGGAAGAAGAAAATGAAGAAATTTTTTGAGGAATTTAAGACTTTCGCCCTTAAGGGCAACGTTATGAGTATGGCGGTCGGCGTTATTATCGGCGGAGCGTTTCAGTCGATAGTTTCTTCGCTTACCGCGAACTTCATCAACCCGCTTATCGCGCTGATTACGGGCGGCGTTAAGTACGACGAGAACGGCAACCCGATGATTGTCGGCGGGTCGTTTACGATAAACGGCGTTGAATTCAACTACGGCGCATTTTTGTCGGCGGTTATCAACTTTTTGATTATGGCGTTTATTCTGTTCCTTTTGATAAAGGGCATGAATAAGCTTATGGAAATCGGACATAAGAAAAAGGAAGAGCCGAAGGAAGAGCCCAAGCCCGACCCGCAGGTCGTTCTCCTCACCGAAATCCGCGATTTGCTGAAAACCGAGGGCGGCGCGGAGAAGGTAAAGGAGCTTCTTGAGGATGAAACCGAGAACGCGTGAATTACATAAAAACCCCCGCCGAGGAACGGCGGGGATTTTTCATATAACTGTCAACTGATTAAAGGTCGCTTCTCGCGAAATACTCATAAATTCCGTCCGCGATAGCCTCTGCCATTCCCCATTGAACGTCCGAGCGTGCCATCATCAAGCACTCGCGGTCGTTGGAAACAAAGCCCATTTCGAGAAGGATCGACGGGAAGCCGTGCTCTACCGTGAAGCCGTAGTAGCTGAACTTTGCGCCGCGGAGGCTTTGCGTACCGTCGCCGTATTCGCTGTCAAGATACGATGCAAGGCTTCTCGTAACCTTATCCGCGAGCGTGTATGACCATGGCGTGAAATAATACGCCTCGGTGCCGTGCGCCGATTTGGACACGGCGCTGTTGGAGTGAATTTCCAGGAACATATCCGCGCCGTATTCCCTTGCCGCTATCGGTCTGTCGCGTCGGTAGTAGTAAACGCTTTCTGTCGGGAGACGGTAAACCGTCGCGCCCATATCCTCAAGCACCTCTTCAAGCTTCTCACAAACAGCAAGGTTGATCTCCTGCTCCGTCACCTGCCCGATAGCGCCCGTATCGTAATATTCCGTGTCGCTCATTCCGTGCCCCGGACTGATTACTATCGTCTTGCCGCTGAGCGTCGCGGTAGGGATATTGAACGTCAGCATCAAATTGCCGTCGCTGTTGTAGTAGGATTCTACACCGCTGTAAATTCCCGCCTGGCGGAGCCTCAGCGTAAGTCTGAACTTCGGAACGCCGTCAACATTAACCGTCGACCACTCCCCCGCGCTGAACAGCGTGCAGGAGCCGAAGTCGGGGAGCTTTGTAACGCTTGTAATGTTGTCGAACGTCACATAAATATACTGCGCGTTGAAGCTCGTAACACCAAACGGCCCCTCATAACCTTGTACAAACGCCTGCGAGGTATTTACCGTGAAACTGATTTTGTGATCCAGGCTAAGGTTTATAAAGCTCCGTCCGCCGCTGTCGCCTATAGAATTTACCGTTAAGGCGTTGTAGCCGAGCCCCGTGTCGTAGAAGGTTGTAACCCACTCGTCGCGATAGCGCTTGCCCGACTGAGTGTTGATGAACTCTCCCGACTTGGATTTGTAATAATCAAGCGTGCCCGCCGGCATCTGCGAATACTGCGGAGAAGACGGAATCCGCTCCGTAGACATCGGGTCGAGAACGTCCGTGCCGTCATTTAAAACTCGCACATACTGAACATAATCGTCCTCGGTGTAGTAGGGCGCCATTGTGCCGACAACCTCACCCGTGCCGAGGCTTGCCTGATCCTTGTCGGGTATCATCACAACCTCGAAATCCTTGTCTATAAGCTCGGGCTTTGCCGCAATCGTGACATTGCCCGCCCACATCGACTCATCAATTCCGTTGTAAACCGCGTAATAGGTTACGCTTCCGAGGTTCTGCTGATGTCCGACAATTCCCTCGCCGACGGTATAGTAACCGAAGAACTCCGAATACGAGCCGTTTGCGTCAACAAGCTCCGTCGTTCCCTTTTCGGAAAGCTCAATCGTTTCATTTCCGACGCTCGCGTAGACCTTCGCGCCGCTGTAAGCCACCGCCGAGAACGCAAGCGTCGTGCCGCCCTCAACGACAATATTGCCAAGCTCGGACGCGGATTTTAAAACGTCCACCGCGCGCTCTATCGAATAATTGTATTTCTTGCCCTTGTGCTCAATGCTGAAATAGTTCATTCCGACCTCGAGCTCCTTTTCAAAGAAGAAGTTGCCCGCATCGTTCAGCTTTATCTTCTCGCCGTCAAAATAAACGTCAAAGTTCTCGTCGAATGTTCCCATAAACTTGACGGTTAAATCATAGGTCATAAAATCGAGCTGGGACGGCGAGGTCATTTTCAGCTCCTCAAACAGGGTTGCCGTGTTTATCTGGTCGGCGTAGAATTTTTTAAGAGTATCGGTGCTGGAAAGCGGGTTGGCGAGAAGCGACGAAAGCGAGTTGAACGCGCTCCCCGAAAGGCTTCCCCCGAGGTTTTTCATTACCGTCAGCTGCTGGAGCAGCTGGTCCTCATTCCAGCCGTAATACTCGCCGATGCGCTCGTTTAAATGGCAAACGTATACATTAAGGTCGTTCTTTTCCGCGAGATCCTTCCACCACGTCACGACATTCTCAAAATTCAGATTAGCGTCGCTTGTCGAGCCGTATGCCTTTACGATTATGAAATCCGCGTAGTCGTCCTCAATATATGCCTTGGTGTCGCAGTGCCCGTCGTAAAGTGACTGAATTTCGTCCGCGGTGTCAGAGCCCTCCTCGTTGCTGTCGGCGTTCGCCCACATATCCTCAATCATCAGTCCCACGGCCGTGGTGTTTGAGGTCTTGCGGATAACATCGCTTATTGTCCGCATTACAAAACGATTTGTTTCGTAAAGCCAGTTCTCATAGCCGATGCCCGAACCCGAGCGGAGATATTCCTCGTACAGCTCGGGAGTATCAACGGTGTAATAATTCTTAACGAGAATTCCCTCACAGCCGTATTTTATCGCGAACTTATGCGCCGCCGCCGAGAAGCCCGAGCGCAGCCCGCCGCCCTCTTCAATAACGCTGCTTATCAGCTCGTTCGCGTCGAGCGTCACATACGCGCGGAGATTTGCCGCGTGCGCCGCGTTCACCGCCTCGGAAACCGCGTCCCTTGTGTCGTTGAGGTCAAGGTCGAAATACGCCTTGCCTTCCTTTGTTGTTTCGATTATAACGGCGTTCATCCCGAGCGAGCGAACGTCATCGCACATCGAGGCCGCATTGTTTTCGGAAAAATCCGTTTCGGGAGAAACGAACACCGCCCGAAGTCCGCTTGGCAGCGAAACGTGCCTTACCTCAGCTTCGGGTCTTTCCACGAGATTATTGCTGACCGGGATAATATCGCTTGGCACGTTGATATTTGTAGTTCCTATGACGACGCTCTGCCCGGGCAGCGTGCACGCTGAGCTTAGCGCGACGCACGCCGCAAGAGCCGCCGCCAGAATTCCCCTTACAGTTTTTTTCATAACTATTCCCCGTTTTTTGTTATACTTTTTGGCAATATTTATATCTTTTGCCGTGTTCTTGAATTATCTGAATATATTGTGTAATTCTATGTGATTTTCATCGCGTTCGGCGGTGAAAATCGCAAACAAATCAGTTTTTTTAATTTAACGCTGATTTTAATGCCGAAAGCTCCGCCTCAACCTGGGATTTCACGCTGCTTGACGGCTTGAACAGGCTGTTGTAGCTGTACAGGCAAATCCCTCCGTAGGAATAAGCCTCCTCCGAGGAATTGACCTGCCGTGCGAGTATCTTCTTGTCGGTCTGCCATTCATAACGACCGCTTCCCGCCCAGCCGTCCTCTTCTCCTATTCTGTAAGGACCAATGCCGACAATCAGCGGAACGCCGCCGCTTTTTGCTATATTATCCCATTGCGTAAGAACCGTTTCAAACGGCTGATTTTCATTGTCGAAGCCGAAGTAAATCTGCGGCATTATGTAGTCGAGATAGCCGCTGTCAGAGCACCACTTCTCAACATCGGCATACATATAATAATAGTTATTCTGGAGATTTCCCTGCGGGCTTACGCCGAAAAGCGCCGTGCTGTTCGCGTCCTTAACGGCGCTGTAAAGCGCGCTGACAAGCCTGTCGCAATTCGCAAAGCGGAAGTCGCTGAGGCTTGTGTAGGGGCTTGCCTGGTAAGCAGCGTTGTCAAACCACTTTTCCGTCGTCGGGTAGAAATAATCGTCGATATGAATTCCGTCAACGTCATAATTCGCAACAATCTCCGCCGCGCCCTCCGCGATAAGCTCAATAACATCGTCATACGCGGGGTTGAGGTAATAATAACCATTCACGGAAACGAGCTTTGTTTCATTGCCCGCCCAGTCGTAGAGCGGGTAGCCTGCTTCTCTGCCGATGTCGCTTGTCGAGCAGCCGCGCATCGGATTTATCCACGCCTGGAACGAAAGCCCTCGCTCGTGCGCCTCGTCAATCATTATCGGCAGCGGGTCGTAGCTTCCGCCGAGATACTTAGTACGCGGGAAAAGCTCCGAGTCGTAATAAGCGTCACCGTGAGAACGCACGTGGACGTAAACCGTGTTAATTCCCAAATCCACGCAGTTGTCATAAACCTCGGCAATAGAATTTCTGAAGCTGCTTGCCGAGCCGCTTGACATTCCGTTAAGCTCGAGGAAGGATATCCAAACGCCTTTGACCTCGCTGTAATTCAGCGCGGAGTAGTTGTTCGAGCCGACGTTCACGTGCGGAATTTCGGGCTCGTTTGGCTCGAGCTCCTCGGGAACCGCAGGCGCGACAGCTGTCGTTGTCGACGACGAGCTCACGGGAGCTGTGGGTGTTACAGTCGGTGTCTGAACAGGCGTCTGCGTGCCGACAATGGCAGGCACAATTTCGCTCGAGGAGGAGCTCGACGAGCTTATCGCGGGTTTAATTTCGGGATTATTTTCGGGTACAGCAAAGCCCACCGCCTGACCTTGTTCGGCAGTCGATGAGGGATAGTATACCGCGGAGTTTCCCCGAACGTCCACGACATCGACGGACAGCTTCCCCGACCCCTCGGCACAGCCGCCGAGAAGACATGCCGCCGTCATAAGCGAAAGCATGACTAATGATTTCTTTTTCATAATTTTTTCCCCACTATTTTCACAGATTTTTTTATATTTTTAAACACTTCTGCTTTTAAAGT
>CAYSHU010000159.1:0-5355 GCA_964430965.1 uncultured Ruminococcus sp. | reverse complement strand
GCAAAAGCGGAGAAACGCAGATTTTCGCGGGTCTTCTGAAATGCTCGGACTGCGGCTGGGGATTGCGGTATATGCATAACAAGGCGACCGCGACCAAAAAGGAAAAGAAATATTACTCCTGCACCACCTACAGCGAATACGGCAAGGACAAATGTTCAAACCACTATATCCGATACGAAGTGATATATGCCGTGGTACTAGGCAGACTGCAATATTGGATCTCTCAGGCGAATGAAAATGACGACGGCGAACTACTCCAACGTCTGCTGAAAAGCGGCGACAAGCAGCGAGCAAAGGAAACCGCGAGCGTCAAGAAAGAGCTTGCAAGAACCGAAAGACGGTTGCAAGAATTGGATAACCTGTTCGCCAAGATGTACGAGGACAGGGCAAAGGAAGCGCTCACCGAACGAAACTTCGCAATGCTCTCGGCGAAATACCAAGAGGAACAGACGCAGCTTGAAAACAAGAAGTGCGAACTGCAAGCCAAGCTTAATAAGTCGGCACAGGACGCCAACGGAGCGGAAAAGTGGCTGGCGCTCGTCCGCAAGTACACCGAGCTGACGGAGCTTAATGCACCTCTGCTGAATGAACTGATAGACAAGATCGTGGTTCACCAAGCGGAGGTTGACGAGAACGGCGGCAGAACACAGGAAATCGAAATTTTCTACCGCTTTGTCGGGAAGATCGATTAAGAAACTATATGGTATCCTTAAGTGTGGGAAAACGGTAAAGGACTTCCCGAAGTTTCTCTTATGCTGCCGTTATGTGACGTTCTTGACATAACGGTCAACGACCTTCTTTCCGGCACCAAAATTTCCCAAACAAATTACCAAAAGAAAGCGGAGGAAAACATGATGAATTTGATGAAGGAAAATGAAGAAAACAAGAAGAGAATGGCATTAAGCGTCATTTGCGGTGTAATCACGATAATCGCTGTCTGCTCGCTCGTTGTTATTGCCGCTTACATTGAAATGCCGACGATAGCGCGTGCTAGTGTTATAGCGTTTGCGGTTATCACGGCGGCTGTCGGCATAGGCGCGGCGGCAATGCTTGAACACAAAGCAGGTTATTATGAGTGCCCGCATTGCAAGGCGCTTTTCGTTCCTACAATGGGCGAGTATGTGAAAGGATATCATACCGTTACAAAGCGCAGGCTGACCTGCCCCGAATGTGGTAAAACGGGAATGTGCAAACACCGCATTGTAAGATAGAAAAATCAAGCCCGAAAACGTTTAAACGCGTTTTCGGGCTGTTTTTATGATACGGTCATATTTCCGACTCATCGACTTCCGTCATTATATCAAGCGTAAGCGGCTTGGTGATCTCCTCCCCGCCGGAGCTCACAAGGGTGTGCTCCGGGTATTCTACATACATAAGAACGCCGTCCGTAAGCTCCAAACGGTAATTATTGCGAAAGCGAGCTACAAGCACATAAAGCTTTTCGTTGGCGTAGTCATACGCGTAAATGCGTTCGTCGACTATTCCCGAGCCCATACTTACGCAGGAGCAAATCTCGCGCTTGCCGTCGCCGTTAAGGTCGGCAAGATACACTCCCCATACGGGCATACCCCAGTACAGTCCCGTTTCTTTTTTGTTCTTTACCGCGACAACGTTATCGCTGCTCCACTTGAACTTGACCTTTGAAAACTCGGGGACAGTAAACTCCTTTGTTTCTTCCCACGGCATATCGTCCGAAAAATAATAGTCGAACAGCTTCTCGGAGGAATACGTGACGTTATCGTCAGAAACGCTTTCGGGAGCGCTTTTTTCGCAGCCCGACAGCAGCAGCAGCGCCGCTGCCGCCGCGAAACAATCTATAATACGCCTCATCATTTTTCCGCAATGACCTCTACCTCAACGAGCGCGCCCTTAGGTATCTGCAAGCCGCCGACGCAGGAGCGCGCAGGCTTTTCGGTGAAGTACTCGGCGTAGACCGCGTTGAACGCCGCGAAATCGCCGATGTCCTTTAAGTAGCAATTCGTCTTGACAACCTTGTCGAGCGACGTTCCCGCCGCTTCAAGAACAGCCTTGAGGTTCTCGCAAACGCGGCGCGTCATCTCCTCGATGCCGCCCGAAACCAGCTCGCCCGTCGCGGGGTCGATCGGTATCTGCCCCGAGGTGAATACCAGATTTCCGATGATCTTCGCCTGAGAGTAAGGTCCTATCGCCTGCGGCGCTTTGTCGGTGTGTACGTTTTCCATAATAAACTCCTTTCAATTCTGCTGCGTTTGCAGCCTGTAATACTCGTATATGTCGATCTCGCGAACGTCGAGCTTTTCAGCGGCAGCGAATTCCTCGCTCCACTGCGGCGGGATGAAATTCAAGACCTTGTTAAAGCCTACGTTCATAGCTCGAAAACTTTCGTATTCTTCAACGGAAAACTGCCCGTAAAATTCCGAAAGGTCGCTGTTCCTCAAAAACTCGAAAAATTGAGAGAGCTTTATTTCCATATCCTCGAATTCAAGGGTGTCGGGCGCGAAGTAGATAACATTCCCGACACATTCGGGGAACATTCCCATATTCAGCGCGAATATCCCGCCGAAAATATCATCTCCGAGAATGACAAAGCCGTTTCCGCCGAACTGCTCATTGAACGCTTTTATATCGCGGCAATTCGGATCGGCGGTGCTTCCGAGCAGCCGCACCGCGCCCTCAACGGAAACGCCGCCGCTGTGATTTATCAGCATTCCGAACGCGGTCTGATCGTTTGCTTGAAAATACTCCGAATTTGTTTTCGCACACTCAGCGTCGGGCGGGATTATATCAACGTGGTTTTTTCCGTTTAAAAGTAAATCGCCAAGCTTAAGCGCTCCTTTGTGTACGTTTTCCATTGTTTTTCTCCTTTCGTTTGGGGATTAGCCCAACGTTAATTTGTAATGCTCGTTGATGTCGATCTCGCGGACATCGTGCGGGTTGGTGTTGAATTCCTCGCTCCATTGCGGCGGAACGATGCTCAGCACCTTGTTGAACGGCACGTTTCTCGCGCGGAGGGCTTCGTATTCCTCCTCGGAAAACTGCCCGTAATACTCTGCCATATCGCCGTCCTTGAGCCACGCGAGGAAGCCCGACATTCTGATTTCCATATCCTCCCAGTCGAGAGTATCGGGCGCGAAGTACATAATATTCCCAACGAAATCGGGGAAAAGCCCCGTGTTGACCGCGAAGATCCCGCCGAAAATATCATCACCTAGAATTATAAACCCGCGCCCGCTGCCGAATTTTATGTTAAACAGGTTTATGTCGCGGAAGTTCTCGTCGCGGTTGCTCCCGAGAAGCCGCACCACGCCGTTTGCGACAACGCCGCCGCTCTGCGTGATAAGCAAGCCGAAGTTCGTCGAAGCGTCCGCTTGAAAATATTCGGAATTTATCGCGGCTGCCTCCGCGTCAACGGGGACTATCTCGACTTGATTTGTGCCGTTTAAAAGCATCTCCGAAAGCTCCATAAGCACTCCTTTCAATGGTCATTTATCGTCTTCATGAATGATGATCGCGTCCGCGCAGCGCACCGTAAGATACCTCAGTCCACCGCCGTTTCTCCACAGCAGCGCGTGTATCTCCAAGCCGCGTTCGCATTTGTAAACCTCGTCGTAAAGCCAGACCGCGCCGGCAAGTCTTTCCTCGCGTTCTACGACCTCCGCGTTTTTGAAGATCACGTTTACGGCGTTAGTAAATCCGCCGTGGTAATCAATATCCAAAACAAGGTCTTTGCCCTTAATATGACAGGACGTCACCGTGCAGTCGTGCAGGCTCTCGCGGCAGAACTCCGGCATATTCTCCTCGCAGCCGAAATCACGCTTTTCCGCTTTATGAAGCTCCTTAAAAGCATGCTGTACTTTGCGCTCGTTTTCCTTGCAGAACGCCGTGATAAGCCGTTTGACCTCGGCGGAAGCTACGTCGAGCACCAGCACTCTCACGTCCGCCGTTTTGTCAAGTATCTCCTTAGGAAGCGACTGCCGCAGCCGCTTTATTTCGCGTCTGTGCTGCGCCGCAAATTCGCATTTGGTCTGTTCGGGATCGAAAACCGGCGGCTTGTATTCCCGCAGCGCCTGCTCGAAATCCTCTTTGTTCTCAAATTCTTCCTCAAAGATGATCTCATCGGCTTTCACTTCCGAACAGCCTTTATCGATCTTAAGGCGCTCGTCAAGCTTCTTGGCGTACAGCTTGCGGTAAAAATCCTCGCTGAATGTTTCCGCTTTCTTATTCACCCTCAAAAGCAGGTGAATATCGGTATTCTGCATAGTCCAATACCACTCTTTAGTACAGTAACGCATAACGCACCTCAATACCCGCTGTACCGCAGCGGCTTCATATCGGTAAACACAAAATCGGGTTCCTTGATAAAGAACAGCTTCGGCTTGAAAGCCGCCTTATCCGCGCAGACGAAGTTGAACGTTATCAGATAGTAAATCCACGGACTATCCCAACTGCTGTATCTGTCGTTGTAAACTATCCGCCCGCTTTTGCCGTCCGTAAGCGTGAACTTGCTCTTAATCCAGCCGCGAGCCTTTTTGTCGGTGTAAAGTATTTCGTAGCCGTTTTCGGCGCGTTTAACGAAAATTCGTTCACCGAAAAAGTCGGGGGCGAATTTGCCCGTAAACAGCGCGTTTTCGCCGAGGTTCCTCGTCTTATTGATTCGCGGCTTGTGCAGTCCGTCCGGCGCTTGAAACAGCCACACCTTATTGAACAGTATCTCGTCGGTAATTTCCGATTTGTCGAACTCAACGGGCAAAAACCTCACCGAACGCCGAACGTTCGCGGCGTTAGAGTTGCGGACTGCTTTGGTGTATTCCAGAACTATCTGTTGAACAAATAACATTATACGTTATCCACGACCTTAAAGCCCGCGTCCTTCAGCGCCTTTCTTATCTCCTCAAGATGCTCGAAATTGCGCGTTTCAAGCTGTATTCTGAGGAAGCAACCGTTGACGTTGGCATTTGCGTCGGCGCGTTCGTGGTGAACTGCCGTGACGTTGCCGCCCAAATCCGCGATAATTTTGGATACGCCGACAAGCTGACCGGGCTTGTCCACAAGCTCGATAGTAAGCAGCGACGCGCGCCCGCTCTTAACAAGACCGCGGCGGATCACGCGGCTCAAAATCGTAACGTCGATATTGCCGCCCGAAACAAGGCAGACTACCTTTTTGCCCTTGACGGGAATCTTATCAAACATAACAGCCGCAACGGAAACCGCGCCCGCGCCCTCGGAAACCAGCTTCTGATGCTCCATAAGCGAGAGAATTGCGCAGGAGATCTCGTCCTCGGTGACGGTGACGATCTCGTCGACGTATTTCTGAACCAGCTCGAACGTGTTCTCGCCGGGCTCCTTAACCGCGATGCCGTCAGCTATTGTCGCCAC
>CAYSHU010000158.1:0-5442 GCA_964430965.1 uncultured Ruminococcus sp. | reverse complement strand
TGTACGCCAAGGAGCTTTGACGCAGTGATAGGCGCGGGATTTCCGCAAAGATGCCGCCTCGCTTGCGGTGATTAGTATTCAATAGCCGCTTACACTATTTTATATTATACCCCAAATCACCGATTTTGTCAAGTAAAAATTCCCAAACATTCACGAAGCAAAGCGGAATTACACCGTTTCAAGCTCAAAATCGGCGAAATACACAACAATCATTTTCTCCGAGGATTACTTTTGTTAATCATTCACAAAACGCCGCAAATCACCAAACTCTCACAAAATATTTAGAAAAACGACTTTACTTTTTAATTTTTTTTATGTATAATATTATTGTAGGGAAAAATAACGAAACGGAAGATGTGCGCCAAAGACGGGCGCACAAAGAAAGTATGGGAGCGTAAAATGACTGTTCACGACATATTGACAATGCTCGGCGGGCTTGCCGTTTTTATGTTCGGGATGCACACCCTGTCGGGCGCGCTGGAAAAGCTCGCGGGCGGGCGGCTGGAACGCTGGCTTGAAAAAATGACCTCAAACCCGCTTAAGGGCGTGGCGCTCGGCGCGGGTATCACGGCGCTTATTCAATCCTCGGCGGCGACGACGGTTATGCTTGTAGGCTTTGTAAACTCGGGCATTATGAAGCTGTCGCAGGCGATAGGCGTTATTATGGGCGCGAATATAGGAACCACCGCCACAGGCTGGATTTTGAGCCTTTCGTCCGTAAAAGGCACAGGAATTGCCGCGGTTTTCAACCCGACAAACTTCACGCCCGTGCTCGCTATTATCGGCATTGTTATGGTGATGTTCTTAAAATCCGACAAGAAGAAAACCGTCGGGACAATACTTATCGGCTTTGCGCTGCTGATGTTCGGAATGAACACAATGTCTAATGCCGCGGAGGTTTTAAAGGACAACGAGGCATTCGCGAGCGTTATGGTGAAGTTCTCAAATCCTTTTCTGGGAGTGCTTGTCGGCGCGCTGCTGACCGCCGTGCTGCAATCCTCGTCCGTTTCTATCGGTATTTTGCAGACTCTTTCAAACAAAACGGGCACGATCACCTACGGCATCGCGCTGCCGATAATTCTCGGGCAGAACATCGGCTCGTGCGTTACGGCGCTGCTTTCTTCAATCGGCGCTAACAAATCCGCGAAGCGCGTGGCGATCGTTCACCTTTACTTCAATATAATCGGCACGGTAGTTTTCCTGTCGCTGTTTTATATAGTAAACGCGTTTATTGATTTGCCGTTTATGGCGGAGAAGCTGAATTCTACGGGCATCGCGATTATCCATACTTTCTTTAACGTTCTGGCGACGTCGCTGTTTTTGCCGTTTACAAAGCAGCTCGAAAAGCTTGCGTGCCTTACCGTCCGCGACAAGCCGGGCGACGAGGAAACGGAAATTCCGCTGCTTGACAAGCGCTTCCTCAAAACCCCCGCGGTCGCTATCGAGCAGTGCAAAAACGTCGCGTTTAAAATGGCGAAGCTCACGAAGAAAACGCTGCTTATGTCAATGGAGCTCGTGAAAAAATACGACAAGGAAATCGCTCAGACAGTCGTTGACAACGAGAACACGATAGACATTTACGAGGACAAGATAGGCTCGTATATTCTCCAGGTCGCTTCTAAGGATTTGTCAGTAAACGACAGTCAGATTGTTTCAAATCTTCTCCACACAATCGGGGATTTGGAGCGCATTTCCGACCACGCGGTGAACATCAAGGAAACCGCCGAGGAGATGTATGATAAAAAGGTCAAGTTTTCCGACGCGGCAAAGCGCGAGGTTGACGTGATGATAGACGCTGTGACGGAAATTCTCGAAAAGGCGATAACGTCGTTTGTCACTATGGACGTTGATATGGCAAAGCGCGTAGAGCCGCTGGAGGACGTTATCGACACGCTCCGCGCGGAGCTGAAAAACCGCCACGTAAAGCGCTTGCGCGACGGCGTTTGCACGATAGAATTAGGCTTTATCCTGCAAGACCTGCTGACGAATTTCGAGCGCGTTTCCGACCACTGCTCCAACATTGCCGTTTGCCTTATTCAGATCAAGGAAAACAGCCTCGACACTCACGAATATATGAACGAGCTTAAGCGCCTCGATAAAAGCGAGTTTATGGACGAGTTCAACACATATAAGACGAAGTACGTCCTGCCCGAGTAAAACCTTAAGATTTTATGAAAATTTCCCGCAAGTATTGACACTTGCGGGAGTTTTAATGTATAATGTACAATGTATAATTGACTAAGGGGGTGTTTAGTGTGGGCGAGCGTATCCTCGTTGTGGACGACGAAAAGGAGATAGCGGACTTGGTTGAGGTCTGCCTTGCTAACGAGGGCTTTTCCGTGCGGAAGTTTTACGGCGGGGAAGAAGCCTTGTGCTTTCTTGAGGCTTCGGAAACGGGTGAGGTTGACCTTGCGGTGCTGGACGTTATGCTCCCCGACATCGACGGCTTTTCGCTTGTGCAGAGGCTCCGCGCGCGGTTTGTTTTCCCGATTATAATGCTTACGGCGAAGTGCGAGGACACGGATAAGATCACGGGGCTTATGCTCGGCGCGGACGACTACATCACAAAGCCGTTTTCGCCGCCGGAGCTTGTCGCGCGCGTGAAAACTCAGCTGCGAAGATACACGCGCTACAACTCCGCCGCTCCTCGTCCGAATGAGATAGATATCCGCGGACTTCAGATAAACAACGACAGCCACAAGTGCACGCTCAACGGAAAGGAGGTCGTTTTAACGCCGCTGGAGTTTTCGATGCTCTGGTATCTTTGCAGCCACAAAAACAAGGTCGTGTCGGGTGAGGAGCTGTTTGAGGCGGTGTGGGGTGAGAAGTATCTCGACAGCTCCAACACCGTTATGGCGCATATCGCGCGGATAAGAGAGAAGCTCTCCGAGCCGCCGCGCCGTCCGAAATATATTAAGACTGTCTGGGGAGTGGGGTATACAGTTGAAGAATAAGAACAAGGAAAAAATGTCCGCGTTTGCGAGGCGTTATATATTGCAGTATCTTTTCGCGCTGATAATCCCCGTGGTCGCGGTGACGGCGCTCGCGTTTCTTGCGGACTGGCTCGCGGGGTTCCGCGTCTGGTATTTCCACGAAAAATCCTACATAATTCTCCACTGGTTCAAGGAAAACATTGTTGTTATAATCCTGCTGGCGGCCATTATAATAGGTGTATTTGTGACGGTCGTGTTTATGAGGAGGCTCTTGCGTTATCTCGACGACGTGATAAACGCCTCAAAGGGGCTTATGGAGCCCTCCGACGCGCTTATCGAGCTCCCGCCCGACATCGCCGAGGCGCAGCTTGAATTAAACCTCGTCCGCGAGAACGCGCTAAGAAACGCAGCCCTGGCGCGGGAAGCGGAGCAGCGCAAGAACGATATGATAGTCTACCTCGCGCACGATTTAAAAACGCCGCTTACGAGCGTTATCGGCTATCTGACGCTCCTCTGCGACGAGCCGGGCATCTCCGCCGAAAGCCGCGAAAAATACACCGCCGTCGCGCTGGAGCGTTCGCAGCGGCTTGAGGAGCTGATAAACGAGTTCTTTGACATCACACGATTCAGCCTCACAACTCTCACGCTTGATACACGGAGGATAGATTTCAGCCTGCTTTTAAATCAGACAATAAGCGAGTTCTCCCCGATCTTTGCCGAGAGCTCCCTCACGATAAAACCGCAAATTCAGCCCGACGTGGAGCTCCTCTGCGACCCCGACAAGCTGGAGCGCGTGTTCGACAATATTCTCAAAAACGCCGTGAATTACAGCGATGAGAACACCGAGATCGAATTCACAATGACAGCCGACGACAGCGCCGTTACGGTCACGTGCAAAAATTGCGGGCGGACAATCCCGAAGGAAAAGCTCGACCGCATTTTCGAGCAGTTTTTCAGAGTTGACACGGCGCGGCAGTCCAAAACAGGCGGTGCGGGCTTGGGGCTTGCGATTGCCAAGGAGATCGTCACGCTGCACAGCGGGACGATCTCGGCGGTGAGCGAGGACGAGAGCGTGGAGTTCACCGTAACGCTGCCGCTTAATAATTGACAATATATAATTGATAAGGTAGAATTGTGGTGTCGGCTTTGCCGACATATTTAAAAATCCCCCGCTTAGCGGGGGAATTTTATTGTGTAAATTACGCTCCGATAACCGCGGACTTGCGGGCGGGCTGCCCCATAAACTCCAGCAGCTCCTCAAGGCGCTGCTCCGCTTGAGTCTGACCGTCGCGGTAGGAATCCATAATCTTATCGCTGTCCTTTTCGAACTTGGAAATCGGCGGGAGGGTCGGGCGGAACGTCATTATTCTGCCCTCGCGCTCGAGGCGCTCCATAAGCTCGATCGTTTTCTCGTAGCGCTCTACGCGCGTCATGCACGCCTCTTCAAACGCGGGATATTGTTTGTACATTCTATGTATAAACATACGGAACTTTTTGTAGTCCGTCGGCGGGACCGCCTTGCCCGGCTTTGTGAGGATAATGACAAGCCTGTCGCAGCCCTTTTCGAGGGCGTGTTCTATCGGAATGGAGTCCGCTATCGAGCCGTCGAGGTAATGCTTGCCGTCAAGCTCAACGGGGCTGCAAAGCATCGGCACGGAGCAGGTCGCCTTGGTTATCGTCAGCAGACGCTCGCAGTTCTCGTTTTCGGAGAGATATTCGGGCTTGCCCGTTTCCATACACGCGCAGACATATTCGGTTTCCACGCCGCCGTTGAAATATGTATCAAAGTCGAACGGGAATTGTTTATACGGATATTCAAACGCCATTTTGTCGAGGTTGATTATCTTCCCCGTGCTGACAAGCTGTCGAATTCCGTAATACGACTGATTTCTCGGGACGTTTATCATCGAGCAGGTACGGCCCTTTTGCCGCGAAACAAAGCTCATAGCGTTTCCGCCGCCCGCCGATACGCCGATTACGTAGGGGAAGCGAACATCCTCCTCCAAAAGGCGGTCGAGCACGCCTGCGGTGAAAATCCCGCGAACCGCGCCGCCTTCAAGTATTAGTCCTGTTTTCATTATTGTCACCTGTTTCTTTAATTCTAACCAAACCGTTTTTACCTCTTTTCCCCGCCCTCAGCGGGGAAAAGGGGATTTATGTTTCTACTTCCAGTCACAATGATATTATAGCACTTTAATTTTAACTTTTTGTAAACTTTGAATAACGAAAAAGCAACGTTTTCACGAAAATAGACAAACAGGGGCGAATGAATTTGTGGAAAAAGACAATAAGAGCGGCAATTTTTAGAAATGCAGTTAATTGCAGTCGGAGGGAGTTAATAATTAGGAGGAGCGGAAGCGGCGCATCAAAGCCGTGTGCCAATCAAAAGCAACACACCCAGCGAAGTGTAAATTTCAAAAAGTGTCAAGATTTTGCTCAAGCAAAATCTTGACCGGTTCCCTCAGCGCTGCATAGCGAGCGCAGCGAGCGGAGCAGCGGTGAGGGAATT
>CAYSHU010000157.1:0-5452 GCA_964430965.1 uncultured Ruminococcus sp. | reverse complement strand
GCGACGCGTCGTTCCAGGATTTGCTTGAAAAGGGCTATATGACCGAGGCGATTTTGAATTATATCTTGCTCCTCGGTTGGGCGCCCAAGGGAGAAAACGAGATTTTCTCACTTTCGGAAATGATAGAAGCGTTTGATTTAAGCGGAATTTCAAAGTCCCCCGCGATATTCGATCCCGCGAAGCTGAAGGCGATTAACGCGCATTACGTCCGCGCTTTGCCGCTTGAGGAGTTCACGAAAATCGCAGCGCCGTATATTCGCCGGACCTGCAAGCGCGAGGACATTGACATCGGGCTCCTCTGCGGAGTTTTGCAGCCGCGCTGCGAGCTGTTCACCGACATTCCCGAGCAGGTTGATTTCATCGACGCGCTCCCCGAATATTCGCTGGATTTGTATATCAACAAGAAGATGAAAACGACGCTTGAAACATCGCTCGACGCGCTTCAGAAGATTCTTCCCGTTTTGGAGAGCCTCGGGGAATTCACACAGGACGGCGTTCACGACGCACTTTTCAAGCTGATTGAGGAGCTCGGCGTAAAGAACGGCGTAGTGTTGTTCCCGCTCAGAGTCGCGCTTTCGGGCAAGCAGTTCACCCCCGGCGGCGGCGTGGAGCTGTCGATAATACTCGGAAAAGAGGACACGCTGTCGAGAATTAAAAAGGGAATAGAGCTTTTGTCGGCGGCTGTCTGATAAAACCCGCGTTTTCATTCGCTGAACACATAGCTTTCACGCGAGGGGTCTATAATGTTTTTACGAAATCAGATTGACCCACATAGGAACGGATTATGATTGAAGTTACAAATTTAAGCAAAAGCTACGGCAGCAAGCTCGCGGTTGACGGCATCTCGTTCACCGCGGGGAACGGCGAGATCCTGGGCTTCCTCGGGCCTAACGGCGCAGGAAAATCCACGACGATGAATATCCTTACGGGCTATCTTTCAAGCACGGGCGGAAGCGCGAAAATCAACGGAATTGACGTGCTTGAAAATCCTATCGGCGCGAAAAAGGGAATAGGCTATCTCCCCGAGCAGCCGCCGCTGTATCTCGATATGACGGTGAATGAGTATCTCGGCTTTGTGTACGGCTTAAAGCGCTGCAAAATGCCGAAGCTCTCACACCTTGGCGAGATAAAGAGCCTCACGGGAATTGAGGACGTGCAAAGCCGCGTTATCCGAAACCTCTCGAAGGGTTACAGGCAGCGCGTCGGCTTGGCACAGGCGTTAGTCGGAAATCCGCAGACGCTTATTTTAGACGAACCCACCGTCGGGCTCGACCCGAAGCAGATTATTGAGATACGCTCGCTTATAAAAAAGCTCGGCGACAATCACACGGTTATTTTGTCGTCGCATATTCTGTCGGAGGTTCAAGCGGTGTGCGACAGAATTGTCGTTATAAACAAAGGCAAATTAGTCGCGGACGACACGGCGGACAATCTTTCTAAAAGCCTTTCCGCCGACCACAAGCTGACCGTCCGGATAGAGGGCAGGGAAAAGGACGTAAAGCCGCTTTTGGAGCAGATTTCCGATATGAAGTCAGTGCGCGTCCTGCGCGAGGCGGAGAAGAACGTCTTTGAGTACGAGCTTAATGCGAAGGACGGCAAGGACATTCGCCGCGAGGTTTTCAAGCGTATGGCGGCGCGGAATATGCCGATTTTGTTAATGCGCGGCAGCGAGCTTTCGCTGGAGGAGATTTTCCTTAAACTCACAACAGGCGACTTTTACGGTAATGAAGGGAGCGAGGACGAATGACAGCGATTATGAAGCGCGAGCTCGCGTCCTACTTCACATCGCCGCTCGGCTATGTTTTCCTCGCGGTGTTCTACGGGTTTTCGGGGCTGTTTTTGTGGATAGGCTGTCTGCGCGTCGGGCAGGCGGATATGGGCGTTGTGTTTTCGATGATGTTCTTCATAATGCTTATTATGCTCCCGATTCTGACGATGCGCACAATGGCGGACGACAAGCGGCAGAAAACCGATCAGCTGACCTTAACGAGCCCGGTAAGTCTTTTCGGGATAGTCGCGGGGAAGTTCCTTGGCGCGTTTATTGTGTTCCTTTGCGGAGTGCTTGTGACGCTTGTCTATGCGATTATGCTCAGCTCCGCGGTGAAGGCCGTGGACGGCGCGTTCGCTTGGGCGGTTTTCTGGGGGAATTTCACGGGAATGCTGCTTATGGGCGGGACGTTCATCTCGCTCGGTATTTTCATCTCGAACCTCACCGAAAACCAGATGATTGCCGCCGTGGGCTCAATCGGCGCGAACATCGCGCTTTGTATGTTTGACGTTATCGCGGGCTATGTTTCAAACGAAACGGTAAAAAATATCCTGAACAATCTCTCGGTATTCTACAAATACAGCGAGTTCACTATCGGCATCTTCAGTTTGAAAAACATCGTGTTTTTCATTAGCCTTATCGTGATTTTCAATTTCCTTACGATAAGAACTCTCGACCGCCGCCGTTGGAGCTAGGAGGGAAGTATCTTGAAGTTATTTAAGAAGAAGCCCTCAAACAGCAATATAAAGCGCGGCGCGCTTTCCGCGGCGTTTACGGTTTTGTTTATCGCGGCGGTGGTTGTCGCGAACGTAATCGTGTGGGTGATTTCCGACCGCGTTGATATGTCCGCGGATTTAACCGCCTACGATATTTACACGCTTGATGAGGCAACCGAAAAATTTCTTGCAGAAACGCTTTCTGCCGACGTTGAGATAACGGTTCTGAACACCGAGCAGGCGTTTGAAAATCAGGACGCGGCGTATAAGCAGGTCGGCGAGGTGTTGAAGAAAATGGCGATGCAAAGCGAACACGTGAGCGTCCGCTTTCTCAACATAAACCAGAATCCAAATTACACCTCAGGGTTCAAGGGTGAAACCCTCGCCGAGGATTACATTATCTTCGAGTGCGAGAAAACGGGGAGATATAAAATAATCTCGCCGTATGATTATTTCACGTTCAACGAAACGTATATGCAGTACTACAACGCCTACATCATCGAAAGCTCGGAAATCGAGCAGGAGGCGGTGTCGGCGCTGATGTATACGACCGACGAGAAGCTCGTAAAGGTAGCGTTCGCGGAGGGCTACAGCGAAAGCGAAGGCAGCGACGCGCTGAAAACGCTGCTCTCGAACAGCGGGTATGAGGTTGTTTCGCTCCCGCTTGTCACCACGCCCGAGATTGACGCGGACATTGATTTCGTCGTGCTCTACGCACCGCTCTTGGATATCGACAAGGAGCAGCTCGCGAAGCTCGACAGATTTCTTTACAACAACGGAGAATATGGCAAAAACGTTGTCTATTTTGCGTCGACGCGCCAGCCCAAAACCCCGAGCATTGACGAGTTTTTGAGCAGCCACGGGCTTGAGGTGGGCTATGATGTTATCGGGCAGTCCGACGAGAGCTATCTGATTAGCGCCGCGACGGCATATGCGCATTTGCAGCAAATCTGCGACACCGACTATACTAAAAATGTATACGGCTCGCGGCTGCTGACCTACGGCATTGAAACGCGTCCCGTTTACGCGCTTGACGGCAATTCCACCGTGCTTATGAAGTCGTTTGACGGTGCGTTTTTGTTCCCGCTCGACGCCGAGGAGGCGGAGGCGTTCGACTACGACAAAGCGGAGCGCCGCGCGTTCAACAGCGTTGTAATCTCCGAAAAGAGATCCGAAAATTCTGTCAGCCGCGTTTGTGCGGTCGGCGCGGAATACCTCGCGTCCAGCGCCGTGATGTCCTACAACAACTCCGCAAACGCGGATTTCTTTGTTGGAATGTTCGATTACATTTCGGGGCGCGAGGAAGGCGTTGTGATTAAGCCGAAATCGATGATTCCCGCCGTGTTTGATATGTCCGTCAAGACCGCGAATGTTTTCTCGATTATCCTGTGCGTGATAATCCCGATCATCATTATCGCGCTTGGGATTTTTATCAGCCTTCGCAGGAGGTTCAGATAATGTCGCGGACAGGAAAAGCCGTTGTAATTACGGCGGCGGTGCTCGTGATTATGGGCGGAATTCTCGCGGCATTGTTGCTTACAAAGCCCAAACCCAAGCCCGCCGCAAATCTTGCTTCAATCGGCACGGAGGATCCGAGCGCCTATATTACCGACAGAAGCGCCGACGAGGTTTTTTCGCTTACGGTTGAGAATTCTCTCGGGAATTTTACTTTCACGCGAAAATCCCGCGTGATAAGCTACGCGACCGAGAGCGGCGAGATTAAGCAGTCGCAGGAATATTTCTGGACGAGCGAGGAGCTTTGCGGCGTTCCGCAAAGCGACAACACCGTTCGGAATTTCATCGGCGACCTCGCGAGCCTTCCCGAAAAAAGCGCGGTTGAGGACAACGCCGAAAATCTCGAAAAATACGGGCTGACAAATCCAACTGCGACCGCGACAGTCCGCTTTGACGATGGAGAAACCGTTGAAATGCGCTTCGGGATAATCAGCCCGATTGACGAGGGGAGCGTTTACTTTGTGCTAGGCAACTCGCGTGACGTGAAGCTCGTGAATTCCTATGCCGTTTCGGAGGTTTTCTCCGACGTGCGGCAGTTCGCGCGGCTGCTGATGACAGAAAGCGCGACGCCGCCCGAAACGCTCACAATAATGCGTCCCGACCTCGAAGCCCCGCTGGAGCTTGAAATGACTCCCGCGATCGCCGAGGACGCCGCCGAAACATTCTGCTTCACATCGCCGATTTCCGCGGAAATAAGCGCCGCAAAGGGCAGGGAAGTGTTCTACAGCGCCTGTGGGCTGACGATGCAGTCCTGCGAGTTTCTTGAGCAGACCGACGAGATTTTGGAAAAATGCGGGCTTCTAACTCCGCAAGCCGTTGTTAAATTCACAATCGGAGAAACGGATTATGAATTAAAAATTGGAAGCGAGAGCGAAACGGGCTGCTACGCGACAATAAGCGGCATTCCCGGAGTTTACGCGCTCGCAAAGGAGGACGCGCCGTGGCTGAATTCCACGGTCGGCGGGCTGATTTCCCGCAAGCCGCTCTCGCCGTATATTTTCTCGGTGAGCAGAGTGGACGTTAAACACCCAAGCGGCGAATTCACGTTCACAAACGAGAACGAAACGTTCACATATAACGGCAAGACGCTTGAATACGAGCGTTTCCGCGAATATTTCAACTCGCTTACCGCCGAGCTCGACGGCGAGGAGCTTACGGGTGAAATCAGCGGAGAGCCGCTTTGCGAAATTACGTTCAGCTATAAAACCGACGAGTATGGCAGGGCGCAGGACACGCTGGTGTTTTACGAGCTTGACGAGCGAAGCGCCGCCGTGGTTTTAAACGGCATGCCGCTGTTTTCGACCGGGATAATTTACGTTGAGCAGCTGGCGGAGCTAACCGAGGCGCTTGTCGGAAACTAAATCAGTTAATTTTATAATTTCAGGAGGATAGTATGGCAGACGAAAAATTATTGCTTTACAGACGCACTCCGCTTATCACAAGCCGCAGCACG
>CAYSHU010000156.1:0-5471 GCA_964430965.1 uncultured Ruminococcus sp. | reverse complement strand
GGTAAGGGCGGCATCGGCTATCTTATGGAGCAGAATTACGGTATTGTAATGCCCCCGAAGATGCGCGAGCACTTCGGCTATACCGTAAAGGGCGTTTCCGACAAGGCGCATAAGGAATTAAAGCCCGCCGAGGTTTACGACATTTTCACGAAAACGTATGTCGACGTGAAAAAGACGTTTGAAGTCACCGAGGCTCACTACACGCAGGGCGAGCATTTCACGGCGGAGGTCACGGTGAAGATACACGGCGAAACGCGCAAGCTCCGCGGCATAGGCAACGGCCGCCTCGACGCGGTTTCCAACGCGATAAAGGACGCGCTCGGGCTTGACTACACAATTTCGACTTATTCCGAGCACGCGATAGAGCAGAGCTCAAAATCCAAGGCGGCGGCGTTCGTCGGCATTACCAACCCGAACGGCACCGTAAGCTGGGGTGCGGGCATTGACACGGATATTATCGTAGCGTCCGTCAAGGCGCTTGTTTCGGCGATAAACAACAGCAAATAGAGGCAATGGTTTATAGGCAAGAGGCAAGAACACGAATTCTTGCCTCTTTTCTCTTATTCTTTTGTTTCCGGCAGGGCTTTGTTTTTCCCGCTTTTTCCATTCTCTTTTTCTTTGTGCTAAAGACAAGATCATTGCTCCTTACTCAATATATTTAGGATATATTATTTTTGGGTTTCCGGAGAATTCTGCGGTGTTCTCTCCGAAGTATCGCACTCGCTCCTCGTCCTCGGCGATATCGAAGATAGTCCGCGCCTTGGGCTCGCCGCCCGTGAGCTTCACCAGCGTCGGGAATATGTCGTCATAGCTTATCGGCGCGTTGGAGATTTTTATCCCCGTTTCGGTTTGGTGTGCGGGCTTGTACATCAAAAGCGGGAATTTCTTGTCGTAATGCCCGGTAAGCCCGTGATCCGCCATAAATATTATCTCGCTGTTGTCGTAAACGCCGTTTTCTTTTAGTATTCTAAAATACTCGTTTATGATCTTGTTCACGGCAACAGCCGCCTCCCCCGGAGAAACCGGCTCCTCGGAGGGTTCGAGGTCCTTTGTCACGAGCCGCGGGGCATGAACCCCGTACATATAGATAAACTTGAACACGTCCTCGTCGGTTTTGGCAAGCTCCCGCGGGAGGTTATTATAAAAGCCCTGCACATCATAATCGTACAGTCCCGCGCCAAGCTCTGCCTTCACCCTTTTGTTAAACGATTCATCAAGCCCCTCACGGATGTTCACTCCGTCAAACCAGAACAGCGGTTTAAGGATCTCGGGCATACAACGGAAAAGCACCAGGCGGTAAACGCTCTTTGTGCATTTCGCGGACTCGCCCAACGTCAGCTTCATTCTGCCAATATTATCGCAGTATTTCGATGCTATGGACGCAGGCGGAACCGTTATTTCGCTGTAAAAATTCGCCTTGAAATTCGCGGCGGCGTTTTCATAGAACGTCAGATCCTTGTAGCGTTCGTTTGTGCCGTTTCCGGAGGTGATCCACGCTATCGCGCCGCCGTATTTGCCGGTGGTGTTGGTGTAGTATGTAAAACCGTCGAATTCCGATACGGAATCGGGGGCTTGCTCAAGAGTGTTGTCAAACAGGAACGAATCATACTCATCGGCGATTATCACGATAAGGTTCTTGTTCTTGCTGTAGAGCTCCAGATCAAGCGCCGAGCAGTACGGCACACTCTTGCCGTGCAATATTGCCTCCAGCTCTTCCGCGCTGTAGTTCGGGAAGGTGTTGTAAGCCGTAATTCCAAGCGCCGCAATCTGCACGACAAAAACTGCCGCGGAGATGTACAAAACAAGTCCGTCGAATTCGTCCGAAAGCTTCCATAGAACAGCAAAGAGAATGACAAGTATTCCAAGCCAGATAACGATACTCTGCACGACTTTCCACGCGGTCAGCGAGTATTCCTGACCGTTGAGCGATCCCATGTCCACCGCGAGGAAATTCCCCTGGATATAAAACGCGACAGACAATCCGAAAATCACCGCGCGAAAGATACGGTTTGCCTTCCCCTTTATGAAAACGCAGCCAAGCAGAAGCGCCGCAAACACAGCCGCCGTCACAATTCCAAGACAAGCGGCGAGCGGCTTTAACGGAATTTGGATGTCGTTTGCGTTCGGGATATAAATATCCAGCGGCATAAAAAAGCAGACGTTCCACGCCGCGAACAAACACAGCATTATATATGAGGCTATCCCTTGCTTAAGAGGTTTTTCTTTTGTTTTCAAAGCCATTCCTCCCCCCAAAAAATCCACTTAATTGTGCTTCCCCCGCCGAGAGCGGGGGAAGCCGTGGAAATATGTATCACAGCTTCGGGTCGGTATATCCGCCCTTGCCGAAGCGCAATTCTTCGTCGTCGAAGTTATCGTCGTCGTAGCCCGTGATTTGCTCCGATTTGAGGCGGCGCTTTTCGAGCAGTATTTCCTGTTCCTTTAAGTACCGCTCGTACTCCTCCGCGCGCCTGTCGAGGTCGAGCTTCACGAGATGCTTTGCCGCAAACGGCAGCCCGAACGACATTACCGCGACGATAAGATTTAAAACCGCGAACTTAAAGTCACCGTTTGCAACCGCCACCAAGCATCCGACAAACGCCGCAAGCAGCCC
Organism: uncultured Ruminococcus sp.; assembly: GCA_964430965.1. Classification (GTDB taxonomy): domain Bacteria; phylum Bacillota; class Clostridia; order Oscillospirales; family Ruminococcaceae; genus CAG-115. The sequence goes on along the minus strand of CAYSHU010000156.1, from coordinate 2,860 downwards.
CACAACCATTCCCGCCCTGCAGGCGGTTTCCTTGTAAATGCCCTTGTTGGCGTATACCATGACATATATTAAGATGATTAAAAAAGCAAGATCAAGCATAGTGTTATAATTTAACCTCTCATTTTGTGCGTTTTTTCCGCCCGCGGCAGAAATAACGCAGTTAATTTCTAAAAAAACAGACTTGAACTTAACGGCTCAACAGGAAACAGCATCTGCGCGATGCTTTGCGCGCTTGACCCGGAAACCTTGTAGCGCTTGTTCTGCGCCCGCTTGAGATTTTCCTGCTCGACCAGCTTGCGCTTCATCGACATCTGATTTAACAGCTTGAAGTACGCGTCCAGCCTTGCCTTTCGGCGAAGCCGCGCACGCTCTACCTCCTTGCGCTCGTCGAGCTCCTTCTGTGCCGCCTTGCGGTCATACGGCTTTTCGGTGTATTCTTTAATCTCCCCGCGGCGGTCGATAACGATCGTGTGCCGATATCTGCTGCCTGTCAGCCCGCTTGTCATCTCGTCAATTTTCCGGGAAATCTCCTTGGCGAGCTCGGGGTCGTCCTGCAGCTTCTTCTCGAACGTCGGCGAAACCGCAACGAAGCTCTTTTTGTTGTAATAGATAGAATTATACGCCGAGTTAAATCCCAGCGCGTCCTCAACCGCCTTTTTGAAATCATCGTCCGCGGTATCAAACGGGCTTGTCGAGGAGCTGAACATAAGCTCCGCGAGGCTTTTTATTTCGATGCTCATAAAATTTACCCCTTATCTAAATTTAAATTTCAAAATTCCCTCACCACTGCTCCGTTCCGCTTCGCTCCACTTCGCAGCGCTGAGGGAACTGGTCAAGATTTTCTTCGAAAATCTTGACACTTTTTGAAATTTACATATCGCAGGTAGGCTGCTTTGGATTGGTACACGCCAAAACTTGATACCACTCCATACTATTATAATTATAGCATATAACGGCGCGGTTTTCAAGCCTTGCTGAAAATTTTTGAAAAATTTCCCGAAAATTTTGTCAAAATTGTTGAAAAATACAAAATATTGTGGTATAATAGATATAGTATAATATATTTGTACCTGTGGAAGCGCAGATTTATGGCGCGTTCCCCTGCTTTTGGCGGGGTGAAGCGCGAAATCCTCAACATCATAAAGGAGAAAGAATTATGAAATGTCCCGAATGTGGCTGCGAAGAAAGCAAGGTTATCGACTCCCGACCCACCGAAAACAAGGTCCGCCGCCGCCGCGAGTGCATCAAGTGCGCGACGCGCTTTACGACCTATGAGATCATCGAGGAGATCCCGCTGATGATTATCAAAAAGGACCACACGATAGAGCCGTTCGACCGCGAGAAGCTGGTAGACAAGCTCTGCCGCGCGACCGTCAAGCGCCCCGTTTCGCTTGAAACGATTGAAAACGTCGTTGAGGAGATCGCCGCGGGCTTGAAGAACTCGCTCCAGCGCGAGGTCACGTCCGACAAGATAGGCGAGCTGGCGCTGCTCAAGCTCAAGGAGATCGACGACGTTGCCTACATTCGTTTTGCGTCCGTTTATCGGGAGTTCGACGATGTTGACAGCTTTGTAAAGATAATCTCCGAGCTTAAGAATGACAAAAACAGCTGACAATTTTGTGCATAATAAAATCCCCCGCCGATTAACCGGGCGGGGGATTTTTGCTGTTGATATTTAACGCTTCGCCGTGTTCGCCGCGGCTCTGAACGCCGCCGCAATTACAAGCGCGAGCGTTATCAGAACGCTTGTCAGCGTAAAATTGTCGAAGCTGAAAACAATTGCGCAGACGGAGAACACTACGGTTACGATAATGCAGACGAATAAAGCGTTTTGCGGTTTTGTGAATTTTTTGCCGATGAGCATAATGATGCAGGTAAAGATCGTTGCGGCAACGGTGAGCAGAGATGTTAAAAGCTGCGGGAACGTCCCCAATTCCAACGGCAAAGCTTGGAGATACGAAGACATTGCACCTATGTGCACGCTCATAAGCGGTGCTAACCACAGGACAGCGCCGTCGGACCAAATCTCCAGAAAGATCGCGGCGGCAAGTGCTACGAGCGAAATTCCCTCAAGCGCGATCTTGGGCAGAACGAACGGTTTAAAAAATCTTTTCGATGTAAGCATAAGTATCCCTTTTGCGGCAATAATAATTCCCGCGACCACAAGCCAGATACTTCCTGTGGTAAACAACGGCGAGCATAGTATACATGCTCCGAGAATGATTATAAGCGTTGCGATGGTTTTGCGGTTCATCTGTTTAATGTACTTGAGCGTCTCGACAAGCGTGCTGTCCGACTGCTCCTTGACCGTTTCGGGCGTGGAGCGTTCCGGCGTGAGCATAAGTATCCCTTTTGCGGCAATAATAATTCCCGCGACTACAAGCCAGAAGCTCCCCGAAGTAAACAGCGGCGAGCATAGAATACACGCTCCGAGAATGATAATAAGCGTTCCGACGGTTTTGCGGCTCATCTGCTTGATGTACTTGAGCGTCTCGACGATCGCGCTGTCGGACTGTGCCGCGGCGGTTTCGGGCGTGGAGCGTTCACCGCTCATCAGCTCCGTGACCGACACGCCGAGCTCCTTGGAAAGAGTTTCCAAAATCGCGACGTCCGGGAAGCCGCGGCCGCGCTCCCATTTCGACACTGCCTTGTCGGTCACGCCGATTTTCTCGGCGAGCTCGCGCTGTGTCAAGCCTCGCTCCCCCCGAAGCTCCGCGATGAAAAGTCCTGTTTTTTCAGCGTCCATTTGATCGCCCCCCTTTCTAATTTTATTGTAGCACGGCGGCAACCGAAAGTCAACCTACGTTTCGTAGAGTGGGGGCTATACGTCAAAATCAACAAATAATTACACAAATTTTAA
>CAYSHU010000155.1:0-5542 GCA_964430965.1 uncultured Ruminococcus sp. | reverse complement strand
CGGGCGTGGATATCGTCAAGCACGGCGAGGGCAGCGACCCCGCGGCGGTCATCTTCGACGCTATCTCCGCGGCAAAGGCGCGCGGCGCGGACATCGTGCTCTGCGACACCGCGGGACGACTTCACAATAAGAAAAACCTTATGGAGGAGCTGAAAAAGATCGCGCGGATAATCACCAGAGAACTCCCCGAGGCGAGCGTTGAAACCCTGCTCGTCCTCGACGCGACGACGGGGCAGAACGCTGTAAGCCAGGCGCAGCTTTTCAACGAGACCGCCGACATCACGGGGATAGTCCTCACAAAGCTCGACGGCACGGCAAAGGGCGGCATCATAATCCCGATAAAGAACGAGCTGGGGCTTTCCGTAAAGCTCGTCGGTGTTGGCGAGAAGATAGACGATTTGCAGCCGTTTGTGCCGGAGGATTATGTCAACGCGCTGTTTGAGTAAGGTGGAACGAAATGGACGAGAAAATTACCGTCACAAAGGAGCAAAAGCGTATCTCTTTACTTTTGGTAATCGCAGTGATTGCGCTGATGATTACAAACGTTTTTGTGACTATCTACAACCGCAAGGAGTACGCGCCGCTGGTTTTCGTGTCAATCGGCGTGTGCTGCGTTACGTTGGTTTTAACGGTTATCGTGTGTATTTCAACTATCAAGTACTACAAAAAGCTGAACGACAAAAAGCGTGCTGTAATCTGGGTTTTCGGGCTTTTCGTGCTTTGCGGGCTGGAGATTTATATGAGCGCGTCCGCTGTTTCGGATATTATCGCAAGACGAAACGTCGAGAAAACCGCCGTGCTCTTTATCAAAGAAAAGTACGGAATTGAAGCCGAGGCAGACTACGACAGAACCTCTTCAACCGACGGCTACAAGTGGACGACCGTCAAAATGACGGCAGACGGCAAGGAATTTATTGTGGAGCAGTACGCGGACACCGACGGCAACACAAAGCTCGCCGATAATTATCAGCTTGACGAGATAGAACAAGCCGTTTTCGACGAGGTAAGCCGCGTTTACCCCGACGGGACGCTCCGCGACGTGAGGGTTTTTAACGATTATTTCTTCAAAGGCGTGGCAGAGAAATATTTTGACGGAACGAACCTTGACGAGGTTATGAGCTGTCAGCACGGTTCAATTACGGTGGATTTCGCCGACACGGAATTTGACCTTGAAGCCCCGCTTTTCAAAAAACTGGACGAGTGGAAAATACGACCATACTTCGCGTCGTTTGACACCGCCGAGCACCGAGATGAGTTTGTCGCCTCGGAAGAGCTCGGTAATATTTACCACTATGACGAACACTACGCGAAATACGCGCATTACATAACCGACCGCGTGGAATATGAGTATGGCAAAGACGGCGAAAAGGGCAAGGTTGTCCGCAAAAGCTACGATATTAAAACCAACGGCGAGTTCGACTACCTTAACAGAATTATTTACGAGAACAAAAGCGGCGTTAAGAAAATCGAGCAAAGATTTGCGAAATACGCGGATACCGCGCTCGGCAAGCCTGTCACGAAGGTGTACATATGGGAGTACAGCGGTGGCAGCTCGAATTTTATTTACTATCCGCTTGAAAAGCTGAACGGCATAGCGGCTGAGAATATCGAGGCGGCTTGGATAAGCGACAGCGCGGGCAGCAATAACGCTTTCGGCACTAAAAAAGCGGAGGTTATCGGAGATTACGCGGTATTCGTTCTGCCGTATTATGTCGAAGAATTTATTATTGTCGATACAACCGACACAGGCGGCACGGACAAGGAGATATGAATAGTGCACCGTAATTTATTGTTTGATTTGGATCAGACCTTACTTGATTTTCACGCCTCGGAACACGTTGCATTGAAAACTGTCATGGAAATGAACAGTCAGGTGTTCACAGAAGAGCGATATGATTCCTTTAAGCAGATCAATAAAAGGCTTTGGCTTGAATTTGAGAAAGGAATGATCTCCAAAGCCGAGCTGTTTGAAACGAGATTCAAGGTCTTGTTTGAGGAATGCGGATGCAATACCGACGGAATGGATCTTATGAAGATAAACAGCGATTTCATAGATCGTATGTCGCAAAACGGGATCCTTATGGACGGTGCACTCGATTTCTTGAAAAAGGTTGTGGAAAGCGTACCTGATGTAAGGATATATGTCATCACAAACGGGGCAGCCAAAAACGCAAAGGGAAGAATTGCTTCCACGGGATTGAATGATTATATATGCGATTTGTTCGTAAGCGAATCCATGGGGGTATCTAAACCGTCACATGAATATTTTGATATTGTAAAAAAGGCAGTCAACGAGCCAGACAAGAGCTGTATTGTTATCGGAGACTCGCTTACATCGGATATGCTCGGAGCAAAAAACGCAGACCTCACAAGCTGTTGGTTTATGCCGGAGGGCGATGTCAAGGGAGCGATAAAGGAATATGAAATTGACTACACGGCTTCATCCTTTGACGAGCTTTTTAACGTACTTATAAAATGGTCAGATGCTTTATAAAAAACGCCGCAGTCGTGGGAAACAACAAAAGCCCTTGACTTTATCGCCAAAATGTGTTATAATAACTAAAATACCCCATTTTTGTTTACGAAAGGAAAAACTATGGAAAATCAACAAGAAACTGTTCCCGTCCGAAAACGGCTGATTATCGCGTCAAACAACGCGGGCAAGCTGCGCGAGTTCAAGGAGCTTCTGGAGCCCTACGGCTTCGAGGTCATCTCAATGCGCGAGGCGGGCTTCAACGAGGAGATAGTCGAGGACGGCGACACGTTTGAGGAAAACGCTCACATCAAGGCAAGGGCGGTGTTTGAGGCGACAGGCGAGCCCACGATAGCCGACGACAGCGGGCTGGAGATAGACTTCCTCGGCGGCGCGCCGGGAGTGTACTCGGCGAGATACGCCGGAGAGGGCGCTACGGACAAGGATCGCTGCAAGAAGGTGCTCGACGAAATGCACGGCGTGGAGCACGAGCTCCGCGAGGCACGGTTCGTCTGCACTATCTATTTCATATACGCCGAGGACGACGAGTATTCCGTGCGCGGCGAGGTGAACGGCTACATAGGCGACAAGCTGCACGGCAAAAACGGCTTCGGCTACGACCCGATCTTTATGGTGAACGAGGACGAAAGCATGGCGGATCTGGACGAGGAGGAGAAAAACAAGATTTCCCACCGTGCCGTGGCTTTCGCTAAGCTATCGGATATATTGAAGGAGAAATTTTCTTAATGCTGACAAGTAAGCAAAGAGCCGAGCTGCGCTCCAAGGCGCAGAGCCTCGATCCGATTTTTTATATCGGGAAATCGGGGCTTTCGGATGAAATAATAAATCAGCTCGAAAACGCGATTAACGCGCGGGAGCTTATAAAGCTCGGCGTTCAGGAGAATTGCGAGCTTTCGGCAAGAGAAGCCGCGGATTTGATCGCGCCTAAGCTCGGCGCGGACGTCGTGGCGGTCATCGGGCGGAAGTTTGTTTTGTGGCGGAAATCCAACAAGCCAAAGCCTCAAAAGCCCAAAAAGCCCGAGGTCAAGCCGCTATACAAGGCAAAGGTGCAGGCTAAGGAAAAGAGAATCCGCAATACACAAAAGTCGAAAAAAACACAGTCATAATGCATCTTTCCCCGGAGCGACGAAGTCGCGGAGCAAGCAATGAGCGTTTGCGCGCAGCGCAAACGCCATTGCGTTGAACAAACGGCTTGCCGTTTGTTCAACTGCGCCATAAGCGGGGAAAGATGCCCGAAAATAATGGGAACGAATTGCGTTTCCCAAAAACAGGTGAATAATGGCAGAAAAGCAGATTAAAACGGGGATTTTTGGCGGGGCGTTCAACCCGCCGCACAACGGGCACGTAAACCTCGCGAGGGAAGCGATAGAGCAGCTTAATCTGCGGCGCTTGCTGGTGATCCCGACGTTTGAAAGCCCGCACAAAGCGACAAAGCTCGCGCCGTTTGAGCAGCGCGAGGAAATGTGCCGCCGTGCGTTCTCGCCGCTTGACGGCGCGGGGAAGTGCGACTGCCGCGTTGAAATATCCGATATTGAGCGGGAAATGGGCGGCGTAAGCTACACGATAAACACGATAAGGGAGCTCGCGAAGCGGTTTCCAAACGAGCGGTTTTATCTCCTCATCGGCGGCGATATGCTGTTTTCGTTCAGAGAGTGGTACAAGTTCGAGAGCATACTCAAGGAAAGTACCGTCTGCGCTGTGGCGCGCGAGGAGGATTGCTTTACGGATATGGTGGAGTTCGCGAACCAAATCGGGCGTGTTAAGGTAATCCCGACGAGCGTCGTTGACGTTTCGTCGACGCGGATAAGAGAGGCGGCAGCGAGCGGCAGGGATATTTCGGGGCTTGTTCCCGAAGCGGTCGAGGAATATATTAAAGACAATAATTTGTACAGAGGTTGATAGCTTGAGCAGATATGCAGATTTTGATGAATATGAGGAGCTCTTGCGCGAGAGGCTCTCAAAAAAGCGCTTCACACACAGCATGAACGTTGCGGAGGAGTGCTTTAAGCTGGCGGAAAAATTCGGTGCGGATAAGCGGCGGTGCTACCTCGCGGGGATGCTTCACGATATAATGAAGGAGGCGTCTCCCGAGCGGCAGAAGCAGTACACGGCTGACAGCGGCTTAAACCCCGACCCCGTGGAGCTGTCGACGAAAAGCCTCTGGCACGGCGTCGCGGGGGCGTATTACGTCCGCGAGGTTATGCAGCTTAAGGACGAGGAGATAATAAACGCGATAAGATACCATACGGTCGGCTGCGCGAGAATGACGGTCATGGAGAAGATCGTGTACCTCGGCGATATGATTTCGGAGGAGCGCGACTATAAGGGCGTGGATAAAATGCGCGAGTATTGCTATAAGGATTTGGATTTGGCAATGTCCGTCGCGCTGATTTACCAGGTTAATTGCGTCTGTTCAAAGTGTGGCGGCTTGCCGCAGTCGACGTTTGAAGCGTATAATTACTACTTAAATTTTAATAAGGACAAGGAGAGCCTATGACGGATAAGGAAGAGTTAGAAATAGCGGTAAAGGCGCTGGATAGCAAGAAAGCGGAGAAAATCACCGCGCTCAAGGTCGATGACTTGACGATTTTGGCGAATTATTTCGTGATAGCGTCGGCGACAAGCACTACGCAGGTAAAAGCCCTCGCGGACGCGGTTGAGTATCACCTCGAGCAGGCGGGCGTAAAGCCGAAAAGCGTCGAGGGAATTCAAAGCCGAAGCTGGATTGTGCTGGATTATATCGACGTTATCGTCCACGTGTTCACCGAGGAGGCAAGGGATTTCTATCAGCTGGAGCACCTGTGGGCGGACGGGGAAACGGTTGATATCAGCGAGTGGACAAGCGCGAACTAAACATTCGCTTTCCCCGCCTACGGCGGGGAAAGCGAATGTAAAAAAACGACCTGGCTTTTTGGATAAAATCACCAAAATCGTGAAAATATGAATTTTTTTCTCGGAAACGCTTGACAAATCGGCTTGGACGGTGTATAATATATCATATACTGTTATGTATAGCTACAAATATGTTGATATATGTAGATAACCTGT
>CAYSHU010000154.1:0-5574 GCA_964430965.1 uncultured Ruminococcus sp. | reverse complement strand
ACGAGGGAAACATCGCGCTTATCAACGAAAAGACCGACGGGCTTATCGAGGAATATCTGGCTCTTCACAAGGCGCTTGGGAAATATTTCCCCGAAGAAGCCTCGCCGGAAATCCGCCCGCCGATGTTTGAAAGTGTTGTTGTTATGCTGGACTATATGCACGAGGCTCTGGATAATTTTGACACTCTGCAAATTGACGAGGCGCTTGAAAAAATCTCGAGGCTGGAGCTCACCGAGCGCGGCAAGGGATTTTTCGAGAAACTGAAAGCGGCGGCGGAAAACACCGATGTTGACGGCTGCCTCAAAATCATCGAGGAATGGGGCTTGGCGCTTATCGAGGACGGCAGCGGCGCGGAGAACCCGCTCGCGCTGCTTGACGATTTGGACACCGCGCTTGACGATTTCGACACGCTGAAAATCGATGAGGTGGTTGAGCGAATGTCCCGAGGGAAATTCCCGGACGAGCAGCAGGAGTGCTTCGAGCGGCTAAAGGAAGCGGCGGAGAGCAGCGATATGGAAAAAATCGCGGAGATTTCCAAGGAATGGAGAGGCAAGCTCGACGAAAGCAAATAATAATTTTCAAAAAAACAGCGCCTTAAATCGGGCGCTGTTCTTTTTTGTTCCTCACACCGTAAGCATCTCGATTTTAATCCCGTCAAGGACGGACAAATCCGAGATGCTGTTGTTCCCGATATTCAGCTCGTCAAGCGATTTTATTCCCTCAAGCGCGGAAATATCGGTGATCCCGCAGCCGTTGACACATAACATTCGCAAATTGTACATTCCTTTCACCGCCGAAATGTCCCTTATCGGGTTGCCGTCAAAGCCAAGCTCCGTAAGCTGCTTGTTCCCGGAAATCGGCGAGATATCGGTTATGTTGTTATAATGAAGCCAGATTTTTTCAACGGTCGTGAAATTCGAGAACACGGAAATGTCTTGGATATCGTTGTTGTTCATAACGACGATTTTGAGCCTCGGGAGATTTCCGAAGCAGGAAATGTTGCTTATTTGGTTGTTGTTTGCGTCGACCTCTTCAAGCGTGGGGATATTTCCCAGCACGGAAATATCTGTGATATAGTTGTCGTTCAGCGTAATCTGTTTTAGCTTAGTCATATGCTTCAGCTCCGCGATATCGGAGCTTTCAAGCCCCTGCCCGGAAAGGTCAAGCACGGTAAGGTCGGTGGAGTACTTCCGCCCCTTGATAGTTATTTCGTCTGCGGCGGCTGGCTGAGTGGGAGCTGTCGGGGCGGCTTGATGGTTTGTATTATTCGCCGCGGGAATACGGTTCCGGTTCAACCAGTTATCGCCCTCCTGCACGTAATTCGCGCGGAATTCAATCCTCCCGCCCGCTCGGAGCTCGAACGTTTCGCCGTCATCTCTTCTTACGGAGATCTGCAGCTCTATGCTGCTGTTGGGAACGTATTCCTTTACCTCAAGAGAAAAACTATCCGCGTCAATTTCCGCGAACCTGTAATAGCCGTCGGACGTTACACCTGTGGAACTGCCGGCGTGCTGAAAAACTACCTCACAGTTGTCATAATCCTCGGACGAGTTGATTTTAGTGCCGCTTTGAGGAAGAGTTTCCGAAAAGCCTATCAACACCCCGAACAATTCGTTGTCCGCTTTGCCGGCTATCTCAATCATTGTGTATTCGTCATCGCTGCCCATTACCGCAAGACTTACGGGAATGTCCTTTCCGTTGACCGTCATTGTGGGAGAGCCCGTCGGCGAGGGCGCGTCTTTAGGCGCGAAGTGCTTGTTCAGTACAAAAATGACAATTACAGCCGCGACGGCCACCGACGCCACGGAGATAACCGCCGCGATAACACCGCCCTTGCGGCGCTTTTTCGGAGCGGGAGTCGCCGTTGGCTGAATTATCGGCTGCTGAACCGCTGTCGACGCGGTCTGCTCGGGAGGCGTTCGTTTTTTGAACGGAGCGCCGCAGAATTCGCAAAACTGCGCGTCGTCATCGTTAGGTTTTCCGCATTTTCGGCAAAACATTATTTTCCTCCTGTCAGGTGTTTATTATATGCTTTAGGCGGGAATACGATTATTCGTATACCACTCATCCAATCCGCTAAAGCCGCTTCTGTAATCTATCTTGCCGCCCGCTTTAATGTTGTATGTATTGCCGAAGAGCTCCGGCCTTCCGGAAACCAAAATCTCAACCCAGCCGTCCTCCATGTTTCGTTTTCCGACCTTGACCTTGATGCCGCTCGTGGGATTAACGGAGTTCAGCGGATAATAACCGTTATTGGAAGGGAGGTCTTTTCCCGAATAGTAAATGGTAAGGTCGCCGTAATTGAACTCGTTTATCGTAGTGTTGCTTTTTCCGCTCAGCAGCGAGCCGCTTATTACTATGACGAATATCCTGTCGTCAACCTTGCCGCCTATGAACACATCGTTATACTTGCTGACACAAGCCGGATCTGCATAAACATTCTTTCCGTTGACAGCCATTTTTGGATAGCCGCTCAGCGAGGGCGCGTTAAGGTTAAGCAGGAACACCCCGCAAATGCCGAACAGCACCGCGGTTATAACTATGTTGATTATAATACGCTTGCGGGTCAGCTTCCGCACGCGCTTTTTAGGGGTTTTCTGCTGATTTGCGGGCTGAACCGCAGTTTGTGTCACGGGCTGCGACGTGGGATTTGCGGCGCGCCTCTTGAATTCCGCGCCGCAGAATTCGCAAAACTGCGCGTCGTCATCGTTAGGTTTTCCGCATTTTCTGCAAAACATTGCTTTCCTCCTTTACGCAAGCCCCGTGCCGCCGCAATAGTCGCACGAGCCGTTGCGACACTGCGAGCACGTTCCCGCGCCGTGGCAGCCCTCGCAGGTCACCCAGTTTGTGCCGCCCTGCCCGTAGGTCGTGACGGACAAGCCGCCGCGCCCGCAGCAAATCGTACAGATGTGGCTGCCGCCGCAGATTATGCACGAGCCCGTGCCGTTGCATACTCCGCAGACAGTCGCGGTGTTGCCGCCGTAGTTTCCTACCGTATTTCCGCCGTAATTTTGACCGTAATTCTCGCCGAAGCCGCCGTAGTTTCCGAAATTGTTATAATTATTATAATTCTGCTTGTTTTTCGAGCTGACGCTCACGGGAATTCCTATTGACAAGCCAAGCACAAGCATCGCGGCTAACGTTGAAAAGAAAATTACCGCCTTTTTGTTAATCGGCTTTTTCGGTGCTTGTTGAGTCGGCTGCGCGGGAATATACGCGGGCTGAGCCTGTTGTATCGGCTGAGCCTGCTCTGTCGGAGCGCTCTGCTCTGTCGGAGCGTTCATAGCCGTGCCGCAAAAGCGGCAGAACGCCGCGGTGCCTGCGATTTCTTTTCCGCATTTTGTGCAGTACATATTCGTTCCTCCTTATTCTCAATCGGGAATTATGTTATCTTTTTTCCAGTCGGCGAGAGCGCCGGAGGCGCCGTTGTCGAAGCTCGCCGTGCCACTTATGTTGAACACGAGCGTCCCCTCATAATCCTTATAAACATCGGGGTTTGTCTTGCCCTCGACGGTGAGCTCAATGGTGTCGCCCCATTGATATTCGCCGACGGAAATTTTTGTCGTATCTGTTGACAAAAGCGCGTATTGATGCGCTCCGTTAGAAGCCTTGGTGTCCTTGCCCGAATAGGCGATAGTGACGCTCGCGTCGCTTGCGGAATAATCCGAATTCGCCGCGGGGAGCGTTTTAAACGTCACCGTGCAAATGTACGCGCCGTTGTTGGTTTTGCCGCATAGGTAAACCGTCGGCGCGCTGCTCGGGATATCGAAAGCCGCCATTTCAACGGGGATGCTCTTGCCGTTCATCTTCATCCGAACGCCGCCCTCCGGCACGGAGGAGCAGTTTACAAGCACGATTATGATAACCGCCACAATTACGGCAGCCGCCGAAGCAATCGCCGCGATAATTCCGACTTTTTTCCGCTTTTCAGGATTTTTCGGACTTGCGCTTGGCGCGGGAGCGGGCTTAGGAGCGGGTTCGGGAATAGGAGCGGGAGCGGGGACAACCGCTTGAACAGGCTCGGGTTCGGGAACAGGCTTGGGAGCGGGCTCGGGCTTCACCTCAACAACCGCCTCTTCCTCCTCAAATTTTGCGCCGCAGAACTCACAGAAAAGCGCGTCGGGCTCGTTTGGCTTGCCGCATTTTTCGCAGAAGTTGCCGCTGGGCTTCGGAGCGGGTTCGGGAATAGGAGCGGGCGCGGGCGCAACCGCTTGAACAGGCACAGGCTCGGGAGCGGGCTCCGGCTCTGGAATAGGCTCGGGCTTCATCTCAGCAACCGCCTCTCCCTCCTCAAATTTCGCGCCGCAAAACTCACAGAAAAGCGCGTCGGGCTCGTTCGGCTTGCCGCATTTTTCGCAGAAGAGTTGAACGGGAGCGGGCGCGGGAATAGGCTCGGGCGGCGCTTGCTCCTCTATTTTCGCGCCGCAGAACTCACAGAACAGCGCGTCGTCGTCGTTGGGTTTTCCGCATTTAGTACAAAACATTGATTGTCCTCCCTCGTTATCTGATGCCGTCGCCGCCGCAGTCGGTACATTCTATTCTGCCGCCCATGCAGTTTGAGCGTGTGCAGTTTACCGAGCCGTTACCGCTGCAGTTCGTGCAGCGCTTCATGATTCCCTCACCGTATGCGTAGTAAGTTCCATTGCCGTTGCAGGAGCGGCATTGCACCTTTCCGCCGTCGCAGGCAGGACAATCCTTGCTCCCCTTTCCGTCGCACGTGAAACATTTAGTGGTGCCCGTGCCGCCGCCGATGTCTCCGCCCGTGCCGCCGGTATTGCCGCCGGAGCCGCCCGAGCTTCCCGCACCCGCGTCGCGAACTACATTTGCGACGCCCTCTAAAGTATGGTAGGGTGAATCGGAGGAGCCCGAAACTTTATATTCCGTGTAAAAATAGAATTTTACAATCTTTCCGGAGCTATCCGCCTCAATGATCTTAAACTCGGAGTCCTTAAAATATCCGGAGAGATCTTTATTCTTGGATAAAAGACCGGTTAAAATAGTTCCAAGATATGCAGTGGGAACTTTTATAAAGATGTAGTCGGTTTCAGAGCTAAGCTCCGAATGTCCAAGCTTATCGCCCGTTTTCCAACTGCCCGATTTCGGCGTAAGATTAAAAGAAATATATTCAACGGGATCGCAACAATTAACGTTGAAAAACGAAGTATACTTAAAATTATTGTTTGGTTCATGGGAATTATATTCAGCGGCAACCGATTCGGGGCTGCCTCCGTCGTATGATAACTGCGCATATCCCTCGAACGGGATTGTGAAAGTCTTTCCGGTCTTTTCGCTTGTATACGTTTGGCTCTTAACGGGTTCTGGAGCGGTATTGCCTCCTGTATTGTCGCCCGCATTTCCTCCGGTGTTTCCAACCGCATTTCCCCCGGTGTTTCCGCCCGCGTTTGCCGCGGGGCTTGGCTGAACATTGCCAATCTCGGTGGGAGTGTCAGGCACATTTATCGCCCAGATAAACAGACCTATAAACAGCGTTCCAAAAACAAGCGTAGAGCCCGCGAGAATCCCGCCCGCGACGATAAGCAGCGTTTTCCGCAGAGAGCGCTTTTTCCGCACGGG
>CAYSHU010000153.1:0-5590 GCA_964430965.1 uncultured Ruminococcus sp. | reverse complement strand
ATTTCCGGAGGGGTAAGGCTTTTGAGCGCGGCAGCAAGAAACTTCAAGCCGAGTATCTTGCTCTCTTTGAAAAATTTAAAAAGGAGTTGGCGAAGCAGAAAAAGAAATTGCAAGGAGAAAACGCCGCGACAAGCCGAACGAAGGTCAACACTTGGCTGAACAAAATTATTGACGAAAGAGTAGAGCTTGAAAGGAAATTCTAAAATACACCTACACAAAAAAATCTGCTCCCCTTGATGTCAAATCATCAAGGGGAGCAGAAAATTTTTTAGGGGTATGATATTGCAGAGTAAAACGCAAGTAACAAGTTAGCCATAGGCAACCGATTTTGACGAGAATTTCTTGCGGTGGAAAATTCGAGGGATAGGCACTAACGAATAAAATGCAAGCCGTGAGTTAGTCAGGGGCAACCGATTTCCATCATACAATTGCTCAAAAAAATCCGAGGGGTTAGCACCCCCGAAGAAAATTTCAAATCGCAAGTTAGTTTAGGGCAACCAATCCGAGAGAAAAAAGCTAAAAAATTAGAGTACGTATTCTTAGCGTTTTGGATATATTAGCAAGCCATAGAAAGTATACGCATACTTTCGCTAATTGAAGCGGCGAGCCGTTCAACTTGATTTTAGGATGCCCGCTTTAAAATTCGTTACTAGCAACTAGTTCGCGATTAGTCATGTGACTATAAAATTTATTAGCAACGCCTAACTAATAGAATGCGCAAACAAGTCGGATAGGAAAATGGCATGCTCAGCGTGATACGATGTTGTACATGCAATTCTAAAGTGCAGTTGGCAGAAATTGTTCCTAATAAATTTTGCGCGTAAAGACATTGTCTATTTAATGTTCGGCACAGTAGGGTATATATTTCTGTCAAGACCTCCCTATCAGCAAAGAGACGTGCGCTTGAAAACTCTCGGTGAGGACTACACCATTGAAGGCCTTGCTTAAAGAATTTTGTGGAAATACATAGAACATTGAAAAATCAGACGTCCGAATTAGGCGAAGTGATTAAATCTCGCGACTTGTTGAGGAAAAACGCAAAGGCGCCGATATGGGAAAAAGGCTGAAAGAAATTTATAGTCTTTGCACTCAAAAAAATCAACCGCTCCACTATAATGGGGCGGTTGAAATATATGCACAATATAGATTACACACTGAACCCTCTTTGAGACGCTGGGCTATGGTGAGGTTAATAATAGAAAGAATCAGTTAATGAGGAGAATAAAAAATGCCCTACGCAAAGAATTCACCGTTCTTAAAAGTGACAGTTCCAATCATCGATTTGAACCACTCGTAACGCCCCGCTTCTACCGCTGCAATAGCTGCATCGAAAGCGTGTTCAACCCATATTGCTTGCAAACGCGCCATATCATCACCACGATAGTGCTTATTCTCCTTAAGGAATTTATCAAGCTCTTCGGGAATACCGTGATAATCTCCGTTCTGATCTTTTGAAAGTTCGAGCAGAGAGCCTCCACCTGCAAGGTCTAAATAATGCTGCGCTTCTTTAAACTGATCGAATTGAAATCTTGTTTCTTGGGACATTTTCTCACGATTGTACTTATTGTCATAAATGCAATCTAAAGAGTAAGCGACCTTTTTCATTACTTCTTTGATTGCATTTAGCTTATCATCGTCGACTGTTCCTTTTACATCAATAAGATCGTATCCCCATACTGTGAAGGTGATCTCATCGTCGGGTGAAAGCTCGACATCAGCACTTGCCAACTGGTCTAACAATTTCTGTTTGAACGATATTCTGCCATGTTCCTTTCTGACCTCGTTAATGCGCCTTTGCCCTTCATCATAATCTGGAAACGTTGAAAGCAGATCATCTTCGAGCTTGGTAAGTTCACCACCGTTCTTGAATTTCTCAAAGGCGGCTTCTCTATCTTCGGTAAGCTCGGGAGAATCGAACATAGGGGGTGTTATTATAAAATCGGGATTAGTCCGCCATTCTCGCTCTGCGCAGGACGCTTTCCAGCCCTTCTGTGCCTGAAAATAAAGCCGTTGCATATAGTCGTCGCTCGAACGAAAACCTTGTTTATCAACATAATACCGAACAAAGTCATCATAGCTTACACCTTCCATCGGCTCTCCGCTTTCTAATGATTTCTCAATATATTCGTTACGCAACTTGGTTAGCGTTTCATCAGAGATCATTATAACGTCCTCGGTATTATGAAGTTTCGTACCGGCAAGGACTTTAGCCTCAGATTTGCGATGAACTAATCCCACATTCTTACTGATGTAGTCGAATAATGTGGGAGAGCGTTCAAGCCGCAATCTTGCAACAAGGCGATTATTACGGTTTGCCGCATAATAAGGAGAATTTCTGATAATCATTTGTTATACCTCCTTAAAGTGGATTAGCAACTCAAAGTGCCATTTTTAAACGTTAATACACCCGTTTTAGATCGATAATAGTCATACCGACCATTCGCGATAGTCTGTACCGCAGACTTAAAGGTATCGCGCATAAGCCTAGCTTTTTGCACATTAGGATCGCGCTCGTCCCAGCCTTTGCTCGTACTAATGAAAAGTGGCTTATCCACATTGTTTTTTATAAAATTCGCCAACTCATTGGGCAGTCCAACCAAATTACCTTTGTTATCAAGAGAAATATCGAACACCGAAACGCCTGTATCTTTCAGATAGTTTTCAGCGTATATTAGTTGGAAACATTCAGTAATGTCACTTGGCGACATCGAATTCTTAGTATCTACATACACGGAATACATCGATTTCGAGTGGCAACTGACCGCATCGTAAATCGCTTTCAGCTTGTCATCATCAAGATTGCCGGATACTTTCATATCGTATCCCCACACCTCGAATTGTATCTCTTCATTAGGTGCAAGTTCAATGCCTGCTGCCGCCAAATCTGCTGCAACTCTCTTTTCTACCTTGTGTAATTGCCCGGCTACCATAGCATCAATATAGATGTGATTACCTTCTACCGCGTCCGGAAAAGTGTTGAGTAGTTGATGTTCCCACTCCTCCAATTCCTCACCATTGCGGATTTTATCAATTGCAGCGTTTCGGTCAGCAGTAACCAAAGGATCATTGAACAGTCGCCGCGGAATTTCATAGCTTGGATTTGATCTCCACTCTCGATCACGCAGCGCTGCGTCATCTCCTTTGAGGGCTTGCTTGTAAGATTGTTTTACCCTGTCATCTATGTAACCGTACTTGTCCTCATAATAACTACGGTATTCATTATAGCTTATACCGTGCAAAGGCTCTCCGTTTTCGAGAACACTGTCGATATAACCATTCCGTACCAGCCTTTCGGCTTCAAGCGAGAGTTCGACACGCACACCGTTCGTACCTACAGCACGAGAAAAAGTGGATTTAGAAGTTTGGAAATTATTTCCTATATATGCCTTCATCATTTCCGATTGCGCGACTTTTCCTGCTTTGCGCGCCATAAGCCTGTCAATTGATGCAATTCTGTGCACTTTCATAATGATTACCTCGTCATTTTAAGGAGTAGAGTTTTCACCCTCTACTATATATGTCCTTTTTTATCGACGATTAGGGAATATAATTATTTGATTTTGTTAAACCTTGTTCAAATTGGCTAAATTCAGTATGTTTTCTTTGTTCAAATCTGCCATAATTTCAATTACATAATCTCCATTATCCCATACCACAAGTGATGAGGCGGAAATACTGTCACTAAAATCTATACACAAGCCATCAACATTATTGATTTTTACCTTTTCAAGAGGATAATGTTCTGTATTGTAATGCTGATCAAAACTTGTTTTAACCCATTGGTGTAAACATATTGTTTGCTTTGTTGTTGCATTTGTATATAGAGTGTAAAAGTGTACGGGTGAAGAATTATTTTCTGTTAATTCAAAACCATTAGGAACCGAGGCTAATACGTATTTGTGCTCAATAGATTTCGGAGAGTCTTCGGGATTGGTGATATTAAGCTGCGTATTATCGGGGTATACTGTACCGCTAAAGTTGCCGGAAACATATATAATAACACAGCCTACCAAGAATGTCAAAAGAATAATTATGACAGTAGTAATAAAAAGTCGTTGCTTTATGTTGAACTGCGGTTTGTATTCATTAGTAGAGGGAGCATTGATGATTTTATTTTTACGGAGTTTGCAAATATTTCTTTCAAATCTCGCAAAGACATGTTTCATAGCAAGGCGATGTTTCAGCGAGAACTTATGCTCTGGTGCATTGTCAAACTCTAAAAATTCAAAATCAACTGCTCTTGCCAGAATTTCCTTAAACACATCTTCATTCATAAGTCATTTCTCCTTTCTTCAATGAATGCCCTAACTGCCTTTCGAGCAAGCATTAGGTGCTTATTTACGGTAGATAAAGAAATGTTTAACCTCTGTGCCGTTTCATCAACCGACAAATTATATAAACAATGAAATATTAAAACGCTCCGCTGCATTGGCGGAAGTTTGTTTACAAATGACATAACCTCATCATGAGCTATTTTATCAAAGAGAGCATTTTCGAGAGTAGCCGAAACAGTTTCTATTTCCTCGTTCAATTCATCTATAGATACTTTGGGTATCTCTTTTTTGGCATTAAACATATTAACCGAAATTTTCTTTACCATACTTTTCAAATATGCAGGTCTTTTCTCCGACAGAACGCCAAAGAAAACATCCGGCTTATCTGCGATCTCGGAAAAAGCCTCTTGAACTGCATCCTCGGCATCTATTTCGTTATGTAGATTTGATAACGCAATAGAATAAAGGCAGTTCTTATATTTTTCATATAAAGTGGCTAATTCATTGCGCTGAATCTCGTTTTCTATAGTTGATAATATAACGTCGATCATAAAATTATCACTCCTTTATAGTTAGTATAACACAGTTAAACAGAAATATCAAGTTCAAACGAAGCAATTGCATTTTTAGCATATTTGGTGAATTTTGCAAATTATGTCTTGACTTTCTGTTCTATTATTTTATGGAAATAGAATTAAGGCGCCTAAGCAATCAGTCACCTAATATATCATCTGAATTGTCATCATCGGTTATATTATATGTGCTGATATGAAGCGGTCAAAAAAACAGTTATCTTCATCTCAACTTGCTTTTGAATTTTGTTTGGAGGAACTACAGACATTGAATTGTGTAAACTAGCTGATGTGTATTAAAAGCTTTAAAAAATTCCGTATCTCTTTTTGAGAGATACGGAATTTTTTTGCAGGGGAATGTACTTGTAAAGCCATTTAATTTATTTAAGGTTTTCAGCAATGGATTATATGCCCGCGACACGAGCAAGAAAATCCGTGCGGTTCAGCGGGCGAAAGGCGAAAGAGGTGAACGTGTTGGGACTGCAATTCCATATGGCTATATGAAAGATCCCGTCAATACGAAACAGATCGTTCCCGACCCCGAAACTGCTCCAGTAGTTAAGCGTATATTTGAAACCTACGCAAGCGGCATCGGCATGGTGAAAATCTGCGATATGCTCACACGCGAAAAAATCCTCGCACCAAGCGTGTATGCGTTTCAAAAGACGGGTAATCGTTCCGGACAGCCGGACCTCACCCGCCCTTACCACTGGGCGCAGAAAACCGTTCGAGGGATTTTGTCAA
>CAYSHU010000152.1:0-5598 GCA_964430965.1 uncultured Ruminococcus sp. | reverse complement strand
ATTGGCCACCCTTCAGCCCGGCTATCTTGCGATTTTTCGTATCTGTTCAAGAGGGGCGAGTCCACGGTGAATCACGCGTTCGTGTGCTATATAAAGCCGCGAAGAGCGGGAAAAAACCGCGTCGGGATCGTTTCGGGAAAAAAGGTCGGGAACGCGGTGAAGCGCAATCGGTCGAGGCGGATAATACGCGAGGCGTTCCGCCTTTTCGAGCCGATTATGAAAGAAAAAACCGACAAGCGATACGACTTCGTGTTTGTCGCAAGGGCAAAAACGCCAACGCTTAAAATGCAGCAAATTTTAAGCCTGATGAAAAAGAACATCTTGCCGAAATTGTAATTAAGTATAATCGGATGAAGTATATTTTTTTGGGAATAATCAAGCTGTACAAGCTCACACTGTCAAAGATCCTGCCGCCGTGCTGCCGCTTTTACCCGACCTGTTCCGAGTATGGTATGACTGCCATTCGGCGATTTGGGGCGGTGCGAGGCGGTTATTTGACATTATGGAGGATTTTTCGGTGTACGCCGCTGTTTAAGGGCGGGGTCGACCCGGTCCCGGAGAAGTTCACATTCCGCCCCGAAAGGCTTACGGTCGACAGACCGATAGACAGAGCGGCAAACTGCGCGGCGATCTATCTGGAGCGGAGGAAAAAGCAATGCCATGACGACGCATAATAGGCGCGTTTCAAAACAATCAACACCACGGCGTTGCCGTGGAGCGGAGAAAGCAAGCTGTGAAAGCGGAGTGCAGCGAAGCGCAACAGAGCTTTTACAGCTTGGCTAGCGCAGTCGAGCGAAGCTCGACGGAGCGGTTCTTCGCGACTTTTAAATAAGGGGTGTTAAAAATTCAGTTCCTGTATACATTACCAGGCTACCCGCTTGGGTGGTTATTCTATTTTATATATAATTTCCTGTGCTCTAACGTCGGCATCGCGATTATTATCTTTACGCTGGTCGTAAAGCTGGCAACGCTGCCGCTTACGATAAGGCAGCAGAAAACCCAGGCGAAATCCGCAATCTTCGCGCCTAAGGTTCAGGAAATCCAAAGAAAATACGCGAATAACAGAGAAAAGCAGCAGGAGGAGATAATGAAGCTCCAGCAGCAGGGCTATAAGCCTATGGGCGGGTGCGGCTCGCTGCTGCTTACTATGCTGATATTGTTCGGCGTCATCGACGTTGTTTATAAGCCGCTGACGCACCTTGAGCATATGAATTCCTCGAAGATTTCTTCGTTTGTAGAGGAGTCGTATAATGTTGAGCTCACTTCGTTTATCGTTGAGGAGATTTCCAAAACGGACAGCGAGGTGGCGGCTCTCGACGAGAGCGCGCAGAAAAAGCACCGGGGCATTGTTACCGACACGGCAAAGCTCGTCGGCTACTATAACGAGCATTGCGCCGAAAAGGACGAGGACAAGGTAAACGTCGACATTTTCAAGGAGCTGAACTCCGATAACGTTAAGATAGTCAAGGCGGCAATGAAGCAGATCATGCTCGACGAGTACGCCGAGAATGATAAGCTGGCGTATTTCAATGAGACGGCGTTCTTTACGCTCTCCAAGGACGAGAACACCGAAATGGCGGCTCTCGAAACCGACGAGGAAAAGGAAGCGTACCGCGCGGAGCACGCGTTGTCAACCTATTTCCAAACGGCAATCACCACCGCGAGAAATCACTACGGCGCGTATAAAATCGCAAGCGAGGACAGCGTGACGTTCCAGGCGACAAAGTCAATGCAGCGCGAGCTGTACGCGCTTGACAGATTCGGCACGGTGACGGAACGGGGCTTCGACTGCGCCGAGGCGTATAACGAGGCGGTGATTCGCCCCGAGGTTAAAACCGAGCTCCACGAGCTTTACGACAACCTGAACTTCGTCGGGATAAAACTCGGACAGGTGCCCAAGGAGCATATGCGCTTCCCGATGCTTCTGATACCGATAATCTCGTTTATACTGTCGTTCGCGCAGACGTTCATCACGAACAAGTTCGCGCAGAAAAACAACCCCGAGCAGGCCGCGGCAATGAATATGGGCCCGATGAAAATAATGATGTACATTATGCCGCTGTTCTCCGTGTGGATTGCGTTCACCGTTCCCGCGGGCGCGGGCTTCTACTGGTCGGTGAGCTATGCGTTCAGCATAATCCAGACGCTTGTGCTCAATAAGGTGTATAACCCCGCGGTATTAAGAGAAAAAGCCGCCGCGGAGTGGGAGGAGCAGCATAAGTCCGAAAAGTCTGCCAAGAAAAATAAGAGTATAGAGGTAGAGGCAGTTAAGGTAGTCGACGAGGACGGAAACGAGGAGACCCTCACCCAGAAGGAAATCAATCGCCGCAAGCTCGCCGCCGCAAGAAAAGCGCAGGCGGAAAAGTACGGCGAAGTATATCACGACGACGACGATGACGAGGATTAACCCGCACCGTTGTCGGAAAGGGGAACTGTAAGTATGGAAAAGGAATTCAGCGCGAAAACCGTCGATGAGGCAAAGGCTCTCGCGGCGGCGGAATTCGGCGCGGACGTTGACGAAATCGAGTTTGATATTCTCGAGCAGCCGCGGAAAACTCTTTTCGGCGGCCTAAAGGGCGAGGCGCGCGTTAAGGCGTTCTACGAGAAGCCGGAGGCAACGCCCGAAGCGCCGAAGGCAGTTATCGAAGATGACGACGAGGAAGAGCCTGCCGTTGAAAGCGCTGCTTCTCTCTCTTCCGATGATGACGAGGACTACGGCGAAGGCGGGCTTCCCGAGGATTTTGACGTAAACAGCAGCGTAAAGGTGCAGACGGCAATAAAGTATCTGACGGACGTGTTCCACGCGCTGGGTCTGGAGAATTTCAAAATCACGCCGATAAAGCGCCGCGGGAATGTTGTGCTCGACATCAGCGGAGAGAAGCTGGGCGTGGTTATCGGCAAGCGCGGCGAAACGCTCGACAGCCTGCAATATCTGACAATTCTCGCGTCCAACCGCTCCGAGGAGAGCTTTTGCAGACTTTCGCTTGACTGCAACGGCTATCGCGACAAGAGGAACGAGGCGCTGGAGGCTCTCGCGAGAAAGACGAGTGCCAAGGTCATCAAGCAGGGCAGAAAGATAGCGCTTGAGCCGATGAACCCGTATGAGCGCAGAATAATTCACAGCTGCGTTGCGGAGATAGAGGGCGTTTCAAGCCGCTCGACAGGCACGGAGCCATACAGAAAAGTTGTAATCTACGCAGACAGACCCAGATTCGACAATCGTGACAACCGCGACAATCGCCGCAGAAGAGGCTCGGGCGGCGGCACGGGCGCAAGGAACTACCGCCAGAGCGGCGGCTTCTCAACGAGCTTTGAGCGCGAGTACAAGCGCAAGCAGTATCAACCCGACGAAAACGCCGACGCGGGCGAGTTCTCCAAAGAAACAGTCGACGCCGAGAGAAACGCAACGTTGTACGGCAAAATTGATTTGTAAGGTTATAATAGTAAGACGCAAGAATCCCCCGCCAAGCGGGGGATTTTCTATTTCGTAATAAACTCAATCAGCGCCTCACAGCCTTTTCGAACATCGCGATAAGTCCTCTCAAAATCCCCCGTGTACCACGGGTCGGAGATGTCCTCGCCCTTGCGCTCGGTGAAATCAAGGAGCTTATGAATTTTGTGCTGCTTGTCGCCCCAATAGCGCGTCATATTGCGGACATTCGCCGAGTCCATACCGATTATCAAATCGAACTCCCGATAATCCGCCGCAGTTATCTGCCGTGCGCGCTTCGCGGAATAATCTATCCCGAGCGTGTCAAGAATACCCGCCGTGCCGCGGTGGACGCGATTTCCGAGCTCCTCGGTGGAGGTCGCCGCCGAAGCGACCTCAACGCCCGTTATCCCGCGCTTTTCCAGCATATCCCGCAAAACAAACTCCGCCATAGGACTGCGGCAGATGTTGCCGTGGCAGACGAATAAAATTCTAAGCATACACATTTTCCCTTTCCTTTATTCGCCGTCCTCACGCAAAAGCCCAACAACCCCAACATCCGTCCGATAGCTCTGATACCCCGCCCAAGGCACAACGTCCTGCTTCGCGAAGAACTCCGCGGCTGCGCCAAGCACGGGCTTCAAGTCCCACGCGAGGAAATCCAGATAGCAGTTGTCAACACCCGAAGCTCCGCCGACAAACACCACGCTTTCGCCCGCCTTGCTGTTGATGTAAGCCTCAAGCTCATCGCGGAAGTTGAGTATCTTCTCGCCGCGCTTTGCGTTCTCGTCGTCCTCGAAAACGTATGCCGGAAAGAAAATCAACCCCGCCGCAACACCGTCGTTGTCGGCTTTGTTTATCGTGCGGCAGTCGCCGTCCAGATACTCGAACATAAGCTGCGGGATAGTAGAAAAGCAAACAAACGCGTCCAGACGCGGCGTGGGATATTCGTCCTCGGCAAACTCGCGCGGCTTCATTTCAAATCCCGAACAGCTTTCAAGATAGCTCTCCACGCTGTCCCAGCCCTCTTTTTCGCCGAACAGCTTCTTCATTTCCACGGGGAGCTCCAAAAGCGGAATTCCGTCAAACGGCTTCTCCGCGAGGTCTATCGTGTCGATATATCTCATATTGACGATCTCACCCAATGCCATATCCAACAGAATATCGAAAAACCAAAGCGCGTTCGCGCGGTTTTCGGCGAGAAGCGGAGCGAGCTGCTCGCAGTAGCCGATGACCTTAAAGCCGTTCTCGCTCTGCTCGGTCTTTACAGTCACATCGGAGAGCGCGATCTGTTTTCCCAAAAAGCCCAGCGCGAATTTCTTATCGCACGCAGCCTGTCTTCCGAGGAGAATGTTCCAGTGCTCGGTAACGCTTTCGGGAGCGTGCTTTTTGAACGCGTCCAAAAGGTAAAGCATATACTTGTCCTTTTCGGGCGACAGGATAAGGTCAAACTTCTCGCCGTTGAACCCGACCTCAAAGTAAGGGTCGGTGAACGCCTCCGACAAAAGCTCGCGGCAGCAGCCCGTTATTTTGTCGCTGTCCGCCCTTTCGGAGATAAGCCGCCGAAGCTCGCTTTCGCCAGCGGCGAACTTTTCCCAGCCGTCCGCTATCCTTTGCGCAAAGCATTTCTTGAACATCGGCAGAGCGAGCCTTTTGCGGCAATGCTCAATAAATCCCTTCGTGTCCTCGTCGTCGGGTCTTTCGATGAGAGCCTTTTCAAATCTCTCCAGAGCCTCGCCGACGTGGTCAAGATTAAACAGCGCGTAGCCGAAACGGAAATTAAACAGATGATCGTTTTCGGGGAACTTATCCTCAATGCCCCGCAAAATCGCCAACGAGCGCTTCAGCAGCTCGGTATCCACACTCTCGGGGTCCTCGAGAACCGCTGTGTTGTTGTAGGCTTTGGCAAGCTCGCAAAGCACGCGCGGCGTTTTTTCCGCCTCTCCGAGTTTTTCAATAAGCTCCGCGATCTCGCGAAAGCGATCCTGCTCGTTCAATTCCTCTATCTGCTTTAAAATCTCATTTTCCGTCATATCGCATATCCTTTCTTAAAAGCTGTTTATTCGGCTCTCACCACCCGCGGCGGGAATAACGCGGGCTTTATGATTTCGTCCCCGCGGCGCGGGGACGTTGCTTTCAAAATGTGACTACATCGATAAGCCGAGTTC
>CAYSHU010000151.1:0-5704 GCA_964430965.1 uncultured Ruminococcus sp. | reverse complement strand
ATTTTTGCCGCGTGCTCCGCCTTTGCGGTTTCGGGAGCGGCTTCCTCTTTCCACACGTCCTTTGCCAGCCGAAACGCCGCCCACGCTTTCGGCCAGCCCGCGTAAAACCCGATATGCGTAATTACCGCAGCGGCTTCTTTTCTTGTCACGCCGTGCGCCTTCGCGTTTTCCAGATGATAGATAAGCGACGTATCCGTTATCCCCGATGAAATCAGCGCCGTCATTGTGACAATACAGCGCGTTTTCAAATCGATGTCGTTGTTGTTCCAGTTTTCGCCGAACAGAATGTCATCGTTGAAATGCGCGAAATCGGGCGCGAAATCGCCAAGCTGCGCCATGCCCGCCGTTTGTACTATTTTCTCGCTCATAATTTTTCCTCCGTTGTGAAATGCTTTTCTATTTATATTATAGCATATTTTAAAATAATTTCAAGTGTTTTTTAAGCCGCACTTACCGCAATTTGAACAGCCATTACAAATCGGCTTGCTGCCGCATTTCTCGCAATTCCCGCGGAAAATAGGGACGTACAGCTCAGATTCGTGGATTTCATTTCCGAAAATGTCCGCGAGCCTCCACTCTATCGGCTTGCCCGAAAAGCTCATTCCCGACTTGAACGCCATTTCGCTTTGTATCTGCTTTTTCGAGAGGACATAGCGCTTGTCGTCCTTGATGAAAACCGTCCCCGTTTCGATAAAGCAAAACGTGATATTTCGGCTTTTGCACTCGGCTTGGAGAGCTTTCACCCAGTCGAAATCGCAGGGTCTTGCGCCGCCGTAATTCTCGCCGCCGCAGATGACCTGCTCAATTTTGCCGCTGTCGAGATATTTCCCGACGCTCACCCTGCCGATAAACGGCGCGCACATTATTCCCTTGTGCTTAAACGGCAGCTCCAGCAAAATCGGAATTCGCTCGTCGGCGCGGGCTTGATTTTCACAGGTCACGTTCAGCATCACGTTTTCAAGCCCCTCGCCCCAGTCCTCAGGCAGACACTCGCGTACACGCTGAGGACGCTTTGTCAGCAAGAAGAATTTCACATCGGGGCGGCGGCGAATTATCTCCCACGCCTCGGCGCGCCATTCGTCCGCCTCCTTCAAGAAGAAATCGGAGGTCATGCAAACGCGGATAAGCTCGCCGCTTTGGATTTTGTAATTGCCGCTTCGCTTTTTTTGAAGCGGATAATTAAATGCGGATTTTGTACGGAAAATATCAGCTCCATTTTTATCCCTCTGCTCATCGAGGAAATACATATAGCAATGCTCGCAGCCCTCGGAGCATTTCACGCAGCCGTGCCACGGGTTCCAGATATCGTGCATTTCCGCCCTCCGTATTTTTATACCAATCGTATGCAGACTTGAATTTTAACACTTATCCTGTTAAAGATCTCGCGTTTTCTTTATTTTACCACAATCCGGGCGAATTTGTCAACACCTCAGTTCATTCAAAACCTCCGCAATATCCTTGTCGATCAAAATCGACCGCTCGTAAATCTCCTTTGTGGCGCTTGCCTCGCCGAAATTCAGACACGCGTAGGTCGCGTTGAGGTTTTCGGCGGTTAGCTGCCAGAACGGATATTTGATGATAACGGGAGTGTTGAAGCCCACGCCGAGCTCCAGATACAAAACGTGTGTATTTTTCCGCGAGCGGACAAAATCGGTATAGCGCTCCGCTGCCTTGTGCCAGCCCTCGTCCTCGACGAATTTGTCGTCGGAACGGAGGTTTGTCGTCAGCGGCTTGCCGCAGTGCGGGCATCTCGGGATAAGCTCCGACGGGATTTTCATATCGCGCTGCCTCTCGTACATTTCCCGAATGATCTCCTCGTTGTCAAACGTTTCGTTGCAGCACGGCTCGGAGCACTGAAAAAGCCCATAATCCCCCTGCGTGTAAAACAGACGCTTTTTGTCGAAGCCCGCCTTTTGAAAACAGTGGTCGACGTTTGTTGTGATAACGAAATAGTCCTTGTTTTTAACAAGCGAAAGCAAATCGTTGTAAACGGGCTTCGGCGCGTCGGTGTAGCGGTTTACGGTAATAAATCTGCTCCAGTAAGCCCAAAACTCCTCTTCCGACGGGAACGGAAAAAATCCGCCCGAATACATATCATGAAAATCGTATTTCTCCTCGAAATCGGCAAAATTATTTTTAAAACGCTCGCCGGAATAGATAAACCCCGCCGCCGTCGAAAGCCCCGCGCCCGCGCCGATCACAACCGTTTCGGCGGCTTCAAGCGCGGATCTCAGGCGCTCAAGCTCCCTCAAGCAATCGTTTGTAGATGACGTAGTCATCAGCCTTGAAAACATTGAAGATCACCTCGATATTTTGATTTTCCCGCAGAAATTCATCGACTGTTTCAACGGCGATTTCCGCGGCTTTTTCGTTCGGAAAGTGAAACTCCCCCGTTGAGATACAGCAAAACGCGACACTTGAAATTCCGCTTTGCGCCGCGATTTTCAAGCACTCACGATAGCAGGAGCGGAGCTGCTCGCAATGCGCCTCGGTGAGCCCGCCTCCGACGTATGGCCCCACCGTGTGAATAATTTTCTCGCACGGAAGATTATAGGCGGCGGTGATTTTCGCGCGCCCTACGGGCTCTTCATAGCCCTGCTTCGCCATAATTTCCGCGCACTCCAGCCGCAGCTGCACGCCCGAGAACGTGTGTATCGCGTTGTCGATGCAGCCGTGGCACGGGCAGAAGCAGCCAAGCATTCCCGAATTCGCGGCGTTGACGACAGCGCCGCATTTCAGCCGCGTGATGTCGCCCTGCCACAAGTAGATCCGCGGCTTTATCGGCGTTAAGTCCTTGTAATTTACAACGCCTTTTTCGGCAATCATTTCGCGGAGCAGCTCGTCCTGGACTTCAAGAAAATTCTCCGAAACGGGCTTTGGCGCGCGGACGTTCACGAGGCTTCGGAACAAGCGGAAGCGCTCGCCGTCGCCCTCGGGGACGGCGAGGCTTTTGTAATCCGAATTCTCGGTTGTTAAACGGTTTATTAAATACAACAGCTTTTCGGAACGGTTCACAATTATCCCAGCCTTTCTATCGCGCTTGCGGGGCAAGCCTCGAAGCAAGCACCGCAGTGCAGACAATGCTCCGACGCTATTTTGTAAGGTTCGCCCGATTTTATACAGCTCTGCGGGCAAACACCTTGGCACGTTCCGCATCCGACGCATTTTTCGGTTATTTTGTAGCCCTTGAGCTCGGAGCAGCCGTTTCCGACAACGTATGTTTCCCTGAAAATCGGGTTTACGCCGAGATTGAAATACTCGATCTCCGCGTCACCGATCTCAAATACTATGCCGATTTTTCGGGTGTCGCCCGGATATACGTTCGCGAGATACGGCTGCTCCTCAAAAATAGTGTCGATGCAGGCGCTCTGCCGCTCGTCCGATACGGGAACGGCTCTCGCGGAAAGGCGTATCATTTCCTTGAAACGTGTATAAGCCAGTATCTGCACTCTGCCGTCCGTAAGAAGCTCGCGCGTGAAATTCTTTCCCCGCGCCGTAAAGAAGTAAAAGCTCTTCTCGCCAAAGTGAATGGCGCTTATACAGCGTATCTGCGGCGCGCCGCTTTCGTCAACGGTGGCGAATGACAGCACTCCGACAAGTTTCAGCTTTTCAAGACAGGTTTTCGCGTCCATTTACTCTTTCTCCTGTTCGATTATTTTTACTCTGCCGGGCTTTCTCGGCTTGGTGAGCGGCTGTTCACCGTTGATGTAGCCGAAGATAACGAAGCAGACGCAGGAATAGTTTTCGGGAATTTCCCATTCCTTCAGCAGAGCCTGCCCCTCATCGCTTAAAAACGTTTCCTCGCCGCGCGAGATAATGCAGGACGAAATCCCGAGTTCCGTCGCCTGAAGCACCATATTTTCCGCGATACAGAACGCGTCCGCAACACGGAACGCGAAATTGTTCTGCCCGAAGATCGCCGCAGCGCACGGCGCTCCGTAGAAGCCGTTTTTGATCGTCGGGTCGTCAATGCTGCTGGGCTGCTCCGCCGAAACATAAGAGCCGATAAGCCGAGAGCGGTCGAATTTCGCGAGGTTCATAATGCCGAGCCTTGTCGTAAGCGCCTTATCGCGAATTCCGATTATCATGCTGCGTTGACCGCCGCCCGCGTTCGGCGCGTAATTCCCCGCTTCGAGGATAAGCTCCAGCTCAGCGCGCGAGATCTGCTTTTCGGTGTATTTCCGTATTGAATGGCGAGCTTTGATAATATCCATCAGCATAGTAATATCTCCTTAATACGATTTTGTTTTCATTTTGCTCTGCCCCGCTGCGCGGGGCAGAGAGCATAATGAAAATGTTTTTAGGTTTGCTGAATTTCTTTCCAGCACTGCGGATCGGCGGCGTAGAAATTACCATTCCTACCGCTCGCGACGGCGGGACAGCCTCTGCACCACGCCTTAAGCTCGCATTTCGCGCACTTCTCGAATTTAGTGTAGTCGCGGTATTGCTCCATTTCGCACACCCACACGTCCGCTATCCTGTCCTCGAAAGCATTGCCGACCTTGCTGTTCCGCACTCTGCGGCACGCGAAAATATCGCCGTTCGGGAGTATCGTTAAGTGACAGTTTCCGCAGTTGCAGCCGCCGTAAATCATATCGTCTTCGGCGTTTTCGGGGAGCTTGAATTCGCCCGTTTCATATTTATAAAGCGTCCACAAATGGTCTTTTTTGTTGAAATAGGTCGTGCAGCCCTGCGCCTCGTATTCCTTGAATTTCCTGTCGCACTCCGCTAACAATTCACGATAGCGCAGCGGCTCGATATTCGTGTCCTTCTCTTCGCTTGTGGGGCAGTACCTCGCGAACGCGAAAACATCCGCCCTGTTCGCGACCGTGTCGATAATATCGGGGAGCTCGTCGATATTTGTTCCCGAAACCGTCGTCATAACCACCGCGCGAATTCCCGCTTTCTTGATGCAGTCGAGCTTTTCCAGCGTTATGTCGAAGCTGCCGGGCTTTCTGAACCAGTCGTGCGTTTCTCTCATTCCGTCGATCGAGAGCTGATATTTCTCGCAGCCGAGTGATTTTAATTCACGGCACACCTCGTCGTTCAGGTGAAACGGATTACCAAGTATGGTAAACTGTATCTCGTGCTTTTTCAATAATTTAAGCAGCTCCCAAAAGCTCGGGTGTAGGATAGGATCGCCGCCCGTTATGTAGAAATACGGCTGACGATCATAAACCTTGCAGAAGTCAAGGCAGTTGTAAAACGTGTCCTGCATCTGCTCCCAGCTCATAAAATCAAGCGCCTTGCAGTTGTTCTCGGAGAAGATGTAGCAATGCTTGCAGCGCTGGTCGCAGTCATCGGTGATGTGCCACTGAAAGGAAAAAAATCTGCTCATTTTGATTACCTCATTTATTTTAATCGGTTTCCCGAATTGTTTCGTAATTCCCGAACGGGAAAACCGTTCGGGAACGTTTGTGAGCATCGCGGCGATGATTACTTGTCGCCTGCTCCGCAAGCAGAGCCGCAAGCCGAGGGCTTGTCGCCTGAACCGCAAGCGGAAGGCTTGTCGCCCGAACCGCACGCCGCGGGCTTATCGCCCGAGCCGCAGGCAGAACCCGCCGCAACGCTGTTTTCGCTGTTCCATTCGGATAAATTTGCAAGTGCCATTGTTATTACCTCCTTTTTTACTCGGAATTTCTTCCGTGATTTTATTCTAGCATATTGAGATCCCGTTTACAAGTACGCACTTTTTTATTACATA
>CAYSHU010000150.1:0-5716 GCA_964430965.1 uncultured Ruminococcus sp. | reverse complement strand
TATCCCGCTGTGACATTCCTTTCGCGTACATCGCCATGATTTTCTGTTCGATTTCGTCCGTGCGCGTTTGACGCTTTTCGATGACTTTCGGCTCAAATTCGCCGTTGCGGTCACGCGGAACCAATATTTCACATTCTCCGTAATCGCTGCTGATCGTCTTTTTCCCGTATCCGTTACGGCTGTTTCCACTGTTGTTGCCTTCAACGGAATTCTTCTCGTATCCCAGATGTTCGTCCATCTCCGCCTCAAGCATCTGCTCGATTGTTCCCGCGAACAACCGCTTCAGTCTCGCCTGAACATCTCCCGTTGTCTTGCAGTCTGACATCAGGAGCTTTGCAAGCTCCATTTCTCTTTCGCTAAGTCCGTGTGTTCTGTTTTTCATGCCTTTTTCCTCCATATCTTTTATGGTTATTTTTGGCATTTACACGGTTCGTTATTCAGACTCTTCATATGTTCCAATAGAATGACCGCAAGTTTATGCAACTGCGGTCATTTCTTGTTATTAAGCAACGTCGTTATAATGCGGGTTCAGCTTGGTATCCTTAAATATGTTATACTCCCGTTTCCCATTTCGTCACCGCCTGCCGTGACACGCCTATTTTCTCCGCGAGCTGCTCCTGCGACAGCCCCGCGTTTTTTCTGATTTCTTTTAGTCTATCGGAAAAGTCCATAAAGCACCTCATTCCTTCAGCAGCGAATACGCCGTGATTTTCTTGATCGGCCGCGCGAGCATAACGCTGATAACAAAGCACACCGCGATAAAAATCGCCGCGAAAATCAGCAAAAACCACAGCGGAATTTCAAAATGGTTTTTGTACGCCCCAAGCAGCCCGAAAATCGCGCTGTTCATCGCGGGGAGATACAAGAGCCCCAACACCGCCGACAGAACGCTCGCCGCCGCGATCGACGGCAGAAAGCTCGCCGCGCTTTGCGAGATAAGCTGCCCGCTCGACCAGCCTATCGCCTTGTATATCCCAAGCTCCTGCTTGCGGCGCGTCAGCAGGGAGTTGATGATAACGTACATTACAAGCAGCACGACAAGCACCGAAATTATCAGCATTACAATCGTCACCGCCGAAACAATCCCCGCGTACATTTGCCGCCCGCTTTCGCTTAGCTTTTCGTAGTTCACGCTTGAGGAAATCAGCTCACCGTGCTCGCGCTCGTATTCAGTTATAAATTCTTCGGCATTTTTCTCGTTAAGATAAACGTTAAGCGAGCTCGGAGCTGCCTCGGAAATCCTAGCGAAGCCGTCCGTTGTTAATTCGCAGACCTCCCCGCCGTTGTTCACGCTTTGCACATAGCCCGTGATTGTGAATTCCGCCGACCTGTCGCCAGATTTGATCTCAATAACATCGCCGATTTCGTACCTTTCGGCAAGCGCGCTCCCGACGGCAATTTCATCAGCGTCCGCGGGATTTTTGCCATCATATGAAATATCGTTCGTGACGCTTGAAAAGTCCTCGCAGACAAACGCGGTGAGGCTTCCGTCCGTGTAGGAAACGGGCGTTGTTCCGTATTCCAGAGCGAGCGAAACGCGGCTGTCCTTTTCGAGGACTTCACGCAGCTCCTCGGTGTTTTCCGCCGTGAAAATAACCGACGGCGTTTCCTCCTGGAGAGTGTTCATAAAATTGTCGGGCTTGATGTTGACGTTGTAAACAAGCGTCCCCGCAAAGCTCATCAATACCATTATACCAAAGCTCACCGCAAAAAGCAAGATGTTCTGCCCCGCGGAGCTTGCGATTTGTTTGAGGATAAGCGTGAGCTTCGCGGGCGCTTTCGCGGCTTCGAGCGGGAAGCGGTTTTTGCCCGAGGACGTTCCCGTAATGCCGCGTATCGCGTTAATCGGCTCGAGCTTGCGTATCTTCCGCGCCGCGATATAGGAGAAAAGCGCGATTGCCGCCGTGGGAATTATTATCGTGAGCAGCAGCGCGGAAATATCAAACGTCGGCGCAAACGAAAACCCCGATTGAACGCCGAGAATGTCCGCCGCGAGCGGGAGCACGAGATAAGACAGCAGCCCCGCGCCCAGCGCGGAGGAAATTCCGCCGATAAGCGTGTACGGAATTACCGCGCCCGTGATTATCATCGCGCTTGTGTAGCCGAGCGCCTTTAAAACGCCCATTTCCGTCATTTCCTCGTCGATAGTGTTGCGCACCTTGAAGTTCGAGAGGAAAATGCTCACCGCGAGAATTATTGCCGCGAGGGCGAGGAAAATCGCTATCAGCAGATTGCATACCATGGTTCGCGCCTGTTTTCCGCTTTCGCAGTCAAGAACGGCAAGCGCGGGAATTCCTTTGTCAGAGAGAAGCGCGGAAATGTCGCGCTTTATCGCCGCCAAATCGGCGCTTTCGGACGTTTTCAGCGAATATTCGGCAATTTCGGTCGTGCCGCTCGTATTTTTCGCGAAATCGCGGTAAAGTTCCTTTGGGAGATAAGCGCCGATAAAGCCCGTGCCGTAGTTGCCATACTGCATTTCCGAAACCTCGCCGCCGATTTTCCAAGTATAGTCCTCGCCGTCGATTGCGTAAGTAATGTCGCCGCCGACCTCAAAGCCGCCGAGCTGCGTAGTAAGATACGCGGGGACATAAACGGCGTTCTTATCGCCGAGTGTGAATTCCAAACGGTTTAGCGTGCGTGCTTCGTCAAGATTGTAAAACACGGTGTTCATATCGAAATCGCTGTCATGAAATTCGCGGACGGTCGCCGAAGCGAAAATGCCCTCGTGCTGCTCGGTTTTCTCAACTCCCGAAAGCGCCGCGATTTCCTCCGCGAGCTCATCGCTGTTCAGCATTTTCGGGATCATAACGTTGATCTCCGCGGTGTCAAGCTCCTCAAAGCGCCTGTCATAAGCGCCCGACATCTGATTTGACAGCACAAGCGCGATGTTTAAAATCAGCGCCGTTATGCAGATTATTATCCCGAACGAGGCGTACTGCCCCTTTGATTTTTTCAGATTATGCGAGATCAGCACATTACCACCCCATTTCGACAATAAATTTCTCGAACTTAGCCGTTCTGTCGCTGTCGTCGGGGTCGAACCTGCCGAGCTCGCACTCGCCGAAGAGCGTGCCGTCCTTTATGTAGATTATGCGAGAGCCGCGCAGCGCGGATTTTTTGTCGTGCGTTACCATTACAATGCTCTGCCCCTTTTCCTTATGGAGAGAAGTGAACACATCAAGCACCGCCGCGGAGTTTGCGGAGTTCAGTGCGCCCGTGGGCTCGTCGGCGAAAAGCACGGCGGGCTCGTTGATTACCGCGCGGACAATTCCCGCCCGCTGCGCCTCGCCGCCAGAAATCAGCGACGGGAGCTTCTTCTGCGTGTGCTCGGGGATATTCACAAGCGAAAACAGCTCCTTAGCGCGGGAAACAATGCCCTTTTTGTCCTTCGTCGTGAGAATTCCCGCCGTTATTACGTTGTCCATAAGGCTCATTTTGTCTGTAAGATAGATCTGCTGGAACACAAAGCCGCACATTTTCCTGCGGAAAACCGCAAGCCTGTCGCTGTTCATTTTCGCGATGTCCGTACCGTTGAACAGAATTTCGCCGCCGTCGGGCTTATCCATTCCCGAAAGCGAGTACATCAGCGTGGATTTCCCCGCGCCGCTCGAGCCCATGATAACCGTAAAGTCGCCCTTATAAATATCAAGGTTCAAATCGGAGTAAATTGTCTGAACGCTGTCCCCCTTGCCGAAGGATTTTTTCAGATGCCGCGCCGAGATAATTGAAGTCTTTCCCATTTGATGATAACCGCCTTTCTTTATTTTAATTTTAAATTTCAAAATTCCGTCACCGATGCTGCTCTCCACTCCGCTTCGCTCCGTTGCGAGCAGCACCGCTGACGGAACCGGTCATAATTTTGCTTCGCAAAATTATGACTCTTTTTGAAATTTACACTTCGCTTGTAATTAAATTGTAACTCAAAAAGGCGGATTTTGCTACCAAAAGCTGCTTACATTTGCGGGTTTTTCTGCTACT
The DNA here is from genome assembly GCA_964430965.1 of uncultured Ruminococcus sp. Lineage (GTDB taxonomy): Bacteria > Bacillota > Clostridia > Oscillospirales > Ruminococcaceae > CAG-115. Next base: position 1,738 of record CAYSHU010000150.1, on the reverse strand, counting down.
TTTCGTTGCGTTCCGTTAAAATCACCAAGTCCGTGGGGGAGTGTTGAATTTCTTTGGGCTATTGTTACAGAGGGAGAAAATTGCCGTTATATGCAAAAATTATCTACAAAGTTGATGTATTTTGTATAAATTCCACAGCTTTTGCGGATTTTCAAAAAAAGCCTTGACAAGTTAAAAAATATGTGCTATAATCAAAAGCATATAAAGCCTACGCGTTTGATAGGCAACACAAGGAGGTGTCGGAAATGATTGAGCTGAAAAACGTCTGCAAGACCTTTGCCGCGTCGGGGAAGGACGGAAAAACCGTCGAGGCGGTGAAGGACGTTTCTCTCACGATTAACGACGGGGATATTTTCGGCATCATCGGGTTTTCGGGCGCGGGGAAATCTACGCTTGTGCGATGTATAAACCTGCTCGAGCGCCCGACCTCAGGGCAGGTGCTTATTGACGGCGCTGACATTATGAGCTTTTCGGCAAGGGAGCTCCGCGCGGCGCGAAGAAAAATCGGAATGATTTTTCAGCACTTTAACCTAATGCCCTCGCGGACGGTGCTTGATAACGTCGTGTTCGCGATGAGGGGCAGCGGGCTTTCGAGAGCGCGAATGTGCGAGAAGGCGCGCGGGCTTCTGGAGCTTGTCGAAATCGCGGACAAGGCGGACGCTTACCCCGGCAGCCTTTCGGGCGGACAAAAGCAGCGCGTGGCAATCGCGCGGGCGCTTGCAAACGACCCGAAAATCCTCCTCTGCGACGAGGCGACCTCGGCGCTCGACCCGCAGACCACAAAGCAAATTCTCGCGTTATTGAAAAAGCTGAACGCGGATCTGGGAATTACGATTGTCCTAATAACTCACGAAATGGCGGCGGTAAAGGAGATCTGCAGCAGAACGGCGGTTATGGAGCGCGGGCGCGTTATTGAGGAGGGTGAAACGTTCTCGATTTTCGCCGACCCGCAGGAGAAGCTCACAAAGGATTTTATCGCGACGACCTCAAACCTCAAAAAAATCCACGCGCTTCTGGAGGACAACCCCGCGGCGGTGCCGCTTGGCGAAAACGACATTGTCGTGAAGCTGACGTACACCGAGCGGAGCGTTTCCGAGCCGCTTATCTCGGCGGTAACGCAGAAATTCGGCGTGCTGCTCAATATCGTGTTCGCTGATGTTGATATAGTTCAGGGCGCGCCGATAGGCGGTACTGTCGCGGTGATAAGCGGAAACAACGAAAAAATCACCGAGGCGGTGAAATATCTTATAGACAAAAACGTTGCGGTGGAGGTGGTAAAACGTGGAGCTTCTGAATAAGATTATCCCGCACGTTATGGCGAACACGGGGCGGCTTTTCGACAGCATTTTGCAGACGCTTCAGATGACGCTCTGGTCGGGCGCGGTGATGTTCGTGTGCGGGCTGGCGCTCGGCGTGGTGCTCACCGTGACGAAGGACGGCGGCATAATGCGCAAGCGCGTCGTTTACCAGATCCTCGACAAGATAATTAACGTCTGCCGTTCGATTCCGTTCGTGATTTTCATCGCGATTCTGCTGCCTGTTACTAAAGCGATTATGGGAACGAAAATCGGCGTGCGCGGCGTAATCGTGCCGCTTGTGGCGGCATCCGTGCCGTTTTTCGCGCGGCAGGTCGAAACTGCCCTCGCAAACGTCGGGGAGGGCGTTGTCGAGGCGGCGCAGGCTATGGGAAAAAGCCCGCTGTCGATAATCTTCACGGTGTATCTCCGCGAGAGTATCC
>CAYSHU010000149.1:0-5751 GCA_964430965.1 uncultured Ruminococcus sp. | reverse complement strand
CTCGTCAACGAGAACGGCTCCGTCGCCCGCCATTGAGATGAGCACATTGACCGCGCCCATTTCGCGGAGCTTCTTCGCGTGGGAAATTATTTCCTCTTCCGTTTTCAGCTCAACGCCGAACATCTCCCCAAGCTCGTGATTGTTCGGCTTTATAAGAAACGGTTTGTATTTCAGCACATTCAGCAGCAGATCCTTTGTTGCGTCGACCACCGTCTTTATCTTCCTGCCGGACAGCCGCGCGAGAATTTTTTCGTAAATATCGCTCGGGAGCGTATTGGGGATACTTCCCGCAAGCACCAGAATGTCGCCGTCCCGTAATTCGTCGAGCTTGCCGAAAAGCTGTTCTATCGCCTCCTCGGGGATTTTGGGCCCTTGCCCGTTAAACTCGGTTTCCTCGCCCGACTTGATTTTTACGTTGATCCGCGAGCAGCCGCTTTCGAGGCGGACGAAATCCGTTTCAACACCCTTTTCCGTTAAGCCGTCCTCGATAGCTCTTCCCGTAAATCCCGCCACAAAGCCGAGAGCCTTTGACCTTATCCCAAGCTCCGCAAGCACCATTGAAACGTTTATGCCCTTTCCGCCGACGTACATTTCCTCGGACTTGGAACGGTTGGTCATTCCGACGGTCAGCTCATCGATGCGGACAACGTAGTCGATCGCGGGATTGAATGTTACCGTGTAAACCATCACAATACCTCCTTTACCGCAGCTTCCGTGAAGTACTTCTTGTCGGGAGCTTTATCGGTGATGATCTCGGCCGCTTTCAGCTCCGCGAACTTTATCGCGGCAATTTTCCCGAATTTTGAGTGATCTCCGAGAATAAAGACCTCGCGTCCCCGTTTCATCGCCGCGGATTTGACATTTGCCTCGTTTTTGTCTGGAGTGGAAAATCCGCCCCTTGCGGAGATGCCGTTCACCCCGATAAAGCATTTCGTAAAATTGTAGTTTGACAGCGCCATTACAGCCTCCGCGCCCACGATAGCCTCGGTGGCAGGCTTTACCTCGCCCGGGAGGATAAGCACCTTATAACCCCTCTGCGCCAGCCGCTTGGCGTTTATGAAAGCATTTGTCACAAATGTGACGGATTTTGACGGAATAAACTCAATGAGCTTTTCCGTGGTCGTTCCCGCGTCGAGAAAAATGAAGTCGCCGTCGTTAATAAGGGAAGCGGCGTATTGGGCTATCGCCGTTTTCTCCTCTACAAACATATTCGCCTTTTCTTCGACATTATGCTCGAACGAAGTGAAATTTTCACTGAGCGACATCGCGCCGCCGCGAACCTTAACAAGCATTCCGTTATCCGCGAGTATCGCCAAATCTCTGCGGACAGTGGACTCCGATGCGTCAAGCAGTGCGCAGAGCTCCGAAAGATTCGCGCTCCGCTGCCGCCCGAGCGTATCAAGAATAATCGAGTGTCGTTCTTCGGTAAGCAGTCTGATCACTTCCTCTTGAAAGATTTTGAAAGGTTTTGAAGCATTTTGACTTGTTGTGATTATATAATAACATAATCTTTTCCAAAAATCAAGCATTTTCTTTCAAAATCTTTCAAATTAAATCATTTTCAGAGAAGCTCACAATTTATCCAAGAGCGGTTTGTGTATTTTGCATAAAAACTTTTCGAAAAATCAAAAAATATCGGGCGCAGTGCACACCCGATAGATACTCTATTCGCGTAATTATAATCGGCGTTTTTGGCGAAATTATACCTTGCCCGCGGCGCACCCGCGAACGCCTAACAAAGCCTTTCACGGACGATCATAGCTGTGATATCATTACCAAAAGATTTGAAACAAAGCCGCCTATCGGAGCGGGTCAACACCGAGCGTTTTTGCAGTATTTCGCGAAGCGAAATCGCGGACGACAGTCCGCGAAGTAAAAACGCGCCTTGGCTGTGAGCAGAACGCGTGCCACGAAGCGGTGCGCGTGAAGCCACAGCGTAATTGCAAATTCTCGGGAAGCCGAGCGAGCCGCATTGTAAAGCCGAATTTCGCGCTTGTTCGACATTTGCTTTCTCGTAATTTTCAGTAGTTTTTCATCCGATTAGCGGACAAACAGCGGCTATTTTGAGATCTCTATTCTTCTTCCGCTGGCAAGGTAAACCGTTTGTTACAAAAAACGGGTATTTTATACTTTTTTTATTAAAATCAGTGATGTATGTCCGATAAAATATATGAGAACAAGGATCGTTCTACAAAATTAAAAAGGAGGTCATCACTATGATGCAAGCAGGTAGTATCAAAGCATTGATGGGAGCATCGTCTAATTTAAAATTGGTAAATACTCCTATGAAAGTTTTCAAGGAAGCAGAAGCTCGCGGAGATACAGAGGTTATGAAGCGTGCTATGGGTTATGTCACGGAGTTCGGTAATAATGCTGAAGAAGACGCTGACAAACTTGGCGAGGAAACCATTAAGGAAACAAGAGAAGCGCGCAAGCAGCAGGAAATTGAACGTGAGCAGGCAATTGCGAAAGCTCGTCAGAAGAACAAGGCTGAGCGCGAACAGGCTCTTAACGGAACCGAAAAGCCTACTGTCGAGCCTACCGAAACCACCGATGCAGCTGCCGCTGACAAGAAAACGAATGACAGCGTTGAGATCAGCGACAGCGGCAAGGCTGCGATCACCGAACAGATGTTGTCGGGCGAAGCTGATGTGCTTGTCCTGAACGCTGTTACCGAGGTCTATTCAAGCAGCGCAAAGGCACCACCGCTTGAACAGACGCAGCCTGTTGTAATGGACGTTAAGGTGTGATAAATACCTAACGCTTTACAACACATTCCCGAGCCGACAAATGCCAAGCCGCTTTGTCGGCTCTTTTCTTCATAATTTAGTTTAATTATTGTTTCAGATTAATTTATGAACCATAAAAAATGGCAAGCGATCAGTTTTCGCTTGCCGTTTTTGCAGGGAGATGTATTTGTAATGCAGGTTTAGCTTATTTAAGATTTTCGACAATGGATTATATACCAAAGATATAAGCAAGAAAGTACGCGCAGGAATCCGTCAAAAGCAAAAGCTCGCCGATTGGAAGCCTCTAATTTCAAGGCAATATTTATGGGAGCAAACATCTATCAAGCGCATACTCAACAACGAAATGTACATCGGAACTTTGGTAAATCACAAGACCGTAACCTCAAAAATCTACAAGACGAAAACCTTCATAGCACCTGAAGAACAATACCGTCATGAGAATTCCTGCGAACCCATAATTGACCGGCACACTTGGGAGCAAGCTCAATTTTTACTTAAGCATCGCTCCGAAATTAAGCCCCGAGCGAGTAATGGGAGAAAAATTCATCGCTACTCCGGGCTAATAAAATGCGCCGAGTGCGGTTCCTGCTTCATAGCAAAAGTCCGAACTTGGCGCGGTAATGAATACGTCGAATACACCTGCAACAGCAACCACCGCTACGGAAAAGAGTACTGTACACCGCACAGAATTCGCGAGTCGCAGCTCGATGAATTGGTGTTCGGTGAAGTACAAAATCTCAAGGAAAAGATCGTCGCCGAGAGCGAAAAATACGATGAGATCGTCAAGCAATGGATAAAACAAAAGCCTGCATACGATTTACAGATTCGGCAGTATGAAGAAAAAATCCTCGCGCTGAAACAGCAAATCGAGGACTTAATTATGGGCAAGGTCACGGATAAATCCCGTGCCGAATTTTACGACAGTATGATCGAAAAGCGCGAGAATGAAATCTCGGAACTGCAAAAGAAAATCTCCGACTGCCGCGAATACGACAAGGTGTGCAAGCAGCGGCAACAGATACTTACAAGCACATCCTCGCTGCTTGATGACATACTGTCCGAGGGCAGGATATCCGACGCAAACCTCCGAATGTTGGTGAACGGAGTGACTGTTCACCAGAACGAGGACAAGTTTCTGGACGTAACCTTTGAGATGAACGGGGACTTCTCGAGCAGCACTATGATCATACTTGAGCCAATGTTTGAGGAGATGATTTAAGGTTGGATGCCCTAAAACAGGGCATGCCTAAAAAGACGTATGCCCGTGATTGCTCACGGGCAAAGGTTTCTTAAATTATTTGTACTATGAAAGTATTTCGAAAATGGAAAAACTTTGTAAATTAAAAAAATTTTTCTTTTCACGATAAAACTACCCTTTTATCCTCAGGCTGCAGAGAAAACCATCGTATACAACGAATTGCAATTTTATCTAACATATTGCAAAAGTCTTCCTTAGAAGATAAGGGACATTCGGATCCTTTTTTTTTCGTAGTTTGCTTTTGCGTGTGCTATTTCACTCCGTGTATTATATATACAATCAGCAACTTTCTCTAATAAGTTCCGCTGTTCGATTTGTTCAGTTGGCTTAGTGTTTGACTTATTTTTTAAAAAAGAAGGGACATACTCCCAAATATCATCCACAGTAACCGCTGTAATAACAGATATTTTTATAAGTTCACTATCTTTTGTTGAATTATTTTGATGTTGGTAATAAATATTGCCTAGCTCTGATATAAATGATGATGTTGGCTTGAAAACTTCTGGAGAGGTAAGCTTTAGTGTAATACTTTCAATTAATTTATTTTTTGAAACCGTTGGAGCGATATATTCTATTACCTTGGTATACCCTAGGATTCTAAAGTCCAAATCTCCAGCATTTAGGGCATTGTTGTATAATTTAAGTAATTCAGATGCTCCAACGCCAGTTATTAGAGGAAAAAGTCTTGATTCCATTTCCATCAGTGATTCATTGCCCCTATCAATAATAGAGTCAAGTTCATTTCTTCCAGTACTAAATGGAAGACGTATGTCAAATGCGGTTTGCAGCTCAAAAACATATGCACTAGCTAAAGAATCAGCATCTGACATACTTATTTCATCTTCGCATTGTATACGAACAAAATAATCAAGTGATGAATAAGATGAATAGTATTCATCAAAATCTCCACTTTCTTCAAGCAATAGATGATAAATGCAAAATCCATTAAAGAGACTTATATGATATGTTTTCCCATTTATAACTGAAATTTTTTCTAATATTGACAATGGTTTTTCTTCTGGACGATTTAAAAAGGTACTGCCTAATAATGAGGATGTACCATAGTCATGCACATTAAGCAAAAAATATGCTTCGAACTTACTTGTAGCATAACTTTGCGCATTATTGATTTTCATTTGGCTTTTTTCACTTGCCATCTTAATAAACTGTTTAACATCAATTATTGGGGTTTCATCACCAATACATAAACAAACATTTGTATACTCATCAATTAAAATGTTAGCATTATCATTATCATAATCATTATTATGATTCAAAAAATCATTAAATTCAATACCATCAATATAACCGGATAAAAAAGAAAGGGTTTTAATAGAATTAATAAAGTCTCTTTCTAAATCAGATGAGGAAAAACTTACCATAAATATTACACTCCATTTGAACTTAGATCTTTAATTTTTTGTGTCATATGCTTTAGAGAAAAAGAGCGAAGTTAGTTTTAACTTCGCACAAATCCTATTTCCAATAAATTGAACTGGTGCGGGTGGTGGGATTTGAACCCACACGTCCTTGCGGACACTGGCACCTGAGGGTAGCGTCACGACGGGGGAAATTATTCTATTAAAGCATCCAAAAATATTAAGAATCGAGAGGCTTCGTATTTTTTGCTGCAAAGATATAATGTTGCTGTTCTAAAATATGTAATTTGCTTGAGATTTGATTTCTCACAATGTAAGTTTGTCAATGATATTGGACAAATTTTTTGAGGAATTCGATAGGCGA
>CAYSHU010000148.1:0-5758 GCA_964430965.1 uncultured Ruminococcus sp. | reverse complement strand
CGGGCTACGGCTGGTGCGGAAAAGGCGTTGCAATGCGCGCTAAGGGACTTGGCGCGGAGGTCATCGTCACGGAGATCGATCCGATAAAGGCAATGGAGGCGGTTATGGACGGCTTCAAGGTAATGCCGATGCGCGAGGCTGCTAAAATCGGCGACTTTTTTGTGACTGTCACGGGCTGCGCGGACGTTATCGGCGAGGAGGCGTTCAACAATATGAAGGACGGCGCGATCTGCTGCAACGCGGGGCATTTTGACGTTGAGGTGAATATGGCGAAGCTCCGCGAGATTTCCGAGAGCAGCTATCTTGCGCGGAACAACATAATGGGCTATAAGCTCAAAAACGGCAACACCGTTTTCGTAATCGCCGAGGGCAGACTTGTAAACCTCGCGGCGGGCGACGGTCACCCCGCGGAAATTATGGATATGAGCTTCGCGATTCAGGCGCTCTCTGCGGAGTATATCGCGAAGAACGCGGACAAGCTCAAGGCGGCTGAGAATATGACGGTGAACGTTCCGAAGGAGATAGACCGCAAGGTCGCGGAAAGAAAGCTCGCGGCGTGGGGCTTTGAGATAGACAAGCTCACCGCGGAGCAGGAGAAGTATCTCGGAAGCTGGGAAGTATGAAAAAAATCTCCGTTATTTTCCCCGTCTTAGGCGAGGAAAATAACCAAAAAATAAATTATGACTAATTTGATTTTATTCTCCGACCTTGACGGCACGCTGATTTTTTCGGCGAAGCGAAAACAGGCCGGGGATATTGTTATCGAGCGCAAGGACGGCGCGGATATTTCCTGCGTCACGGCGCGGCAGGCGGAGATCTTCCCGCAGCTTTTAAACGTCATTCCCGTGACTACTCGCAGCGTAGAGCAGTATAAGCGCATTGAATTCCCGCAGCTCGGATTTTCGCCGAGGTACGCGCTTTGCGATAACGGCGGCACGCTTCTTGTGAACGGAGAGCCCGACGCGGAGTGGTCGGAGTGGTCGTTGGCGATCGTTCGGGAGTGCTCGGACGAGCTTTCGGCGTTTCGGGAGCTGTTGGAGCGCGACCCGCGGCGGAGCTTTGAGGTGCGCCTTGTCGACGGGCTGTTTCTGTTCACAAAAAGATGCAAGCCCGACGAAATGCCGAAATATATCGGCGAGGGAGCAAAATGCGAGTGCTTTTTCACTGGCGAAAAGGTCTATGTTATCCCGAAAAAGCTGAACAAGGGCGCGGCTGTAAAGCGGCTTGCAAAGCGGATAGGGCTGTCTGAATTCGCGGCGGCGGGCGATAGTCTTATGGACGCTTCCATGCTGAACCTCGCGGTCGTCGCGGTGTTCACCGAGGACATTTCCGAAGCCGTTACGGTGCGGGATTTGCGTCCGTGCGGGGAGCTCCCGGAGGATTTTCGTCCGAAATGCCCGAGGGTAAGGCTCGCCAAGCCGCGCGAGGGGTTTCCCGAATTCGTAACGGAATTCGCAATCAACACAAATTTTCGGGGGTGATATTCCTTGTTTAATATTCTCGTCGCCGACGACCAGGCGAACATTCGCCGACTGTACGAATACACTCTCCAGAAGGAGGGCTACCGCGTGTTCACCGCGGAAAACGGCGAGCGCGCACTGGAGGTCATTTCGGAGCAGCATATTGATTTAATGATTCTGGACGTGATGATGCCGAAGCTGGACGGCTACGGCACGCTTAAGGCTCTCCGCGAGGCGGGGAACAACGTGCCCGTGCTGATAATCACGGCGAAGGACGCGTCGGAGGATATGCGGCGCTCGTTTGTCCTCGGCACGGACGATTTTCTTGTCAAGCCCGTCGACGAAATGGAGATGCTGCTGCGCATAAAGGCGCTGCTGCGGCGCAGCAAGATAAGCGAGGAGCAGCGGCTTACAATCGGTGAAACGGAGCTTGTTTACGATTCGTTTACGGTAGCCCGCGACGGCGTGGAAACGGTTTTGCCGCGCAAGGAGTTTCAAATCCTGTTCAAGCTGCTGTCGTTCCCCGGCAAGACGTTCACGCGGCAGAGCATTATGGACGAGTTCTGGAGTATGGACTCCGACAGCGAGGCGCGCACGGTGGACGTTCACATCAACCGCCTGCGCGAGCGCTTTAAGGACAACCCCGATTTTTCTATCGTGACGGTGCGCGGGCTTGGGTATAAGGCGATAAAGAACGGCTGACGGTTTGTCGCAGCGCGGTACTCGAAATTATAAATTAAAATCGAGAGGTGTGGAATGTCTGTTGAAGCGTTTTTGTCGGTGTATTTGGGCGAGTTTCGCATTATGGATACAGTCGGCGTTTATATTTATAAAGGGCGCGGGCTGAGCGTTTTTGACCGCGACAATCGCGCGTGTATCAGCACGTCCGACGATTTTGATTTTGAGTATCTCTCCGTGACGTTTGAGGAGCTCGCGGCGATTATCGAGGACAGAGAGCGCCGCGGGGAGCTTGTGTGCGTTTATCTCTACGAGAACGGCGAGCCCGTCACGAGCCTGCTCAAATCCACGCCGAACGAGCTTTGCATAGCCTGCGACGTCAACAGAAAAACGCTTGATAACAGGCACACCGACGTTAATTATTATATCGAAAAATTTGTCGAGCCCTTGGAAGCGGACGGGTTTGCTGTTCAAGGGTTTAAATTTTGGGAGCTGCGGTGATCTTATGAATAGAAAACGTCTATATAAAAAGTACATTTCCGACGTGGCGTTGGACGTTTCCTGTGATGATGCGTTTCGAGAAAAACTAGCCGCCGCGCCGTATGGAACGCGCTTTGAAGTATCTGCGAAAACCGCTTCGCAATGCGAGTATCTGCGCGAGGTTTTTGAAAGAGGTCTTGTTTATTACGTCACAAAAGTTCACGCCGATCAAATACGGGAGAAGTTTGACGAGGGCTTGGTGATTTTCAAGTTCACGGCAAGCGAGTATACCGATATTGTGAAATATACGGGGAACAATTTCGGAGATTATAAATTGAGGTAATAATATGGAAGTCAGAAAGTACACCCCCGCCGACCTCCCCGCGATGATAAAAATCTGGAACGAGGTCGTGGACGAGGGCAACGCGTTCCCGCAGGAGGAATTCCTCGACGAACAAAGCGGCGCGGAGTTCTTTGCGGGGCAGAGCTATTGCGGAGTTGCCGTTGACGGCGGCGAGCTTTGCGGGCTGTACATTCTCCACCCGAACAACGTCGGGCGGTGCGGACATATCTGCAACGCAAGCTACGCCGTGGATTCAAAAAAGCGCGGGCTTCACATCGGCGAGGCGCTTGTTCTGGATTGCCTCTCGCAGGCGAAAAAACTCGGCTTCGGAGTGCTGCAATTTAACGCGGTCGTCGCGACGAACATTCACGCGCGGCATTTGTACGAGCGGCTGGGATTTACGCAGCTCGGGACAATACCGAAAGGCTTTCGCCTTAAATCGGGGGAGTATGAGGATATATGCCCTTATTTTAAGGAGCTGTAACGGAGAGAAAAAATGAAGGAAAAGAAAAACCCGTTTAAAGTCGTAAACCGCCTCGGAATGAAGTGGACGATAATTTTCGCGGTGATTATTCTCGGCTCGGATATTCTGACGTTTACCGCGACGCTTGTAATCGGCTATCTCGCGGGCGGCGAGAGCAACACGACGTCCGTGCTCGGCTCGATGTTCGCGAGCGTGCTTGTCGGCTCGCTGCTGGCGTTCGTCATCGCGAATAATATCCTGAAGCCGCTGTCCGAGCTTGTTAAGGCGACGCGCCGTGTGACGAACGGCGACTTTAACGTCACGCTGGAGATCGGCTGGTCGGAGCGCCACACGATAAAGGAGCTGCGCGAGCTTATCCGGAACTTCAACGAAATGACCGAGGAGCTTCGCAACACGGAGATGTTCCGCCAGGACTTCATCTCGAATTTCTCCCACGAATTCAAAACGCCGCTGGTTTCGATACGCGGCTTTGCAAGGCAGCTCCACGAGGGAAACCTCACCGAGGAGCAGCAGCGCGAGTTCTCAAAAATAATCCTCGACGAAACGGAATATTTGTCCGTTTTGTCGCAAAACACGCTGCTCATCACAAACCTCGAAAACAAGGACATCATCACGGAGAAAACGGATTTTTCGCTTGACGAGCAGCTCCGCGATTGTATGATAAGGCTCGAGCCGCAGTGGTCGGCGAAAAATATCGACATTGAAATGGAGCTCGACGAAATTCAATTCCACTGGAATGCGACGCTCCTTGCGCACGTCTGGAACAACCTGTTTGACAACGCCGTGAAATTCACGCCCGAAAACGGCTCGCTTTCCGTTTCGCTGAAGCGCGAGAACGGCTTGATAATCGTGCGCGTAAGGGACAGCGGCTGCGGGATTCCCGAGGAGGCGCTGCCGCATATTTTTGAGAAGTTCTACCAGGCGGACGCCTCCCACGCGACCAAGGGAAACGGCCTGGGACTGCCGCTTGTGAAGAAGATAGTCGAGCTTTGCGGGGGAGATGTTTCGGTGAGCTCCGAGGTCGGAAAGGGCACGGAATTCACCGTAGAATTGAGGGCAAAGTAATTAAAAAGTCAAACCCCGAGCGAAGTGTGAAATTTCAAAAAGTGTCAAGATTTTGCTCAAGCAAAATCTTGACCGATTCCCTCAGCACTGCAGAGCGAGCGGAGCAGCGGTGAGGGAATTTTGAAATTTAAATTTAAATGAAGGGGAACAGAAATGAAAAGCAATCAGCAAATGCAAAAACTTCTGATAAAAGGCAGCGAGATTTCTCCGAGCGATTTTGCGGCTACCGAAAAGCGCATAGAAAAGCTGTTTAAGGATTTGAAATTCGAGAACGGCTGCTTGTTTCTCGCAACCCATAACGGCAAGGCAAGCTCCGAAAATGTGACGGACAAAACGGAATTTGAAGCGTGGCACAACGAGATTTTGATAAACTCGCTGTTCCCGAAAAGGAATATTTCGCCAGCCTTTGCGATGCAGTTTTTCGCGCAGTTTAACGCGAAGCTGCAAGAGAATTTTGACGAAAAAATCTGCGCGATAATGAGCGAGGACGACGGGCGCTGGACGTATCGTTTCCACATCGTCCGCGAGGGCGGGCTGTGGATAAGCGAGGATTTGGAAAGGTTCGCGCAGCCGATAGTGTATGATGTGTTTTGATAAGGTCAACACGATGGCGACGAAATAAATTTCAAAAAATCTCATAATTTTGCGAAGCAAAATTATGAGCGGTTCCCTCAGCGTAGCGCAGCGGAGCGCGAAGCGCGGAGCGAGCATACGGTGAGGGAATTTTGAAATTTAAATTTAAATAACGTTTTTGGGGGCGAGAATGACAGCGTTTGATAGCCTAAAAGCCGCGCTTGGCAGCTACAAAATCGTGCGGAAATTCGAGGAGAAGCTGCTGCTCGGCAGCTTGAAGCTCGACGGCGGGCGGCTCGATATTCGGCGGTACAGAGTCGCGGAGCTGCCGCGAAGTATAGAGAACATTCCGTGCGTGATTATATTTCCGAGCACGGAAAATCCTCCGATAAAATGCGGATTTTCGCAGATTTCAAGATGCTTGAACGAGATAGCCGCGGTGTCGCAATACGCGCTGATTTTGCTCGCGAACCGCTCCGAAATCATCGAAATATCCCGCGGTGAAATTACGGTTTTCGCGCTGCGGTGACGAAATTTTGAAGTTTTTTAAAATACAGAAGCAGCACACCCAGCGAAGTGTAAATTTCAAAAAGTGTCATAATTTTGCGCAAGCAAAATTATGACCGGTTCCCTCAGCGTAGCGCAGCGGAGCGCGAAGCGCGGAGCGAGCATACG
>CAYSHU010000147.1:0-5817 GCA_964430965.1 uncultured Ruminococcus sp. | reverse complement strand
CCGCGCCAAGCTCCGCGGGAACGCCCTTTGAAAGCCGCCGCGAAACCTCGGTTTTAAGCTCCTCGTTTGTCATCTGCGAGCGCTCGAGCAGAATTGCCGCCGCAAGCCCCGAAAGCGTTGTGTTGAGGTCGTCGCGCCGCGCGACGTTTTTCAGCGCCGAGAGCCAGTCCTCGGTGTTCAGAAAATCCCGCGCAAGCTCCGCGGAGTTGAGCATATTTATCGCCTCCGCGATCTGCTTCGCTGCCGCGTCGTCGCAAACGCACGCGCCCTCTAAAATCAAGCACGCGCGGTAGTAAAGCTGCTTTAAAATCGGCTCGAGCGCGGAGTTATCGACCTTGCGAATGTCGCCGTAGCTTATTATCGCCGACAGCCGAAACGCCGTTTTCGCAAGCTCCTCAAACGACACCGCCTCGACGGCTATCGCTTGAAGCGCCGTCACCGCATAGTCCAGCGCCGCCGACATTCCGCATAGGAACGCGTCCTCGATTGCGAGCGCGATATCGGACATCGCCGCCGCGTCCTCCACGCGCTCCTTCAGCGCGAACTGCGCCGCGAGCTCCACCGTGTCGCCGCGAAGCGCGCTCTCCACAAGCCGAATTTCAGCCTCGGGCGTCCAGCGCAGAGTCCAGTTTTCCGCCCAAGTCGCATTATTTTGATTTGTTTGCAGCGGCTCCGCAAAGCCGATGTTCAGTACACGCAGCTTCTGCAGGAAGAACGAGCGGTTCAAATCCAGAAACGCCGATTTCTCGCTTGAAGCGCGGCGGTTTTCGCGCAGGTCTAATTTCAGCTCCTGCGCCGTGATTGATTTGTATTTTTCGAGCTTCAGTTCTTTTAGCTCGCGGTAAAAATCCTCTTGAATACTCGTGCGCGAAACGCCGTCGGGCAGTTCGCCGATTTGCGTCCCGATTTCCGTGTCAGCCGTCGCCGCGCTTATCGCGGCGAAGCTGCCCTCGCCGAGGCAGGTTTCCGCTGCGTCGCGCAAATCGCGCAGAACCGGTACGTTTCCGCCGCGCATTTTCGCGAGCGAGCCCGCCAGCCGCACCGCCTCGATGACCTGCGCCGATGAAGCCGCGTTGCCGTTCGCCCTCTGATACGCCGCGATTTTCGTGAGGTAAGCGTTCGCCGCGTAAAGCGGGTCGCCGCGCTCCAGTCCGTCGCGGATAAGCCCATAGTAAGCGGGCGCTTTGTTCCCCGCGCCGTAGCCGGAGCGCGTGGAAAGCCGATAGTAAGAATACGGCATCAGCGTGTGCAGACTGTCCGTTTTCGGTAGCTCGGGCAGAGCCTCGTCGGATTCCCAAGTCTTCAGCCCCTCAACGTGATAAGCGCCCGTTACAACGACGATTTTGCCGAATTCTTCCGCCGCTTTTCTGATAACGGAGCGCATATATGCCTCGCGCAGACGGATTTCCTCCGCGTCGAATTCGTCCTTGCTTGAAAGCTCTCTGATATTTGCCCCGAACAAGCTCGAGCCCTCGCGATAGCCCGCGTCGTCCGCGCAGTGCTCCAGCGTGCGCTCCCAGAACGTTTCATGCGAGCCCTCGCCGCTTTGAATATCGAGCTTTTCATAAACGGAGATTTCGCGCTCTTTTTCCGGAGCTTCCGTTTCTTCATTCTCGTTCCGCTTTTCGTAAAGCGCAAGAAACGTTTCGCTCGGCAAATCCATAAACCGCACGGGAACGCCGTTTTCGTGTGCCCACAAGATCGCGCGGTATTCGGGGGAATACTCCGCGAACGGATATAAAATCGTCTTGACGGGCGCAGCGTTTGTGTACGCCAGCACCGCGAACGGCGGCTTGGTTTCCGCTCTCACGATGTCCGAAAGCATATCCTCAAAGTCGCTTGGCGCTTCAATCAGAACGCAGTCGGGCTTTTCCTCGCCGAGGAATTTCTCCAGATAAAATCCGCCCGCGGGGGAGAGGTGGCGAATTCCGAAAAACAATAATTCGCTCATTCGTTCAGCTCCCGACACGCCTTATAAAGCCCGCTCCAACCGGAGCCGCGCTTTTTCATTATGTTTTCGAGATATTCCTTCCAAGCGACCTTGTCGCTCTGCTCGTCCTTTACGACCGCGCCCTGCAAGCCCGCGGCAATGTCCTCGTCTGAGATGTCGCCGCTGCCGAAGCTCCCCGCGAGCGCCATGCTGTTGCAGAGCAGGGAAATCGCCTCGGCGGTGGACAAAACGCCGCTCGGCGCCTTTACCTTTTGCTTCTTGTCGAGAGTTTCGCCCTGCCGCAGCTCGCGGAATATCGTGCAGACCTTTTCGATAACTGCGTCCTTAGGCAGCGCCGCGTTAAGGTCAAGGCTTCCGGAGAGCTGTTCAACACGTGTGCGAACGATCTCCATTTCCGCGTCCAGAGTTTCGGGGGAGGGGAGCACCACGATGTTAAAGCGACGCTTCAGCGCCGCGGACATATCGTTTACGCCCTTGTCGCGCGTGTTCGCTGTCGCGATTACAGAAAATCCCTTTTTCGCGGGGACTTCCATATTCAGCTCAGGCACGGAAACGCGCTTTTCCGACAATAACGAGATAAGCGTGTCCTGAACCTCGGAGGCGCAGCGCGAGATTTCCTCCACGCGCGCGATTGCCCCCGCCTCCATTGCCGTGAACACGGGGCTTTTCAGCATCGCCGCCTCGCTCGGGCCGTTAGCGATAAGCATCGCGTAATTCCACGAATATCGTATCTGCTCCTCGGTCGTGCCCGCCGTGCCTTGAATAACGCGCGAGCTGTCGCCGTTTATCGCCGCCGTCAAATGCTCCGACAGCCAGCTCTTCGCCGTGCCTGGCTCGCCGATAAGCAGTAGCGCTCTGTCCGTTACAAGCGTCGCGATAGCGATCTCCACAAGCCGCTCGTGTCCGATATATTTCGGCGTGATGACGGTTTTCCCGACCTTGCCGCCGCAAATGTACGTTTTCACCGAGCGCGGCGACATTCTCCAGCCCGTGGGAACGGGGTCGCTCTCCGCTTTGATAAGCGCGTTAAGCTCCTCTTCAAAGAGCTTTTCAGCAGGTAATCTAAGTATTTCTTGTTCCATAATTTCTCCTTATTTTAATTTAAATTTCAAAATTCCCTCACCACTGCTCCGTTCCGCTTCGCTCCACTCCGCAGCGCTGAGGGAATCGGTCAAGATTTTCTTCGAAAATCTTGACATTTTTTGAAATTTACTGCTCTTTCGTTATGTTGATTCTATTTCATTCCAGACTCAACCCAAGCCGAGAAATCGTCCACGTCAAACTTGGCTTTCAGCTTGCCCTTGCGGAAAAGCTCGATGATCTCCCGCGCCTCGGCGAGCTTGAAATCGTCGTCGCCGGGGAGATTTTCAAAGAAATTGTGCATACCGAATTGAGAGAATTTGGCGGCATCTTTGCCGAAATACGCGCGGGCAAGCCCCTTGACGTTTTTGATACCCGTTTTGCGGATCAAACTCAGCAGATAAGTATCGGGCTTTTTCATAAACTGCTCGACATAATAATTTCCGAGCTTGTCGCAGAATTCGCGGTCGTCGGGATTTATCCACTTCGCCATTGCCGTGTTGTAAAATTCACTTGAGCTCTTTATCAGAATATCCGTGAGCGCGTGTATCGACTGCGTTATCGGCACGTTTATGTACTCCCACAGCTCGGTCGTGTCGTCCAGATGCCCCACGGTGAGGACGTGTTTGCCGTCCTTGAACTCCACCATTCGCAAAACGCGCGTGAAAAAGCTGTTGTGGACTGCCTTATCGTCAAGTGCGCTTTTCAGCTTCAGCTCGTGCGCCTTTTTCTTGAACCAGTCGGTGCTGTCCTCCTTGCCGAGCAGCCGCGCGACGGTTTCCGCGTAGTCGTAGTGCCCCTTCAGCTTCGACTTGCTGTTAAGCTCGACAGCGAGTGCCTTTAGGCTCTCGTCGCCCGTTACTATGATCGTATCCCCGAGCCGCACGGACATTTGCGGCGATTTGTCCTTGTCCTCATATTCGCGGTATATCTTCTCGATATCCGCGCCCCATTTGCCCCAAAGCGCGGCGTTCAGCTCGTAGAAGCCCGTTTTCGCCTTGAGCTTTACTTTCTTTACATCAGCCGACTGCGACAGCGTGATCTTCTCGCCCTTGTCGTTCACAAGGAGCTCGTCGATAAGCCGCGCGGTGAGCTCGCTGGACCACTTCGAGGACACCTGATTCATCACCCCGATGACCTCCACGGGCTTTTTCTTCGCGTATTCCTCGAAGAACGTCGCGGATTTTTCGCAGTCGAATTTCGCCAAAGCGTTCAGCGCCGCGGTTTTCAGCTTGCCCTTTTCGGTTTTCGTGAGCTCAATGAGCTTATCTATATTCCCCTCGTCGTGCCGAAGCGCGTAGATAAGCGCCATTCGCACTTCCTTTTCGGCGTTCTCGAGTTGTTCGAGATAAAAATCGTTCTCGTCCGCACCAGCGATGTTTTCAATAACGTTCACGCGCCGAAGCATATCCTTTTTGCCCTTGGGGTCGAAATCCGCTTTAAGAAGTGGGAGCATCTCCTTACCCATTTTGCAGATTGTCTTTTCGACCTCTAAAGCCAGCTCCGAATAGGACGCGTTCAAGCCCTTGACAAGCACGGGCTTCACGCGGTAGTCGTTCATCAGCTCGGGAAAATTATCCCTTATGGTGAGGAACGTGTTGTAGTTGCCGCTGCCCTTTGAGGTCAGCGCCTCCAGCAGAGGCGAGAGCTGCGAATACGGCGCGTTGACAACCGCCCCCGTTTTTTCCGCGATTTCAATAGCTTCAATTTCCTCCGACGTTCCGACAGTTGCGAGCGTCGTGATTACCGCGTCGACAAGCGTTATCGTGTCGAGCAGGTCCTCGGGTCTGCCGCTTTCAAGCAGCTTTCCCGTCATCTCGTTGATTTTCGCGAATACGGGCGAGCTCCCCGCCAGCGCCGAAAAGCTCTCCGCCGCCTTTTTCAGTCTGAAATCCTCGGAGAGCAGATTTGTCCCCGCGATAGCCGCGGCGCGAAGCCGCGATTTTAGCTCGTAGATAGGTGTGATGTCCATAATAATTCCCTTTCGATAAATTCCGCGATTTAGAGCGGCGTTATTTCATTCCCGATTCGACCCAAGCGGAGAGGTCGTCGGCGTCGATCTTTGCTTTAAGCTCGCCCTTGCGGGAAAGCTCGACAATTCTTTTCACCTCGGACAGCTTGAAATCCCTGTCGCCCGGAAGCATACCGAAGAAGCTGCGCACCGCGAACGGAGTGAACGTTTCGTTTTGACTAAAATACGCGTCGGCAAGCTCCTTGACGTTTTTGATGCCCGATTTGAAAAGAACGCTCAATACTGTCCTATCGGGCTTTTTGATAAACTCACGGACGTAATGGTTTTCGTAAACGTAAATATCCATAAGCTCCTTCATCGGCAGAGCGATAGGCGCGGAAATATATATCTCCTTGCCGGATATTTCATCGTGGTATGAGATGCGGAGTTCATACCCGCCGTTGACTTGCCGGACTTTCTCCATAACTCCCGCAAAGTCGCTTGTATAGAGCTTATGCGGATTTCCCGCGCTTTTCTGATTAAGCTCGTGCGTCTTTCTTTTCAGCCACGCCGCGCAGTCCTCCGTGCCGAGCAGCCGCGCTATCGTTTCAGCGTAGTCGTAGTGACCCCTAAGCTTCGACTTGTTGTTAAGCTCTATCGCAAGAGCCATAAGGCTTTCGTCGCGGGTGAGCATTATCGAATACCCAAGCCACGCCGACATCGGCTCGTATGGGATATTGAAGTCAAATTCGCGGTATATCTTTTCGATATCCGCGCCCCATTTGCCCCAAAGCGCGCGGTGAAGCTCGTAAACCTCCGTTTTGGCTTTCAGCTT